>VBQC01000117.1 GCA_005887825.1 Verrucomicrobiota bacterium | reverse complement strand
GCTAAGCTGCCGGGAAACGAGTTTTTTCGTCCTTGTATCGAGATGCCAGATAATCGTCCCGCGAGAGAGGCTCTCAGCTCTCCGGCAGGAATGTGACGAACTGATCGCCATTTTCGTTACAATTCTGAAGCGATCAAAAGAAACCTCTTAATTGAAACTCGCTCAGTTGCCGGCTGTCGCTCGCTGTTACCCTCACAGCTTTACCTTCTATGTTCGCGCCTCCCAGTTGCTCCATTCTTCCTTCATCCCTCTGCCTTTCCGATACGTCGGTGGTCAGTGATCGGTGATCAGCCGCCTTCACTGGTTACGGCGAGCCAAGGATGTCAGTCGTCCGCCGTTTCATGTTTGATGTGATGAGAAATAAAACCGCAGATTGGAGGAGAGAAATCGCCGAAACCGGAATCGGTGCGAGGTGGACCGGCATGTTGATCTCCTTTACCCGTACGGTCGCCCGCTCTACCGTAAGCATTGATGAGCACAGCACGTGAGATCGAGGAAGCGATCCGCACATTGCCCGCGGCCGAACGAGACAAGCTGCTGCAGCACATTCCGGCATTGTTTCCTGAGTTCGCCGATGACGCGGATTGGGAACGGATCATTCAGGACGGACGACGGCGCCCAGAGTTGAGCAGGCTGCTCGATGAGACAGAGGAGCAGCTGCGTCGCAATCCAAATTCGCTTCCAAGGGTGAAGCCAGCCGATTTCGGGGAGTAATTTCCCGCGCAACGTCGCAGTTCTGGGAACTTTATCGCAGGCTACCGCCGGACGTGCGCGCCGCTGCCCGAAAGGCGTACGAAAAATTCTCAGAAAATCCGGCACATCCGAGTCTGCGTCTGGAGCAATTGCGCTGCGATCGTCGGGCCTGGTCGGTGAGAATTACCCGCGGCTACCGTGCTGTTGCGTTGTGTTCGGGCGAGGAATGGGTCTGGCTTTGGATTGGTGATCATTAGGAATTCGATCGCAGGTTTCCGGCATAGAGCCTAGCGCGATGCGGCGCAGACACGGGTTCGACATTTGGGATGCAGCAATTATCCAGATGCCGAGGCAACCTACGTGAATATAGCTGACCGCCGGACACTAACGGTGCGGCAACTTCACACCAAACGATAGCGATTCCTACTTAGAACTTGTCTTCCTATCGTCCCTTCGGCGCGGCTTTGTTTCCCGCTTGGATTGCGTCCTGTTCGGTCATGTATTTGCCCTGCTTCGTCGTGCCGTAAAACTGCGAGCCTTCCCTATGGTAAATATGCGTCTCCGTGTTAACCCACACGAGACCGTGGCCCCCGCCCGGTGTGGGTGGGTTGGCCGCTACCTCGCTCGTGCGCGCTGCGGGAACTGGACTTGCGGCCGGACGCGCTTTTGTCTCAGTTTTTGCTTTTTTGCGAGCGGGTTTCTCTTTGGGCGAAGCCGTTGGCGACCCGGCGGTTGAAGGCGATGCAGCTTTCTCAGCCGGTGAGGGCGATGCCGCTGGCGACTCGCCTGGGGTGGGCGATTGACCTTGCACAACGCAAAGGCCGCCAAAGGCGATTAAAGAAATGAGGGCAAAAAATTTGGTAGTCATAATGATGAGTATAGCGAAACGATAGGATTGTAGTCAACGTATTTCCGACGCACAGAGATGCGAACGATCTGGAACCGGAACTCTTTTGTGCGTTGTCTGGGATCGTTTCTTCCGGCTGCATTCTCGTTCTTACTTAAGTTATTTCGTCTTCCCAATTCTTAATTGAAACTCGCTCAGTCCCGGCTGTGGCTCGCTGTTACCCTCACAGTCCGGCAGGTGCCGGATCGCGCCTCCCAGTCGCTCCATTGTATCTCGGCGGCTCCCGCCGCGCTCGATCGCTACCTCGCGGCTTAACCGGCCATGTCGCTCATCCCAGTCGCTCCATTCTTCCTTCATCCCTCTGCCTTCCAATACGTCGGAGAAATAGTGATCGGTTAACGGGGAAATGCACGGCGCGGCCAGTTATCGGCCGCGAACGCGTCGTCTAATCCACGAAGGATTTCTGCGGCAGTCCAGAATCGCGCGGACACGAACTACGTCAACTTTTACACGGTAATAAATCGCAAAGGGAAAGCGTTTACTCAGACTGCGATGATATCCAAAAATTTTGGCGTGAACGCCGCCATGGACAGCTAATGCGTCAATGTCCCCAAGGATGGATTCGCGAAAATAGCTTCCAAGACCGGGCGCTTGGTGTTCATAGAATCGAAACCCGGCGATTAAATCGTCCCGCGCTTCCGGTAGGCGCTGGCGCAAAGTAAAAAAGATTTGGCCTCCACCCAATAAATATCCTCAGCCACAGGTCGCCGGCACTGTCCTGTCAGGCGGGGGTCAAATCTTTTTTACTTTGTAGGGTCCACCAGCCCTACGGCGGGAGCCAACGAGACGGCGCAGCCGCGTGTGTAGCTAGGGTAGCCGGGTGCCTACATTGGGCTTATAGCCTGTAAGGATTGTTTTGCGCCAACGCCTGCACGCCCCTGCGTTCCCGTGCGGAGCGATCGGCATCGCCACTAGGTCGTTACATCAAAATCCTTGCAGGATATTAATGTAGGATCTCGATCCTCACGAAGTACGGCGCCGAATATCAGCTTTCGCTTTTTCCCACTCGACGAACTTCGTCTCTCCGGATTCGATCTTCCGTTCGCGTTCCGCTAACTCCTCCTCATGCCAGGGGGGCGACTCGATCGCGACGGGGTCAGCTGAGAGACTTTGCCAAAGCGCCTCCATGGTTTGCAGCTTCTCTTCAACGCTCATTTCGTTCAGCGGAAGATTTGGAACGCTCATAGCTCAAATTATATCACACGAGCTTGCAAGATCGACATCTTAACTCGTTGACGGGTTGAACTTCGCACGAGCGGCACGTTTAATCTCGGGAGGAAGATTTCGAAACTCTCACTTAAATCCAACCGTCCGCCGATAGATCACAGGTCTTCGACCGTATCGTCCATCGTATCGTGATCCTTGGGCTCGACCGGATCGTTTTCATGTTCCTCAACGTCTTTGAGATCTTTCGCGGTGGGTTTGGGATCCGGAACACTGGCAGCAAAGAATATCGGGTCGAAACGAATCTCTTTGGTTCTTCCCTTCCCTTTCGTGGACGCTTTCATCAGAAAAGAAAATGGCTGAACAAATGGGAATACGCAATTGGAGCGACGCTTCGTCACGGAACCTTCTGCTGTGTCACTTCCGTCTCCGAACTCGGTATCCTCGCGTATCCCCTTCGCGAACATGGAAACCGATCTTTCCCTTTGGCGAAGCTGGCGGAACATCAGCCCGCGGATGGCGTCGAAGACGGCCTTAAACTGGGCGTCGTATTTGTTTTCGAGCGCGGCAAGCTTGCGGGCAATTTCCGTATTCGAGAGGAGCATCTCGCGCAAGCGCACAAATGTGCGCATGATGGCGATGTTGACCTGTACGGCCCGCGAACTCCGCAGGACGCTGGAAAGCATCGCGACGCCCTGTTCGGTGAAGGCATAGGGGATAACGGCGGCCAGCGCGACGGCGCTTTGAGGTTTCAAAATGAAACCTCAAGCCAGCGGCCTCGTCGTCGGCAAGCTGGTCTTGCTTTCCGAAGACTTAAGGGCAATCGTGCCGCGCGGAGGTATCCAGCAGAACTGAACACTAAATCTTCAATCGAAGCCCTGGCCGATCCTCGCGAACTGCCTGCGTATGGCATCAACGAGGCTGCACATTATCTGCGAATCCCACTAGCAACGCTGCGATCATGGGTGCGCGGACGATTCTATCCCACGGAAGCCGGTAAGAAGTATTTCGAACCGGTGATAACACTGCCGGATCCAAAACTGGCCGCTCTGTCGTTCGTCAATCTCGTAGAAGCACATGTGCTTGATGCGATCCGTCGCGAGCACCACGTGCCTCTCCCGAATGTGCGCTCGGCTGTTAGCTACGTGCAGAGGCAGTTCCATTCCAAACACCCGCTTGCCGAGCAAAAGTTCGAGACAGACGGCGTGAATCTTTTTGTCTCTCGATTTGAAAAACTTGTTTCTGTTTCAGAAGAGGGACAGCTGGCAATGCGCGAGCTGATCAAGGCTCATTTGCGCCGAATCGAACATGACGCGGCGGGATTTGCCGTGAGGCTCTTCCCATTTACGCGAAAACACGATTTGGACCAGCCGAAGATTGTGGTTATCGACCCGTTCGTTTCCTTCGGGCGTCCGACTATTACGGGTACTGGAATTACCACCAGCATTTTGGCCGAGCGATACAAAGCAGGCGACTCAATGGACGCATTGGCCGAAGATTATGGTTGCGAACGCGCCCAAGTCGAAGAAGCGGTCCGTTGCGAGCTCGCCCTCGCCGCCTGAGCAGATTGTTTTCTTTACCGACGAGAACTTGGGCCGGCATACCGTGCCTGAGGCGCTACGCCTCGCGGGAGAACAGGTATCGCGTTCTACGAGCGCTTCTCCAGCGGAACGAGGGATCAAGTGTGGCTTCCCGAAGTTGGCCGCAATAGATGGATATTGTTGACGAAAGACTCGCGCATTCGTTATCGGCGAAATGAAATGCAAGCGCTGCTTTCTTCGAAGATGCAAAGCTTTGTTTTAGTAAGTAGCAACCTGCCAGGAGCAGAGATCGCTCAGATTTTTGTGAAGGCGCTGCCGCGCATCAAGCGCCTATGCCAACGCCAACGTCCGCCGTTTATCGCGCACGTTCACAAAGATGGCACGGTTGCCCTTATGAGAATACCGCAGCGAAAGTAAATTTTCGGGCCGCGGCTACGGCGACACAGATTCAACCGCAGACTTTTTCTGCGAAATTTTCTCAGATGAGAAGCCGCCTTTGCGATTTTTCGCTTCCACCTGCGCGAATGCTTCGGCGTGACAAGACGACGAAGCGCCGAGAGAAAGGCGGTGATTCGCCTTCGCGCGAGGCTACGGCGCGACAAGTCGGTGAACAACTAAGTGATTGGCTCGAGCAGTCAAAGGGCAGACGACGCGGCCGAAGCCGCCAGCTTTATTTCATCGCGGCCACTTCCACCTGTAACTGACGCACGCGGGCGTCGTTGACAATGTCCTCCAATTTTCGCGCCGTCGCGTCATCGATCCATTCCTCGCCGCATTGCGAGCAAATCGTCGCTTCCACCTCTCGCACCACGACTACTCCGCTGCCGAGGTCGGCGCTAAGCGTGGTTTTGCCTTTCGTCTTTTTGCCGCCACAGATCGGGCAAATCTGGCTGGTGTCGCTCATAATTTTTTCTTTGTTCGATAGTCCGACTAAGAAATCCAGATCGTTTTCGTGTTTGTGAATTCGCGAATGCCCATGGCGCCGAGCTCGCGACCGAAACCGGAACGTTTCACGCCGCCGAACGGCAGACGCGGATCGGATGCGACCATCGCGTTGATGAAAACCATTCCAGTCTCCAGCTCAGAGGTGAAGAGTTCTTGCTCGGCAGGATCGTTGGTCCACGCGCTGGCGCCGAGGCCGAATGTGGTATCGTTTGCGGCCTCGACCGCTTCGTCTGCGTCGCGCACGCGGAAAACAGATGCGACCGGACCGAAAACCTCCTCGCGGTAGGCCGGCGATTCTTTCGGTACATCGACAAGCACAGTTGGCTCGTAAAAGAATCCGGGACCATGAATGCGGTTTCCGCCCGTCAACAGTTTTGCGCCACCTGCGATCGATTTCTGAACCTGCTCGTGCACACCTTGCAAAATTTGTTCCGTCGCGAGTGGTCCGAGATCAGTTGTCTGGTCGAACGGGTCGCCGATTTTTAGCGCGCGCATGCGCTCGACAAATTGCTGCGAAAAATCGTCGTAGATTTCATCTGCGACGAAAAAGCGTTTCGCCGCGATGCACGATTGTCCGCTGTTAATTGTGCGGGCTTTGACCGCCGTGCTCAATGCTCCCTCAAAATCTGCGCTCGGCATTACGATAAATGCATCGCTGCCGCCGAGCTCGAGCACGCTCTTTTTGATGTGCCGCCCGGCGTTGCTCGCGACTGCGCTTCCCGCCTTTTCGCTCCCGGTCAACGTGACCGCCTTGACGCGTGGATCGACAATCAACTTTTCCACTTGTTTCGGCTCGATGAGCAGCGTTTGAAAGACGCCATCGTCAAATCCGGCGCGGCAAAAGATTTGTTCAATGGCCAAGGCGCACTGCGGAACATTCGACGCGTGCTTAAGCAGCCCGACATTTCCCGCCATTAGCGCTGGCGCGGTAAACCGAAACACCTGCCAGAAGGGGAAATTCCACGGCATGATCGCAAGAACGGCTCCGAGTGGTTGATAACGCACGTAACTACGCGCGGCATCGGTCTGCGCTGGCTCGTCTTCCAAAAATCGTTCCGCGTTCTCGGCGTAAAATCGACAACCCCGGGCGCATTTCTCGACTTCCTCCACCGCTGCGCGAAACAGTTTCCCCATATCGAGCGTGATGATGCGTGCGAATTTTTCTTTTTCACGATCGAGCAGCGAAGCAGCGGCCATCATAAGCTGCGCTCGCTTTGCAAAGGGAACGTGCCGGTACGTCGCGAAAGCTCTCTCAGCCCGCTGTAGTCGCTTCTCGATTTCGCTGTCGTCGAAAGAAGCGAACTCCTTGAGCTCTTCGCCCGTCGCGGGATTGATCGACGCAATTGCCATTGTCAAATATAGCGCAAGCCTCCCAGCTTGCGACCCAACCTCACACGCAAGCGAGACGCTCGCGCTACTCTATAAACGCAGTCCCTTTGGAATCACAACGCGGTCGAGCAAATCAAAGAGCCACTGCACCAGCAACGCCAGCAATGCCGCCGGAATCGCACCTTGCAAAATTGTGGCGTGATCATTCAAGTTCAGTCCGCTCAAGATTGGTTCGCCCAGCCCGCCCGCGCCGATCAACGCCGCAAGTGTAGCCGTTCCTATGTTAATCACTGCGCTGGTTTTGATTCCGGCCAGAATGGAGCGCGACGCCATCGGCAGATAGATTTGCCAGAGCCGCGCCATCGGTCTCAGGCCCAACGCGATGGCGGATTCGCGCAACGCTCGCGGAATGTCCTGTAAGCCGGTTGCGGTGTTGCGCACGATTGGGAGTAATCCGTAAAGGAAAAGCGCAGTAATCGCGGTGCGAACGCTGATCCCGAAAAACGGAAGCGGAACCAACAATGCGAGTAAGGCGAGCGACGGAATCGTTTGCATAACGCCGGCGAAACCAAGGATGGCCTGGCCGATGGTGCCACCGCGGCTGGCCAGAATACCAAGGGGAACACCAACGATTACCGATAGCACCAAAGAGATCCCGGCAAGTTCAAGATGGCGCAGCGTCCAGCGTTTCAGTTTGTGAAAGAACGTTTCGCCAGGCGCAATTGTCGATGCTCGGTCGCCTTCGAAAAACAAGTTCGCTGCGCGCGTATAATTTTTTGTGCGCTCCGCTTCGGCGTTCAACCGGATCATGCGTTTCTCATCCAGCGCTCCCTGGAGCTTTCGCAGCGCGGCAATCGCTGGGGCTGGCAATGCAAGGCGGTACAGAAATACAGCGTCGTAGCGTGGGAAAAATTGCAGATCGTCTTCAAGCGTGACGAGATCGTATTCGCCAATTTTCGCGTCGGTTGAATAAGCGTCTTTGACATCAATCGATCCGCTGGCGAGCGCCGAGTAACCGAGTGCGTGATCGATGCCAATGACGTTCTGTTGTGGCAGCCCGTAGCGCGCGCGCAATGGCTGCCATCCATCATGCCGATCCAAGAATTCGTGGGTGAGTCCAAATTTTAGCTCGGGATGATTTCGCAGATCGCTGATTGTGCGCAGGCCGAGTCGTTGCGCTTCGCTGCGGCGCATGACGAGCGCGTAGGTATTGTTAAACCCGAGCGGTTCGGTAATCCCGACGCCGAATTTTGTCAGAGCATCACGAATTTCATTGAGCGATAATACTCGGTCCGTTTTCAGAACCTCTTGCGCGATCGTCCCCGTGTATTCCGGATAGGCATCGATTTGCGCCCCTTGCAGTGCTTGCCAAAGAATGATCGTGCCGCCCATGCCTTGCCGATGTTCCGCAGAAATCCCAGCGTCGTTTAGCGTATGTTTTGCGATCTCACCGAGCACATAAGATTCGGTGAATTTCTTCGATCCGATGACGATCGGCTGCGCGTGTGCGCATGCGACCCCGAGAAAAAGCAGGACGGCTATCAAGGAGCGACGACTTGCCAGTCGTCGTGTTTTCTTGACGGCTCGCCACCGGACGAGTCCGTCCGACTGGCGGACTGGGAAGCCGTCATTCCTTGAGGCGCAACACCAAATCATATTTCCGCCAGAGTTCTTTGCGCGTTGATGAACTCGGAAACGAAAGGATCAACTGGCCTTTCGCGAAGATCGTTAATCGAACCTTGTTGGACGATGCGGCCTCCATTCATGAGCACAATTCCATCGCCGAAATAAGCTGCTTCCGCCAAATCGTGGGTAACCAGGAGCGCTGTTTGCCGCAAGCGCGCGAAAATTTCTTTGAGATCTTTTTGTAAAGAGGCACGCACCAGCGGGTCGAGCGCACCGAGCGGTTCATCGAGCAACAACAGCTCTGGCGAGAGCATCAATGCACGCATCAAACTGACGCGTTGACGCTGGCCCCCAGAAAGTTCGATCGGGTAGCGCGAGAGTAAATTGTTGGAAAATCTCGTCAGCTCGCACAGCTCGACAAGCCGCGTGCGCATTTCCTCTGGGGATTTTCCGAGATGGCGCGCCATCAACAGAATATTGGCACGCGCCGTCAGGTGCGGAAACAGACCGCCTTCCTGAATGACGTAACCAATTCGGTGACGCAACGTGTCGATGTTTGCTTGCGTGATCCGTGATCCGTCGAAGGAGATCGTGCCGGAATCGGGCGCAGTCAGTCCGATGATGAGTCGCAGCAATGTAGATTTGCCGCAACCGCTCGGTCCGATCAACACCGTGGTTTTGCTGCGCTCAACTGTAAGATTCGTCGAATGCAGCGCGGGTGCGCCTTCATAGCGCTTACTCACATCGACAAGTTGAACCAGCGCGCTCATTAAAGCCGCGGGGTTGACCGCGGCCGGGGTCAGCGACCCCGGCTACAGGTAAAATAGAATACACCGAAGAGCCGAGCGTCGTCAGTCCACATTCGAGCAAACTCAAATCCGGCGCGACGGGCGAGCGCCGTGAAACCTTCCGGCGTGTATTTGTAGGAGAATTCCGTGATGATTTGTTCGCCTGACCGAAAACGGAACTCGTAGTCTGCGACATGCACGGTCTGATCAATCTCGCTGACGAGATGCATCTCGATGCGGCCTGCGCTTGAATTGTAAATTGCGCGATGCCGCCAGCGACCGAGATCGAAATCTGCGCCGAGTTCGCGGTTAGCCCGTGTCAACAAATTCAAATTAAACTGTGCGGTCACGCCCTTGGCATCGTTGTAGGCGCGCTCAAGAATATGGCGATCCTTTTGCAGATCGGCACCGATGAGCAGTCCGCCATTTTCGCAGCAAACGTTGGCGATGCGACCCAGGAACATGGCCGCTTCATCAGGCTCAAAATTGCCAATAGTTGATCCGGGAAAATAGACGACGTTACGTTTCGCCTTGTGGCGGGTGGAAGGGAGCGCGACAGGCTGCAGGTAATCGGCACACACAGGCTGGATTTCTAGATTGGGGAAAGTTTTGCGGAACAATGCGGTGGATTTGCGCAGTTGTTTTTCAGAAATATCGACGGGGATGTAAACGGCAGGCTTTTCGAGCGCTTCGATGAGAATTCGGGTCTTGGTGCCCGCGCCGGTGCCGAGTCCAATAAGCTCGATATTTGGTCCGAGCTGCGAGGCGATCTCAGCGCGATATCGGTCCAGAATATCAATCTCGGTTCGCGTAATGTAATACTCGGGCAGCTCGCAAATTTTCTGGAACAACGCCGCGCCACGCTCGTCGTAAAAATACTTGCATGGCAGCGTGCGCGGCTCGCTGGAAAGACCCGCGATTACGTCTGACAGGAAATCAGAACTTGCCGATGGAACGCTGGCTAACGGAGGCGCGCTTGTCAGTGGGTTCGCAATCATTGCGGGACGTTCGTTCGGCGCGGTCGCCGTGGCGACTCGCGTCCTAGCAATTCATTCTGGATCGCGCGCGAGCCGAAGGCCGGTGAATTGCCAGCGCTTCTCAGGCTGGAAAAAGTTACGATAGGTACGGCGAATGTGACTGCGCGAGGTAGCGCAGGAGCCGCCCCGCAAAACGTATTGGTTGCACATGAACTTGCCATTGTATTCGCCGAGCGCGCCCGGCGCCGCGCGATAACCGGGGTAGGGGGCGTAGGCGCTGCGCGTCCATTCCCAAACATCGCCAAACATTTGGTGAAGATTTCGCCCAGCGTTCCCGCCACGGCGCACAGACACAGCAGATTCTTGTGTCGAAGCCGGAGCGGGGCATGGATGAAATCTTTCGTCCTCTACAAAATTTCCTTCGATCGGGCGATCGAACGCAGCGCGTTCCCATTCGAACTCCGTCGGGAGGCGCGCCCCCGCCCAATTCGCGTATGCGTCGGATTCGAAATAACTCACATGAGTTACTGGCTCGGATTCATTAACCGGGCGAAAACCTGAGAGTGTAAAATTCCACCAGGCGCCGTCGTGCTCTGTCCAATAAAGCGGCGCGTGCCAGCGTTGTTCGTTAATAGTCGTCCAGCCAAGCGATAGCCAGAATTCCGGTCGCGTATAACCGTTGTCTTCGATGAATGCAATATATTCGCCGTTTGTTACCGGCCGCGAAGCGAGCGAAAACGCGGGAATCAGCTCGCGATGCCGCGGTCCTTCGTTGTCATAAGCGAATCCGCGGCCGCCATGGCCGATTTCGACAATTGTTTCTTCGAAATCGAGGAAGTGCATCGGTGAGCTCTCTGGCGAGACGATCTCGATCGTTTGCTCGCGGAAAACCGGGTGGAGTGGATTTTGCGCGAACACGTGTTTGATGTCTGTGACGAGCAATTCCTGGTGCTGCTGTTCGTGTTGAATGCCCAGAACTACAATCGGCTCGATTTCGTCGAGAAGTTCGTCGTCTGCCTGCGAAAGGAGATCGTCGATGTGTTGATCGATTGCTGAACGATAGCGCTGCGTTTCCGTCACCGTGGGGCGCGAGATCAAACCGCGCAGATCGCGCCGGTGCATGTCCCCAGCGGCGTTGTAGTAAGAATTAAAAAGATAAGCGTATTGCGCGTTTTCGGCTCGATATCCCGCAATCCATTTTCTGAGAATAAAAGTTTCGAAGAACCAGGTTGTATGCGCGAGATGCCACTTGGTCGGGCTCACGTCGGGCATCGATTGCACGACACAGTCTTCCGGCGCGAGTCCCTCACACAGCGACCTTGTAAAGTCGCGAACCTGGTGAAAGCGTGAAAGCAACCCCGAACGCCTTCGCGACACAGCGGAATCGGCACGCGTTTGCGCGGCCGTCATTTCCTCGGCTGTCACGGCCGCAGTAGGACTCAAGTAATTTCGCCCTCCTGTTCGAGTTCCTCTCTGCGTGCCTCGAGCATTTGATCGTGGGTCGCTTCCTCGAGGCCGTCGATCACCAGATGCTCGCCGACTGTTTCCTCTTCCTCAGTACCGGGACGCGGTATGCGATGACCTTTGGAGCCAGCGACCACGTTCCATTCTTCTGTGAGATCGGCGTTATCGGGAGTTTCCTCCGGAGGAGTATTATTCTCCGCCCCCATCAACTCCTGGCAAGCCTGCCTCCAATCTGCGTCGGTGAAGTCATCGGGGTTGCGCTCGTCAATCATTGCAATTTCCCTGGCGCGTTTTTCCACGTCTGCCGGGGATGGCGCACCGAGTCCATTGCCATGCACCGAGATTTTTCCCGCCCGCGGTTGTGAGTAATCATTCATAACCAATAATTACATAGAATCATGGCTGCATGTCCGCGCTATACTTTGGACTACAGATTGCTGGCTTGCAATGTAAAGCGCTCAAAAAGCGCCCAATGTTTTTAATGAGTGAGGAAAGTCTGATTCGACTTGAAAACGGCGGCGTCATTGCGTTTGAAGAATATGGCGACGAGAACGGCCTTCCGGTGATATTTTGCCATGGCTGGCCGAGCTCGCGCACAATGGCTCGACTCACAGACAAAGCGGCGCGCGAGCTCGGTGTCCGGATCATTTCACCCGATCGACCCGGCATCAGTGGATCGAGTTTGCACCCAAATCGTAAATTACTCGATTGGCCACCGTTTGTGCAGCGACTCGTCGATGGCCTTGATATCGGCGAATTCCGAGTGCTCGCCGTTTCCGGTGGCGCTCCTTATGCCTATGCGACGGCCAGGGCGATGCCGAATCGCGTGCGGGCCATCGCGATCGTGAGCGGTGCAATCCCGATTGTCGATCTTCCCGGCCGTGAAGGATTGCTCCCGCTGTATCGCTGGATGTTGGCGCTTTATCGAACGCGGCCGCAACTTTTACGAAAATTATTCTATGTAGCGCGGCCAATTCTGTCATTGCAGCTGCCTGTTCAACTTCGGCCGCTGCTCCTGAAATTGTTGATGCTGCGACCGTGCGATGAAGATAGTCTCCGCGATTCCGCGGCATTCGAAGCCGTTTTTGAAAGCCAACGGCGCGCCTGGCGCGGATCGACTGAAGGGGTAATGGCGGACGCGCAGATTTACGCGCAAGCGTGGGGTTTCCGCCTCGAAGAAGTGCGCGTGCCTGTTCGACTGTGGCATGGAACGCAAGATCGGGCTTTCTCGGTTCATCTGGCGGAAGAAGTGGCCAGACAATTGCTTAACTGCCAGGCGCATTTCGTCGATGGTGCAGGCCATTATTCGCTGCCTATCCGTCATATGCGCGAAATCCTTGAGGATCTGATTTCAGTGTAGTCGTCGCCCTGTGGGCGACGCATTCGGTGTGGCTGTGGATTTTGGTGTGGCGCGTCGCACAGCGACGCGGCTACAACTGCAAGTTTTCCCGTGCGTTAAGCGCAGCTGCATTGAAGTTTTGAGCATGGAAGATTTTACGGGAGGCACAATCCACGATCAGCCGGCACGGCGACAGTGGAC
>VBQC01000116.1 GCA_005887825.1 Verrucomicrobiota bacterium | reverse complement strand
AACCGCGCATGTGGCGATACGCACAAGCAGTTGACCCTTCGCCGGTTTTGGCTTTGGCACATCGCGGAGTTGCAGCGCGTGCTGCGGCTCTTCCAAAACCATCGCGCGCATGCTCTAAGCATAAATGACAACTGACGAATGACGAAGCCCGAAAGATTTCGCAAGCGGAATGTTTGCGCTAGGCCACACCGGCAGGCACTGGCTCGTCTACTTTGCCGTCACCGCGCGGCTCCAGTTCACCTTCATGATGCATGTGCGCACTCCGCAGAAACGGCACTCTGTCGAGAACGTGTTCCTGGAACCATTCGAGCCAGAGATAAATCACTGGCGTTACGAAGAGGGTGATCATTTGCGAGAAAATAAGGCCGCCGACAATGACAAGACCAAGTGGACGCCGCGCCGAAGCGTCGTGGCCGAACCCGAGGGCGAGCGGCACTGCGCCCATGAGAGCAGCGAAGGTAGTCATCATGATCGGGCGAAAACGCTCGAGACTGGCTTCGTGAATGGCCTCTCGCAGATTCAATCCCTCATCAATTCGTTTCAACGCGAAATCGACCACCAGGATTCCATTCTTCTTGACGATGCCGAGCAGAAGAAACAATCCGATGACGCTGTAGAGGGACAAGCTCGACCCAAAAATCCACAGGGTGAATAAACCACCGACAACGGCGGGCACGATCGCGGGAAAAAGGACCGTGATCGGATGGACATAACTTTCGTAAAGAATTCCGAGAATCACATACATGACGAAGATCGCGGCGATGAGCAGCAGCGGCAGCGATTTAAATAGTTGGCGAAAGACGAGCGCTTCCCCTTGGAAAGTGGCTTGCACACTCGGAATTTGCTGATGCACTTGTGCGAAGCTGTCTTCGATGAATTTCGTGGCATCACCGATCGCAACGTCTGGCAGGAGGTTGAAGTTGATGGTGACGCTTGTGAATTGGTTGAAGTGATTGACCGCCTGCGGACCAACGATCTGCTTGGTCGATGTGACCGCGCGCAGCGGCACGAGGTTGGCGGCCGTGCCAGTAGTGGTCGCGATCGTTCCACCGCCTGCTCCGGTCGCGCTGAAATTGCCACCGGTATTGCTGCGCACGTAAAGATTATTGAGATCGGCCGGTTGGGCGCGCTCGCTGTCCTTCACTTCAAGAATCACCTGATATTGGTCCTCGGGCTGTTTGATCAAATAGACGTAGTTTTGGGAGTAAGCCGTGCGCAACAAACTTTGCACTGCAGAAGTAGAAACACCGTAGGTAGCAGCGCGCTCGCGATCGATATCGACGGTGAGATTCGGTGTGCTGTTGTAATAATCAGAGCGAACGGAAGCGAAGCCTTTGAAATCCTTCAGCTTCGTCATCAACTGATCGGCGGCGGCGTAAACGTCATCGGGCACAATGCCGCTGAGCGTATAGGCGTATTGCCCCTGCGTCTGACTGGTCGCGCCGACATTGATTTGGAGTACCGGGTTCGGTTGCAAAATGGCAATGATACCGGGAATAGAGCTGATCGATTTCTGCAATTGTGGGATGCACTGTTCAATTGGCGGGCGTTGACTTCTCGGTTTGAGAAAACCAAAAATCAATCCTTGCGATGACGACGTGCGAGCGGCGAAGCCGGCGAGGGTGAAAAACTGCGCGATGTTTGGATCGTCCTTCAGCTTTTGGTTGACCTGTTGCTGATAGGCATGCATCTGCGCAGGCGAAGAACCTTCCAGCGCAATGAAAACTCCCCTTATGAAGCCGCTGTCGCCCGGCGGCAGCAATGTGAACGGCAAATGGGTAAAGAAAAACCACAGCCCGAAAAAGCATCCGAGGAGGATCGGAACGGTCAGCCAGGCGCGATCGAGAAATTTGTCCAAGGCCCTGCCATACGCTGCGATCACGCGTTGGATGAAATCGCTGGTCCATCTTTCCATCCGTGCGCGCTTATGTCCGGCCGTGCGTTCGCCCAGAATGCGCGCGCACATAAGCGGAGTGAGGGTTAGGGAAACGAGTCCCGAAGCGAGAATGGCAACGATAATCGTGACCGAAAATTCGCGGAAGATGCGACCCAGCAAACCAGGCAAAAACACCAGAGGAATGAAAACGGCGGCCAGCGATAGTGTCATCGACATGATGGTGACGGAAATCTCGCCGGCGCTATTAAACGCGGCCTTTAGAATCGATTCGCCGTGCTCCGCGCGTCGCACGACGTTTTCCAAGAAAACGATTGCGTCATCGACCAGGAACCCGATGGCCAGAGTAAGGGCCATCAGGGTCAAATTGTTAATGGAATAGTCGAGCATATACATGACCGCGACCGTGAGCAGCAAAGACAATGGAAGCGCGACCGCAGGAATGAGCGTATCCGTGGCGCGTCCAAGGAAGATGTAGATCACGATCACGACCAGGATGAACGCGATCATGAGCGTGAATTTCACATCTTGAACGGAATCGACGATGCTCTGGGACCGATCGAATACCGGAACGAGTGTGATCGATCCCGGAAGACTCGCGCGGATCTCGGGAAAGAGCGCCTTGACCGAGTTCGCAACCTCGACCGCGTTTGCGCCCGCCTGGCGCGAGACGGCCAGCACCACGACGGAGCCGGGCGGACTAAAACCGCGCATCCAAAATGTGCGGGAGAGTCGCTCGTCCTGCACGCTTTGGCGAACCTCGGCCACGTCGCGCAGATACACGGGCGAGCCATCTCTGTTACGCGCGACAATCAGATTGCGGTATCCTTCCGCTTGATCGATTTGCCCGTTTGGGAGAAGAACAAATGTACGGTGCGCCCCGTCGAATTGTCCGGCGCCAGCGTAGACCGTCCCCGCTTTGATCGCGCTGGCGAGATCGTCCATGGTCAATCCGCGCGAAGCGAGCCCGGCCGGATCGGCTTTGATTCGAATCGCGCTTTGGACGCCGTAGATATTCACCTGCGACACACCAGGCAAGATCGCGATGCGCTGCGCCACGGCGGTGGACGCATACTTGTAAAGATCGCCATCGGTCAGCGTGTCGGAGAGCAAACCGAGCAGGTAAATCGCCTGATCGTTCGGATTTGTCTTCGTGAACGTCGGCGGGCTGGGCAGATCGAGCGGCAGTTTCCCCGTTGCGCGCTGGATCGCGGCCTGCACGTCTGTGGCAGCATCAATGATACTTTTGCTGAGAACAAACTGGAGCGTGAACGACGTATTCCCCTGCGTGCTCGAGCTCGTTATGATGTCGAGTCCGGGGATCTGCAGGAATTGTTTCTCGAGCGGCGTGGCGATGTTGTTCGCCATGGTGGTCGGATTCGCGCCGGGATAAGAACATGTGACTTGGATAACTGGATAATCAACCGCGGGCAGATCGTTGACCGCGAGCTTTCCGTAAGTGGCAAGGCCGGCAACGATAACCGACAAGGTCAACAGGACTGTCATCACCGGCCGGCGAATGAACGGCCCGGAAAGCCCAGAGCCTTTAACTTGAACCAACTTGGCCGCTGGCGGTGATGTCGCCGCTGCGGCTCCCGTTACCGGTTTCGCCCGATCCCTGCCACGATGCGGGGAATCATGTTCATGATTTCCTGCTCCGTCGTGTCGCTCTTCTCCATCCATATCGGAAATGCAATTCTACATTGAAGCTTTGGCGGCAACCTGACCGCCATCGGGTGCCCCGGGGGGATTGTATGGTTTTGGCTCTACTTTTGTTCCTGGGGCCAGCGCCAGTTGGCCAGTGACAACAACCGTTTCTCCCGCCTTGAGACCATCTTCAATAACCTGGGTATCACCATCCTGGCGCTGACCCGGTTTAACCTGCCGCAAATCGACTGTGTTATCCGGCTTCACGACAAAAACAAATGGACCGCCTTGGCTGATTTGCACCGCTTGCGATGGTACCAGATTGGCATCTTTCAGCTTATCGAGAATGAAGCGCACACGGACAAACTCCGACGGCCAAAGAGCGTGATCAGGGTTCGGGGTAACGCCGCGCGCTTTCACAGTGCCCGCGCCCGGTTGCACGGCAGTGTCGATAAAATAAAGGTCACCCGTGCGCGGCGGCATGCTGCCGTCCGCAGAACGCGTTTCCACTTTCACATTTGAGCCACCAAGGTAACGGCGCACCAGCGGCAAGTCTGTTTCAGAAACGGTAAAGTCTGTGTAGATCGGATCGAGCCGCTGAATTGTCAGCAGCGCTGCGCCGCCGCCGCCGTTTCCGCCAGTCACGATATTCCCAACATCAACAAGCCGTAGTCCCGCCCGGCCATTGATAGGCGAGCGGATATTGCAATAATCGAGGTTCACCTGCGCAGCCGCCACCGCGCCTTCGGCCGTTTTTACCGTAGCCTCGTCGCTTTTCACCGTCGCCTGGGCGGTATCGAGATCCTGAGCTGAAATCACATTCCTGGCCCGCAACCCCTGCTGACGCTTGAGAGTGATTTGGTCGAGAACCAATTTCGATTGCGCTTGGGCGAGCTGGCCCTGCGCTTGTTCGAGCGCGGCCTGGTAAGACCGCGGATCAATCGTGAAGAGCAAATCGCCCTTTTTTACGTCAGCGCCATCTTGAAAATGACGCGCGGTGATTTGCCCGCTCACCTGTGCCTGGACTTGAACCGTCTCATACGCGGCGCAGATCCCAATTTCATCGAGGTAAAGCGGCACATCCTTTGTAATAACCTTTGCGACAAGAACCGGTCGCGCTGGTGGCTGAGCAGCTTTGGCCTCGCTAACTCTGCGTTGCAAGATCCGATACACGACAAAGGCGGCCAGCACGACGAAGAGCAGATACGCCCAGCGAGGAATATGGTTCGTGCGACGCGCGCGTTTCAGTTTCATTTGCGTCCTTCTTCGACGCCCCGGAGCGCCTTTTTGCTCGAAATCGGATGCCGATCCCTGTTCTGGCCGTTGTGGCTGGGGTAAACGGATGACGCGGCACTTTTCGAGACTTTATCGTTCTTCTCCGCTTTTTGGCGAATGCGGGCCAACACCTTGATGCAGGTTTGCAGTTCAGATGCTGGGATCTCGGAGAGCAATTCATGCCGTAGTTCGTCTGCCGTCGCGTTGATCCGCGTGATGACACGCTGGGCGCGCCGCCCCAGCAGCACCATTTTGCAACGACGATCGCGCGTGGAATTCCTGCGTGTGATCCAGCCTTCTTTCTCCAGTCGATGTAACAGGGCCACAACGGTGGGTTCTTCCACGCCAAGACGTCCCGCAATCTCGGCCTGAGTGAGTGCGTCTCGCGCAAGAGACAGATGCAGGAGCGTACGCCATTTTGCCTGGCTCAGACCCATTGGCTTGAGGCGTTCGTCCAGCTTTTGCCGCCATGCACGAGCGGTTCCGTGGAGCAATGGGCCGAACGTTTCCCAGTCAGATATCATCGCAGACATAATTGGTTAGCATGCTAACCAATTCTCCTTCTCTATGTCTGTCAAACCCGTAAATCGTCGCGCGGTCTTTAGCCGGGTCGGCGATCCGGGCCGGGATCAGCGATCCCGGCTACAAGTGCGCGGAGTTGAGGTGGGCCTCACCGCTTGTCGATGGCGAAAACGGAAACTCTCTTACCCCGATAATCTTGAATCGACAGCACGCGGCGCGGAAATGCCGGCAGCCATTGGCGCGCCGTTTCCGCTGCGCTTTCGTTATTCGGTTGCACTAAAAAATAGGATGCATTGCCCGGCAGATCCGCGACGCGCCTTACGTAAACGATCGGGCGGCGAACGTAAAAGAGGAACGGTTGATAATCGGGATCGACTGCGTACAGCCGCTCCGATCCGGGAACGACGGCCTCGATTTTCGCCGCGACAGTTTTCACTTTTTGCCGCGCCTGCAAACGCGGAACAATTGCCAGGGCGTAAGCGCAAACAGCTGCACAAGTGGCAACCGAGAGAAGAGCAATCGCGCGTTGTCGATGTTTCAGGGAGAAAGTTCTTTCGCCGAGCCATCGCGGCCACTTCACAGTTTCGGCAGTCAGAATCGAGCCGAGCAACCATGCGAATGGCGCGAGCAGCGGCATCGTGTAACGCGGCAGCGATCCGGGGATCAGATCGACAATTAAGAGCGGAATCGCGATTCCCCAAACTAGACCACGCACCACGTCAATCCTTCGCGATGCAGCACGCTCTAGCCGGGATCGATGATCCCGGCCTACATGGGCGATATCGGTTTTATCGTCGGAGGGAAAACTCGTTCCAGCGAGCAACGGCACAAAAAAAAGCCAGGGTAAAAAGTAGCCAAGACTGCGCGGAATATTTAGTGCCCAACCGCCAAAATTGAACCCCACCCCGGCGAGTCGCCCAGAAAACTGCCGCGACCAAACCTGCGCGACATGACCTCCGCGCGTCATTTTCACTAAGGGAATAGCCCACGCGGCGAAGATCGAGACCATTATAATAAGGCCGATCAGATGCGGGACATTCCAAATGGTTCGCAGTTCACGCGAGCGCCACAGAACCGCTATCGCCATCGCGTAGAAAAAGAAAAGATGCGTCGGCCCTTTCGCCAACCAGCCGAGCCCGAGAAAAAGCCAGGGCACGATCCATGTGAGCCACAGTGATCGTTCCTCTTCCCACCAACTTAGCCAGCAAACGAAGGCAATCGCGAAGAGCGAAACGTAAAGCGCTTCGATCTCGATCAAGCGGCCCTTCTCAATCATGCCAAAGCTTGTTAGCCAGATCAGCGCGGCGACTGTCGAT
>VBQC01000346.1 GCA_005887825.1 Verrucomicrobiota bacterium | reverse complement strand
CGTGCCGCCATCATCCGGCGTCCTAATTGTGCTGACTGTTGGAAGCGAAAGTTCATCGGCGACAAACGGATCGTCGGTTGAAAGCGTGGCGGGGAAAAATCGCGCGCCGGCGAAGCCATGGCCGAGCGCCCGACTCGTCGCGCCGAACTCGCACACCGCGCAAACCAGCCAAAAAAGTAAATGCAAACGTTTCATGAATATTCCTCCAATGTGATGAGAAAGCGCCTACCCAAAGGCATGACGGTTCTCCGGTTGCGAAAGGGAAAGCTGCGGCGCGGTGCACACACGCACGGCGCAGCCGACTAAGCGCGAACTAACTCAGCAGCAAGCGCGGTGGCGGAACGGGCGGCGAATGTCCCTGTTCAAGCGAGAAGCAATCACGCATTGCGTATTCGAAAGGAACGAACGGACGCTCAATTCGATTCGCGAGAGGTGCACAGATCATATCGATCTTCGGTGCCGATGACTGCAAATCCTGTTTCTTCTCCGAATTTTTTCCCTTGCTGACCACACGACAAAGCGAGCAAGGATGTGCGCCGTCAAACGTCTGAACAATCGCCTGACACAACGGCGCGTGCTTGGAGTAATCAATCACCATCGTCGTCCATGCGAGCGATTGTAAAGCGATCCAATGCAAACCAATCGAAAAACAAAGTGCGCTGATCGTGGCGATCCAGCCGGCGCAGCGCAACATGAGTGCGAGGCTAATCACCGCCTTGTTTGATGTCAATCAACGCTATAATGCAGATTCCCAACCTTCGCGAACGACTATCGATCTTCGGGGCGCCCCGAAGTTGAGCTTAAGCAGCAGCCGGGTTCTCGCACACAAGCGCAGCCCAGTACGCCGATACAAGCGCCTATCGCAGGAGCTACAAGATAAATCCACAATGCCGGCGCAAGCGACCGCGCAGGATTCATCGAGGCGCCACACACCGGGCCAGCAAAGAGTGCTTCGAGCGCGATAACTGAGCCGACGACGATACCTGCAGTGATTCCCTTTTCTCGCGCTCCGGTGGACACGCCCAGAATTACAAACATCAGACCGGCGGTTAGAATCATCTCCAACACGAACGACTGCGCTGCGGCGCCCGCTGGAATTGTGCTTCCGAGCATTATGTTCTGCGGAAATAGAAATCGCAGCGACAGGCTCGCCGTAATCGCGCCGGCACACTGGCTGACAGTGTACGGCAAAACTGCGGCAAACTGAAATCGGCGAGCTACCCAAAAACCTATTGTTACCGCAGGATTAATGTGAGCACCTGAAATATCACCGAGCGTGTAGATCATCGCCAGCACGATCAAGCCGAACGTTAGCGCAATGCCAACCTGCGAAATCATTCCGCTGCTCGTCTCGTTGACGACGATTGCGCCAGTACCGGCGAAAACCAGTGCGAACGTGCCGATGAACTCCGCTACGAGCTTCTTCAGCGTCACGGTACGGTAGCGCAGTGTTCTTCGCAAAAGCTGTCGATCTTTGCGTGAATTCGGTCAACCACGCTGCGCGTGTGCTTCAGGCGTTCTTCATGGCTGCCGGTAAACTTCGCAGGATCTGGAAACGACCAGTGTAGTCGCGTAGTTACACCCGCGAAAATCGGACATCCTTCCGCTTCGGACTCGCGGCGCTATGGGCTTCGAAGTACTCACCGCACTCGCTATTTAGCAGCGCGGCGGCGATCTGGCTGCGCGCACTGTTCTGCACACAATTGAATAGGACTTTCTTTTTCATAATTTTGTTACAGGCGTTTGTTTGTTGCGAATACCGAGGCCGGCTCGCAGCAGTTTTGGCATAGCCTCGCCAGCTTTCGCAAATCGCGGGCAAACATGCTGTCCGACTGCACGCAATCCTGCAGACACTTGAGGTTTGCCTCCAACTCGCGTGATCGCTTATTCGGCAGCGAGTAGATCATCCAATTTTGGTGGCGCGTTGCTGTAACCATTCCCCGGCTTCGAAGATAACTGAGGTGTTTGGAAACTTTCACCTGCGGTTCACCAAGAATGTCCTGAAAATGGCAGACGCAAAGCGGCGACCGCGCGAGCAAATGCAAAATCCGCAACCGCGTGCGATCACAGAAGCACTGATAGATGCGAATTAGATCCATGGCTGCGTTAGCACCGAGCTCCTGCCGTCGCGCAGCAAGTCTCCGCTGTCTTGGTTTGGCGACGCTCGCGCGCACGACACTGGGTTCGGCCGCGCTGCAGTATTAGATTCAGGTGTGCAGTCATACTCGACATCTACGTCCAGATCCGCGCTTGGGAGCACCCGCATTCCGAGCTGTAGAATTTTTGAAAAACGATCCGATTTGAGACGGTGGTCTCGATCGTTACCGACGTGTGTTTGTAGCAATGCCTTTTCCTCCCTGCCAGTCATTCCCCCACAATCGATGAACTTTCTCACCACATGCCCAACTTCCGTGACGTGCGCGTGCGCAGGGATGTAGTTGCCATCTGGTAAGACGAACCGTGGAAAAGTGGTCAGAGACTTTTGCAGCGCCGCCACCAGTTCATGCAATTTCATCCTGAATCTATATTCCCAAATAGGAATATAGTCAACACCGTTATCGCGCAGTCACGCTCAGCAGAATGCCAACCGCACCCGAAATCCACATCGACCACATCATTATGACGGGTTACGTCCTTCTTCAGCAACACTGATCGCCCGAGATTGCTTCAAAACCTTCGCGAATGAGCAATGAAATGATGGCAAGCGAGGCGACTGAATCGATCCACCACCAGTGAGTCACTGCGTTGAGCGCTAGACCCGCGAGCAACACCCAAGCCAAGTAACCGCACGTGAGGGTTTCCATCGCATCGGCACGAAGTGCACGACTGTCGATCCGTTTGGCGACACGCAATTTTGCCTTTGCCAACAACGGCATTCCGATCGCGGCGATGATCGCGACTGCGATGCCGACCGGCGAAGTCTCGGCTGCATGTCGTGTCAGGAGACCAAAGCCGGCTTGCACTAGCACGTAAGCAGAAAGCAAGAAGAGGAGATAACCGGCGATCCTTGCGGTCTTGCGCTCGATTGCTCTCGCGTCGTCCAGCGCGCTGGCAAATTCTCCATGCGANNNCAACCGCGGACGCCAGCTCAATCGCGCTGTCGATTCCGAATGCGACCAGCAGCAAACTGCGCGCAACGATGCCCGCGGCGACCGCGACCGCAGCTTCAATCACCATCCAAACTATCGTGATTATTTCCAGTCGGAGCGCAGTTTGCAATTCGGAGCTCCTTTTAATACGATCGCTTCGCTCATCCAGAGAATTCCCGAATTTTTGTATCAAGCAAAAGCGAGCGAAATTCTCACTTCATGTCGCAACAGCACTGGTCGTAAGTTTTCTTGGTCAGCTTGCAGTAGAACTTGCCGTCTTTCATCTCACAACAGCACTTGTCCATCGTCTTGCCTGTTTCGCGGCAAGTCATCTTCTGTCCCGCGCCAAACGCGGAAGTTGCGAGGAGCGCCAGAACGAGACCAATCCTTGAGATCCTCTTCTTCATGTGATCACCTCCTTCCATCATAAACGTGAAACTCCTAAGAGCTGAAAATCATTTTACGGTGACGGGAAAAGTTTGCTGCCCCTGACCTTGCGGACCATCGAAAGAAATTTTGGCGTTCCAATCGCCGGACATGTCGATCTTGATTTTCGCGCCGCCGCCCGGCACGAAGCTGATTTGCGCGCTCAGGATCAAGTAGCATCTGCATATCGCGGCTGTTGCGACTGCTCAGGTATCTCACTCGCCCGCTTCCGCCGCTCTACCCAATCGTACAACACAGGCAGGAGAAGCAGTGTCAGGAATGTCGAACTAATAATTCCGCCGATCACTACCGTGGCCAATGGCCGTTGCACTTCCGCGCCCGCGCTGGTCGAGAGAGCCATCGGGATGAAGCCGAATGCTGCTACAGCCGCAGTCATCAGAACCGGCCGCAGGCGTGTTAAAGATCCTTCGATAACGGCAGACCGGGTATCGAGTCCGCGCTCGCGCAGTTGATTGAAATAGCTAATCATCACAAGACCGTTAAGAACGGCGACGCCGCTCAAAGCGATGAAGCCCACAGCAGCGGAGATGCTGAACGGCATGTCGCGCAGCCATAGCGCGACGACGCCGCCTGTGACCGCGAGCGGAACGCCGGAATAAACGAGCAGCGCTTGTCGCACGCTGCCGAAAGCCATGAAGATCAGCATGAATATAAAGGCCAACGCGGTTGGCACGACAATGGCGAGGCGCGCTTTGGCTTCCCGCAAATTCTCGAATTGGCCGCCGAACTCAATGCTGTAACCTTCCGGGAGCTGCACCTGCTCGTGCACTTTGGCATCAGCCTCGCGCACCCAGCTTTCCACATCGCGGCCTCGCAGATTTACCATCAACGCCGCTCGTCGTTGCGCCGAATCGCGCAAAATTGGCACGACGGTCTTGACCCGTTCGATATCCGCGACTGTGCCAAGCGGCAGCATGCCGGCTTCACCGACACGAACAGGCAATGTGCGGATCACATCGAGATTCTCCCGATCCGCTTCGTTAAGTCTCACAACAATGTCGAACCGGCGATTGCCTTCGATCAACGTGCCGACCGTCTGTCCGCCCAATGCCGCCGCGATCGTCTGATTGACGTCGCCGCTGTGAAGATTGTATTGCGCGAGAACGTCGCGCTTCACCCTGATTTCGAGCATTGGCGCGCGACCGGTCGTTTCAAATTCCACCTCCCCCTCGCCCTCTCGCGTGCCGGGAATCTGTTCCAGCACTTCCTTCACCTCCGCGCCGAGGCGCTCAAGCACATCGTAATCGTTTCCGAAAATCTTTACCGCGATGTCAGCGCGGATTCCTTCGAGCATTTCGTTGAAGCGCATCTCGACCGGTTGAGCTACCATCACGTATGCGTGGGGATTGATTGCTTTGATTTCTGTCGTGATGATTTTTGCCAACTCGTCTTTGGTGATTGGTTTGTTGTCGATCTTCCGCCATTCGCTGCGTGGTTTGTAGTAGATGTAAAAATCGCAGTC
>VBQC01000115.1 GCA_005887825.1 Verrucomicrobiota bacterium | reverse complement strand
CACGAGCCACGCTTCTCGATGATTTGTTTTTCCAGCGCAAGATCGAGAAGCGCGCCGGTCGATGAAATTCCCTCGTTGTACATGATGTCGAACTCAGCTTCGGTAAACGGCGGAGCGACCTTGTTTTTCACGATCTTAACCCGGGTGCGATTCCCCGTGACGACGCCATCTGTCTGTTTGATCGCGCCGATACGGCGAATATCGACACGTACGCTGGCGTAGAATTTCAACGCCTTGCCACCGGGCGTCGTTTCCGGATTACCGAACATGACGCCGATCTTTTCCCGAATTTGGTTCGTGAAAATGCAACATGTTCGCGCCTTTGAAATAAGCGAAGTGAGTTTGCGTAAGGCGGCGCTCATGAGCCGCGCCTGCGCGCCAACTGTGGTATCGCCAATTTCGCCCTCCAGCTCTGCTCTGGTGACGAGCGCGGCGACCGAATCAAGCACAATTACGTCGAGAGCATTGGATCGCACGAGCGTTTCGCAAATCCGGAGTGCTTCCTCACCGGAGCTCGGCTGCGAAACAAGCAGGTCGTCAAGATCGACACCGAGCCGTTTCGCATATGCCGGATCGAGCGCATGCTCGACGTCGATGAACGCCGCAAGTCCACCGCGTTTCTGTGCTTGTGCGATAACAGTGAGGGTGAGTGTCGTCTTACCAGATGATTCCGGGCCAAATACTTCGACAACTCTGCCGCGTGGAAATCCCCCGACCCCCAGCGCCCGATCGATCAGAATGTTGCCCGTGGGAATTACATCGATATCGACAATCTTTTCGTCACCCAGTCGCATGATCGCGCCATCGCCGTAATCCTTAGCGATCTGTTGAATCGCCAGATCGAGATTTTTATTTCGCGCGGCGGTCACTTTGTCTTCGCCGGGTTTCTGCTCGGTTTTCGTCGCCATATTTAAGTAACTGTAATTACTTCCACCTCGACAATTCGCCAAGCGGAAAAGAATCGAAACAAATCAAAAGGCCGCGAACGCGCGGTTCGCGGCCTTTTCTTCCCAGAGAACTGGAGGTTACGAAACAGCGACCCTGCGCGGTTTGACGTGCTCCGCCTTCGGCAGAGTCAAAGTCACAAGGCCTTGATCGACCCTTGCGCTGATTTTGTCCGCGTCGATTGATGGATCGAGCTCGAATGTGCGCCGGAAATTTTCCGGGCGCGATTCATGATGAAGCAACGCTCCTTCCGCCTTGGGAAGAGAACGCCGGCCGATAATCGTCAGCTCGTTGTTCTCGACCAAAATCTCGAGCCCTTCTTTATTCACCCCAGGCATCTCGACTTCGAGTGTGTAGCCATCGGCGGCTTCGATCACGCTCGCGGAAGGCACGACAAACTGTTCGGTTTGCGCGCGATCCCTGTCGCGATTTTCATCGACTAATGTGTTCATGTTTGATTTCCTTTCCTTGTGTAGAATTGCCGGTTGCACGTTATGACACGCACCGGCGGTTGATTAGCTGACCGGAATTTGCTTCGGCTTTGCTTCCTCAGCTTTTGGCAACGTCACAGTCAAGATTCCATCCCGATAGACCGCACTGACTTTATTTGCATCCACGTGGGTTGGGAGCGTGATGCTTCGACGGAATTTGCCGATATAACGCTCGGTGCGTTCCGCTCTCTCTCCGTTAGAAGTCTCGCGCTTTCGCTCGCCGCTGATTGTCAGCGTCCCATCATGCAAGGAAATTTCGATATCTTCCGTGCGCATTCCGGGCAGTTCGACCACGGCCACGACATTTTCGCTGTTCTGGTAGAGATCAAGCGCGGGCGACCAAGCAGTAAAAAGCTGTTCAGGGCGTCCGAAGCCCGACCAGGAGGGCGACTCGAAGAGCGAGTTGAGGTCCTCTCTGAGGCTCATCCATCGATTCCAGCGAGGGCCATGACGTCGGTTCTGGGTTTTGATAGCGTATTAAGCTCATAGTAAGTGGGTTCCTTTCTAGTTTTCTGCCGCCTACTAAGAAAGCTGCATTATGCCAGTCCATATACGTTTTGGGAACATCGTTATAAGCTCCAATGTTTCAACGAGTTATCATTCAACCATCCCTTTATTTTCACTGAGTAGATGTGTTGATTTGACGCAATGTCTTTCGCATTTTAGCTGGGAACCTGTGACATGTTTGCACAATCCTTAGGCCGAAAAGGCGTTGCCGGAACGAGCGAGCACAATTATTCATCTCTCGTGGTGACGACGACACAACGAGACGAACGGTTCATGTGCGCAGCGCTAAAAGAAGCGGAAAAGGCACAAGGACGCACAAGTCCAAATCCCACTGTTGGAGCTGTTTTGGTCGTTGACGATCGGATAGTAGCAAAAGGCCACCACCGGGGAGCTGGCCACGACCACGCTGAGGTCGAATGCCTCCGCAATTTTGCCGCTGCCGTGCCTCCTCGCGCAACGTTGTACGTTACTCTGGAACCCTGTTCCACGGTCGGGCGCACTGCCGCTTGCACAGATGCAATCCTGAAGGCTGGAGTCAGAAACGTAGTTGTCGGCGCCATCGACGTAAATCCACGTCACTCCGGCAAAGGCATTGCGCGGCTGCGGGATGCGGGCGTTAGGCTGCGAGAGGGCGTCTTGGGAGAGGACTGCGCACGCCTTAACGAGGCGTTCAACAAATGGATTGTCGCCCGGCGCCCTTTTGTGATCGCGAAATGCGGGATGTCTCTGGATGGTCGATTGACGCGACCTCCCGGTGAGCCTCGCTGGATCACAAACCGTGCTGCCCGTCATCACGCCCACCAGCTTCGCGCTCGCGTGGACGCAATTCTGGTTGGAGCGGAAACAGTCCGCGTCGATAACCCGCGATTAAACGTCCGCGGTGCGCGTGGCGCGCGACAACCGTGGCGCGTTGTGCTGACGCGCTCAGGTAATCTGCCGTCGTCGGCGCGTCTGTTTTCCGATCGACTGGCTTCAAAGACGCTGATTTATAAAAGGAAGTCTCTGGCTGCCGTCTTGCACGATTTAGGAAAAAAAAATGTCACGAGCGTACTGATTGAGGGGGGTGGCGAAGTTCTTGGCGAAGCGCTCGATGCGCGGCTGATTGACAAGGTGCGGATTTATTTGGGTCCGATATTAGCTGGAGGACCGGTGATTGCATTTTCGGGCCGCGGAGCAGAGGCCACTCTCAATGCGATGTATTTCGATCGCATTTGTTATCACCGGATTGGGCAAAGTGTTTGCATTACAGGTTATCCCAAGGTCCCGCCGCCCGAATAAGCAGGAAACTTTTCCTCGTACCTGCTGTTTAATGGTTGGGAGGTAAAAATAATGAATTGGAAAAGACTTCTCTTAATTGCATTGGTGGCAGGGGGCTTGGCTTTCGTTCCCGCACAGCGTTCTGACGCTGGCGTTTCGGTCGGAATTGGATTCGGAGGTCCGGTAGGCTATTATGGATATTACCCATATGGATACTACCCGTACCGCTATTACCGACCGTATCCGTACTATGACTACTACTATGGGCCTTCATATTATTGGTACGGCGGGCATCGCTATTATGGCCACCACCGCCATCATTACTACCGTCATCATCGGTAATAAGTTGACGTAGCATTCTAGAAATCCACCGAGCTGGCTCGATAGTGATGTCGAGCCAGCTTTTTTTGAACCGCAAGACTGTCTGTGCGGAGACCCCCTCGGCTATTTCCCTGATTTTGGCGATCCCGCCGGTTTCGTAGCGGGGCTGCTGCTCGGCTGTTGACGTTGGAATTCGTTCCTTAATTGCTGAATCAACGTCGGCAATTGCTGCTGCCGTTCTGTTTCGATCTGCTGCCGGAGTAATTGCTCCATTTTTCGGCGCTCCTGCATATAACGGGATTCAAACATGGCGCGTTTCTCCTGATCTAAGCGAAGGCCGGAATCGTGCAGCGCTGCCTCGGTTTCACGCTTAATTCGTTCGCGGCGCAAATTCTCTCGGTCGCGCATGATTTTGCGCTCCTCCGGACTCATCCGCAGCCAACGCTCGGCATTGCGACGGAAGTTTTGTTGGGCTGTCGGGGGAAGTGAAAGCAACCGTTGGCGCATGTTCGGTATCGGCGGGGGCCGACGAGGAGGTGGACCCGACTGCGGCCCGTTAGACCGATGCGGTTGCGCTTGTACAGAAGCACAGACAGAAGCGAAGATCGACACCGCTGCGATTATCTTTACAAACTTGGCTTTTCGTCCCACAGGCTATTTTCATCCCAAGCAATCAATTCATCCAGATCGGCGACAACGTCATAATCTTGGGGATCGATTTTTGCCACCACATCTGGGGCACTCTCAGGAGATTTCTGCGGCACTGGGTGACGCGTGGCGATTGCCATCCCTATCACCAGGATCACGACAGCAGATGCTGCGACGAGCCTCCGCAAGCTAAACCAGTTCCGCGTCCGTCCAAAGCGGCTCGCGCCTTGGCGGATCTTCCTCAGCACGTTCCGGGCGAAGAATGGCGAAAGCCTGGGTTCGGCGGTCCGGCCGAGGAAATCCCATAACTCCTGATCATCTTCGCGTTCCATAGTCTCCGTTGAATTGAACTACCTGCACCGTTGGAAGTTGCGCTCGGATGGGGGCCAAACATTCGATATTTAAACTCCAGGCGCCTCAAGGAAACCTTCGAGCTGTCGAATACGGGTTGGATGCCTCATTTTGCGCAAAGCCTTTGCTTCGATCTGTCGAATGCGCTCCCGGGTCACTTGGAACTGCCGCCCTACTTCTTCGAGGGTTCGGCTGTAGCCATCGACCAGCCCGAATCGTTGCTCAAGAACCTGCCGCTCGCGATCTGTCAGTGTCTCGAGCACGTCCTTGATTTTCTCTTTCAACAAAACAATGGCAGTCATGTCGCTCGGATTTTCGGCGCCTCTGTCTTCGATAAAGTCGCCAAAATTAGTTTCTTCGCTTTCACCAACGGGCGACTGGAGCGAGATTGGCTGCTGCGCCATTTTCAAGACCGCGCGAACGCGATCCACCGGCAAAAGGACTTCTTCTGCCACCTCTTCCGGCGTAGGCTCGCGTCCGTATTCCTGCACGAGCTGTTTTTGCACGCGCATGAGCTTGTTAATCGTCTCAATCATGTGGACCGGAATGCGAATAGTGCGCGCCTGATCGGCGATCGATCGCGTGATGGCCTGACGGATCCACCACGTCGCATAAGTGGAAAACTTGTAGCCGCGTCGATATTCGAACTTCTCGACTGCCTTCATTAGGCCCATGTTTCCTTCCTGGATCAGATCGAGAAACGACAGACCGCGATTGGTGTATTTTTTTGCGATCGAGATAACCAGCCGCAGATTGGCTTCCACCATTTCGGTCTTAGCCCGCAATGCCTGACGCACCCAACCCTTTAGCGCTTGGTATTGCTCGGCATATTCGGAAAGCGAAAGCCACAGGCCTTTTTCCAGCTCGCGAATTTTGTTCTGGAGCTGCAAACGTTTTTTTCGATCCCGAGGATGTCTCGCTAGCTCCGTCTGAAGATACAGCGACGTATGGTAGGCGTCGTCCGCCAGGTGAACAAATTCCTCGGTCACCTTCTGTTTGAGGTAAAATTGGGGGTAAACCCTTTGCAGCGAAATTATCGCGCGTTGCAGAGGCTTGAGCTTCGATCGTTTTTTGGAAGAACTGTTCGAAAGCTGGCAGTATTGCTGGCTGATCGAGGTGCTCAAACGTTCGACCTGTTTGCACAGGTGTGGAAGCTTCTTCATATAGCGTTCCCGGCTCTCGATTTTTTTGTCGAGAATGACGCGATCGAAACGTTCCCCGCCTTCCACAAGCTTCCTGGCAAGATCGAGATGGGCACACGCAATAAAGCCGAAGCGGTTGATGTGCCTCTGCACCATGTTCTCGGCTTCCTCAATCCGCTTGGAAATTTCCACTTCCTGTTCCCGGGTCAGGAGCGGAACCTGGCCCATCTGCTTGAGGTACATCCGCACCGGGTCGTCCAAAATATCGAGCTTGGGTTCGGCCTTCTCTTCCTCTTCTTCTTCCTCCCCTGCGTCTTTTTTTCCATCCTTGTACCGATCCACCTCAGACGCTTCAATAATGTCGATCTCCATGCGGCGTAACCGGGTGAGAATGAGATCGAGTTCATCGGCGTCGGTGATCCCTTCGGGCAACGCCTCGTTCAGATCGTCAAATGTGAGGTAGCCTTGTTCTTTCGCCAGCTTGATCAGTTCGCGAATACGGCTCTGGACCTCGATCGCCAAATGCAGCTGAGTCCCGCCAACGCGGGATTCCATCGGCGGCGTTGACAGCGATGCGCCATTGCGCAGTCGCCCCTTAGCGGATGGAACCCGCTTGGTTTTGAACCGGACAATTTTCGGCTGTCTCTTCAAACTTCGCCGAAGAGCGGTCGGCTTTATTGACGAACCACGGCGAAGGCGGCTTCTTTTAAGCCGTCTCGGCGACGACTGCCGGTTGCCTCCCTTTCGTTTCGAATGCCTGGCCAAGATTGTGCGGTTAAGGATTTGACTAAGACGTCCGATCTACCGCTCGGTCGATCGACAGTTAACTGTCGGCCGCGCCGGCGGGCTGCGAAAGGTCGTGGAGCTGTTCTTGCAGGTCAAGGATTTGTTTCTGCAAATTCACCACGTCCCCGGTGCTGAGCTGGGGAAGTTTTATTCGGTTCTTTGCCACATCAAGCTGGCGGCGCAAGACGGCCTGGCGAATGCCGAGCCACCATTTTCCCACCATCGTTCCGGCATTGGGCGGCACTTTTTGCAGTAACCACGAGGAAACCAGTCCCTCATCAGTCGAAGAGAGCGTGGCCATAAAACCATTGAGCGAAGACGGGTCACTGGGGCGCAAGTCGCTTTCCAGAATGCGGACAAGAATTTCCGCGTCCGGCACTTGCGCGAGAATCTCTCGCCAATTTTGCTCGCGAAGAAAGTGTCGCGCTTCCTCGTCTCGCAGCGCCAGGAGGCAAAGCATCGCCACGTCGTGCCGCGGCGCTGTAGCAGTCCTGCCACTGTGAAATTCGTCCGCGCGCATCGCGCTACTGCGGGGCTGCTTTGTCAAGAGCGCCTGAAAATCCTGAGCGGGGACACCAAGCCGTGCGCTCACTTTGCTCACCACCTCCCCGCGCATGAGCGGATCTTGCACACGCGACACAGTCTCGGCCAGGCTTCGCGCCAAATGCATCTTCGCCCCTAACGACGTAAGATCGACCCCGGCCGCCGCGTGCTTGATCCAGTAATCAAAAAAGTCACGCGCGCCGGCGACACGACTTTCAAACGCCTCTTTTCCTTCGCGCCGGACCAGCGAGTCCGGATCTTCGCCTGTCGGCATCTCGGACACACGCACAATCAAGCCGTTTGCGAACAGCGCATCGAGCGAACGTTCCGCGGCTTTCTGACCGGCAGTGTCGGCATCAAAGCAAAGAACAACTTCATCTGCGAAACGCTTCAGAACCCGCGCCTGACTCTCCGTAAACGCCGTTCCCTGCGGGGC
>VBQC01000114.1 GCA_005887825.1 Verrucomicrobiota bacterium | reverse complement strand
CGTCATCGCCCGGCTTCCAGTTGACTGGTGTAGCCACCTGGTGTCTCGCGGTTAGTTGCAGCGAATCGATCACGCGAAGCACCTCGTCGAAGTTCCGGCCCGTCGTCATTGGATACACAAGGATGAGCTTTATTTTCTTGTCCGGCCCGATGACGTAAACATTGCGCACGGTCGCGTTATCGCCCGGCTTGCGCGTTTTGGCGTCGCCTACCGTGTCGGCCGGGAGCATCCCGTAGAGCTTCGAAACGTTGAAATCAGCGTCGCCGATAATTGGGTAATTCGGCGCGTAGCCTTGCGTCTCCTCGATGTCCTTCGCCCATCCTTTATGATCACCGGTCGAATCGACCGACAATCCGATGACTTTCACATTTCTGCGGTCGAACTCCGGCTTAATCCTTGCCATATAGCCGAGTTCGGTCGTGCAGACAGGAGTGAAGTCCTTCGGGTGCGAGAACAGGATGGCCCAGGAGTCGCCGATCCAATCATGAAAGCGCATCCGCCCATCAGTGGTTTCCGCCTCGAAATCCGGTGCTGTGTCACCAATTTTCATTTGTTTTTCCTCCTTCATTTTACTGCGGACAAGATTTTCCCAAATTCCGAAGCGAAAGTCAATATCCGCATGCTGACGCCGCCATTTTCCAAGAAGGCGTCGGCCGGAGAACAGAGGTGCCCAAGAATTTGTTTACGACGCGATCAGCTCGCAGAACTTGTTGAGATCGATGTTGCCACCTGAAACGATTGCGACGATCGGGCCTTTACCGGCTTTCCCGGTCAACGCAGCGGCAACTGGCAGCGCGCCCGCGCCTTCGGAAATAATTCGTGTCCTTTCAGCCATTAGCTGCATTGCTTTCTTCGTGTTGTCCAAACTGACGACGATGTAACCGTCCACGACCGGTTTCATCCGTTCCCACATGCGGGGAAACATGCTTTGGCCGCCGGCGCCATCCACAAACGAAGCTTTCCAGTTATCGAACACTTGCGGAGATCCCTTTTCGAACGAAAGCGCCGCGGGCGCAGCCGTCTCTGGCTCAACGCCCAGAACTTTGATTTCCGGCTTGAGCGCTTTAATCGCGCTGGCCACGCCGGTGATCAGGCCGCCACCGCCGATGCTGGCGATGACCGCTTTGGTGTCCGGCGCATCTTCAAGAATTTCAAGTCCCATCGTCGCGTGACCCGTAATGAAATTGTGATCATCGAACGGATGCACGAATGTGCCTGTAGCTCCAGGAAACGAACGCTCCTCGAGCGCTTTCCAGGCGGCACCGTACGGCACTGGAATGAGGTTTGCGCCGAGCGCGCGCATCCGCTCGAGTTTAGATTTAGGCGCCGCCTCAATCACGACGACGGTGCATGGCACGCCTGCTTGTCTTGCCGCATAAGCCACCCCCTGTCCTGCGTTTCCTGCGCTGATGGTCCACACGCCGCGTTTGCGTTCGGATTGCGGCAACATCGCCACCGCGTTCGCTGCGCCGCGCAGTTTGTAAGCATTGATTGGTTGGAGGTTCTCCAGCTTCAGGCGGATGTCCGGCTGATCCGGCCCTAATTCGAGACGGATCAGAGGCGTGCGAACAATTGTTCCCGCGATTCGCTCGCATGCTTCCCGTATTTCAGAGAGTTCGATTGGACGAACAGCTTCCAGTGTCGTGGACATAGTCGATCCTGTTCTAACGCGTGAAGAAATTCGCGCCAGTCATATTTCCAGCCGATGAACAATTGAACGCTTTGAGCTACAAGCGTGTCTGAGCATTCACCATGATCAAAATTACTGTTTCGGGATTAGTTGCGGCTGCGATGCTCGTCGCATCCAGCGCGTTCGCAGGAGACAAAGCGTGTTGTACCAAAGGCGTGTCGAACACTGAGAAAACGGCATGCGCTGACCTGGCAACATTGAACCTCACACCCGATCAAAAGAGCAAGATCGAAGCGTGGCAGGCCGAGTGCATGAAGGCAGGCTGCACGAAAGAAAGCCGGAGAACGTTCCTCAAGCAAGCAAAGGGAATTCTTTCCGCCGAGCAGTTCGCTCAGCTCAAAACAGAGTGCAAGAAATCCGCGGCAGCGAAGAAAACCGAGACCTGATCGTCATATAGAGTCGAAGAGTCGATCCAAAAAATCTCAATTGTTGATCGTGCCGAGAGAAATTTCGGCGTGATTTTGCTTTTTCAAAATTTGCACACGCTAATTCCTTCGTTCAGGATGAGAACGCCCGACGTCATCTAAGAGTTTTCTCCAGTAGATCGGCCAGACGCCAGCCGGCTTTGTGTAATTCTTCGCGGACGACCTCTGTTGCCCAGGCGCGGTAACCCATGCGATCTGGCTGAGGTTTTTCGTCCGCTTCGCCTGCAGCGACGACGCGATCTTCTTCCTGTTGCGGGTGTACATTGATGAATTGCAACCGTTCATGTGCCTCGCGAGCAACCGGCAAAATTTCGTCTGCCCAGAGTTCAGCATAATTATGGATGTCGATGCTCGCCGGCATTCGCCAATTCAATGGTTCATGCGTAGCCATCTCATAAACCAGCTGTTTTTTGAGCGGCTCGATCTGCGCCTGAAGTTCGCTTTTGCGCAGCGGGCTCGGCACGTCGGGAAAGAGGGCATTTACAGCGTCATAGTCCCAAAAACCGTGAAGTTTTTTCTTACGAATGCCGCGACCACGCGGCGGCTCGTCGCTTAATTCCAGCGTAAAGGTATTTCCGCCTTCATCTGCCAACGCTGATTTGTCCTTGTCTGGATCGGCGGTTCGACCCTGCGCATCGAAGTACTCCGCGCCGACGTGCAACGGCTGATGAATGTCGGCGACGTAATGGGCCAGCAGAATGAGCGCGACCGGCTTCGTGATCTTTCGTTCATTCTGTTCCGAAACTCGGCCTCGCAGCACCTCGAGACAGTACGGAATCATATGCACGATGTCCCATTTGCTGCGGCCAGCTTTGCCGTCTGCGTATTTCTCCATGCGCACCACCGGCACATCCACATAGTGAAACCAATGATGCGAAGGCATCGCTGAATTGGCATCGTGCGTCGGCTGATTCGCGCGCCAAAAATCGCGCAATTGCCTGTCAATTTTGGGATGCGCGAAGTAATGAAAAGCTTTTGGATCGTCTGCTCCCTTTTTGTCCCAGCCTTTGATTTCATCTGCGATCACGGCTGCTTTCTCCAGGGAAAGCCCGTCCAGCAGCGTCCTGATCTTCGCCGCCGTCGGCGTGTTCGCCAGTCGCTCGTCTGCAATTGAACCGACAATTTCATGCCCGAGCGGCGCGTACGCCAGCAGCGGCGTCGAAAGTCCGATGGCGAAAAGAGTTGCCGCTACAAAGAGCTGGCCAGATGTGGAGCGCATTTTTGAAATTGGCGACAATACGATTGAATCGCGGCTTGCCCAGAGGAATTCACCCATGCCGCTCAATGAGTGGGGCTGCAAAGCTGAATACGTGCGAACAAGCTAGGCGTCGCGTGCCGCAAATCGCGCATATATTTCATCGAGCCGTTTCTGAAGTTGCGAGAAATGCGATCCGGCCCAGTAGATTTGGCCGCAGCCAGTGCAACGCCGGAACCGCTCGTAATAAATTTTCGTGAGCGGCTCGAGCTTTTCAATCACATCGGCTTTGGCGACTTCTTGCAGTGGCGCATTGCAACGGAGGCACCGCGTAAACGGAGCAATCGAATCGAAAAGGTCAAAGCGACGGATTACCTCGATGGTTTGTTCATCAGGATTTTGCGAACGCGGGCAATAGCCGGCTTCCACGATCGCATGCATGAGCAACCGCCGGTCGCGCGTCAAGAGTGCCCGGTTTTCGTTTTCCATTACGCCGAGCAATTGCCGATCTTGCGCCTGGTGATCATAAGCGACATCGAAGCCGAGCAGGCGCAGATTGCGCGCGAGTTTGCCAAGGTGTCCATCCGCGACAAAACGTGTAATACGACAGGTTTGGAGTCGATGTTTCTCGAATTGCGTTGGAAGAGATTGCACCGGATACACATCAACCATCGCATCCTTTTCAACCACGTGAGCGAAATTGACAGGTTGGCCATCAAGCAGGATTAAGCCGATCTCCGGATGCGGAACGCCGCACGACTCGATTACATCTTTCACAGACGTATTTTCGCCCAGGGTGCGTTCGACGATTTCACCACCGGGTCGCGATCCACGAAAAAAACCAAGATCGCAGTGAAACGTCAGGCGAATCGTGAACACGCTCATCCTTGAATGTGGCGCACCTTGTTAACTAGCGCAGAGTCGCAACTTGGAAAGTTGCGCGACGTTACTTCGCGATTTTTACGTTCGAATACGCGTACTCAAATGTAGTCGCACGCGGCCGGCCCATGAGTCGGCCGGGACCGAGCGGCTCATCTTCTCCATAATAAAGATCCACTTGCCACCGGCGCAGACCGCCACCGGTGTCGACAATTTTCCATCGGGTGCTGCCGAAGACTTCCTTCACCGTGGCAGAGGAAGTCTCAATGATCACACCACGGCGCAACACGCTTTGACCCAGTTTTGTAGCAGCGGAAAAGCGCGCGACCAGCGTGCCCCCTCCTCCCGTGGGTGTCGACGCAAAAGCAAACGAATTTCCCCCGTTGTACCGAATATAATGGCGGCCGTTGACCGGCCTCGTTATCCGGCCGAAGCCTTCTTTTTTTACCGAGCGAAGAAAATCGCGCGGATAGGTTCGTCCATGCAATCCAGCCTTCGTCGCGGGCGTGGCATCGAATCCGCGCTGGAAAGTGAAACCCGATTCCATCGGCGTGTAGTACAGCGTGCAGACGAGAAAGTACTCGCCGCCATGACCTTGAGGACGCCGCGCCAGCTTTTCATTTTCGTAGGCCAGCCGCTGCACAACTTCCGGCCACGGAATGTCCGCTCGGAGTTCCGAATAAGTTGCAGCCAGAATGCCGAGGGCCGCAATCTTTGTGATCAGTCGGCGAAAAGCGAGTCGACCGGTCCGCCGATTAGGATTTCGATGGGAAGTTTTTTCCATTCGTATTCGTAAGGGGGTTGCTTCCATTGAAATTGCTCAGGGTAATTCTTGCGAATGCATTTGATGATTTCCACTCCGGTCAGAAATGGTTGGAATTTTTCTCGATCGAGTATGTGCAGTTGAGCGCCGCGGCAGAGCTCTCCAGTGAACTTGTGAAAAGTTGGCTGGAAATAGTTCTCGCGGAAGAAAACGCCCGGCAATTTCAAATGATTAAGCTCGCGACAAACCAATTCCGTTTCGATGAATGGCGCGCCAAAGATTTCGAATGGCCGTGTCGTGCCGCGACCTTCGGAGACGTTCGTGCCTTCGAGCAAGCACATTCCAGGATACACGGTCGCCGTATCGAGCGTCGGCATATTCGGCGACGGCATTAGCCACGGAAGTCCAGTTTGATCGAACCACATCGTTCGCTGCCAATTTTTCATTGGTAAGATTGACAACTGGCACTCGGGGAAAGCTTCATCGCGAAACTGCTGCGCCAGTTCGCCGATCGTGCGCCTATGGCGGACCGGAATCGGATGCATGCCCACAAACGATTTGTAATTTGGGTCGAGGATCGGCCCTTCTGTCGTGATGCCATTAATCGGATTTGGCCGGTCGAGAAGAACAACGGCCACGCCCGCTTTTTCACAGGCGCGCATGCAGAGATACATTGTCCAGATAAACGTGTAGTAGCGCGCACCGATATCCTGGAGATCGACAATTAGAACACTAAGCCCCTTCAGCATCTCCGCAGTCGGCTCGCGGTGTTCGCCGTAAAGACTGTAAACCGGAATGCCGAGCCGCGGATGCTGGTAGCTTTTCCATTCGACCATGTTGTCCTGGGTCTCACCACGAAAACCATGTTGCGGACCAAATAACGCAGCGAGGCGAAAGAGATCCCCGTTGTGCTGCTCGAGAACATGTGATGCGTGCTCGAGCTTTGCCGAAACCGATGCCGGATGAAGCAACGCGCCGACTCGCGCACCGCGAAATTGTTCCGGCCAAAGTGTGCCCAAATGATCGAGTGGCAGTTGAACAGACATGTGTGTGGTTTGTACCACACGCATCAAATTCTCGCGAGGCGGATCAAGCGCCCCGCGTCCGATGCTAGGATGATGTGCCTCCGGCGCCGGAATTAACATCGCGCGATCCACCAAGGCGACGCAATCCGCGCAGCGAGATCGCTGCGATTATCCCGATCAACGTGATCACCGCACACAGCTTCGCGAACAGCTCGCCATGCCGGGTGTAAAAGGTCAGCTCATGCTCGGTCGGAACTTTGATTTCGCCTGTGAGCACACCCTCGGTAAATGTGCTGCCAGTTTCATCTTGTAGTCTTTGCGTGATGCGGCCGAGTTCGTTCACAAAACAGGTGACTCCGGTGTTGGCTGCCCGAACCATTGGACGGCGTGTTTCCACACAGCGAAAAATCGCATTCGCCAGGTGCTGATGCGAACCAGCCGACCGCAAAAACCATCCGTCATTTGTGATATCGACCAGCAAATTGGCGCCGGGATTCGTGTCGGTCGGCAGGACGAAGCGCCTGGCCAGCTCGCCAAGAGTATCTTCAAAACAGATCAAGGGCGCGACCTGCACGTCATTATTCGTTAGGCCAAATACTGTGTAATCCTTGCCGGCATCGAAATCCCCCGGTACCTGGTCGCCGACGATTCGCGCGAGCAGCGGCACCCGATACCGCCCCGGAACGTATTCGCCAAACGGCACCAAGTGAAGCTTTCGATATAGTTGCACCCGTTCGCCGCCATCGGAAATAAGCAGCGCAGCGTTGTAAGCACGTCCTCCTTCTTCATCGATTGTGCCCAGCAGGAGATCGCTATCTGTCGAAGCGGCTAAATCCGTGACAAACTGATAACTCTCCCGGTCTTCGAGCACAGGGCCTGGCATGGAGCTTTCGGGCCAGACCAACAGATCGGGTGGCGGGTTCGATCGCAGCGCGATTTCGCTCAACCGCCGGAATTGATCGAAAATTTTCTTCGTAAACTGTGGATCGAACTTTTGGTTTTGGGGAACATTCGCTTGCACGGCAGCGATCCGAAGCGGTTTTGTTGGAGGCGAAATCTGGGCGGCGCGCAGGCCGAAAGTCAGAACGCCCACAATCGCAGCCATCGTGAGCGTGAGATCAAAATGCGGCCGCATCGCGTGGGTGCATGCCTCAAGAACTAACCGCCGCGCGGTTGTAACCGCAATGACATTGGCAAACGCGACCATAAACGATAACCCGGCAACGCCGGTGAACTCCGCGATTTGAATAAGAGGCCAGGTGGCGTGCAACGCGACGCCGAGACCGTTCCAGCCCCAACCCGAAAAAACCCAGCCGCGCAACCATTCCTGGGTTGCCCACGCAGCAGCGAGAAGAAACGCCAACGCCAGATTATTTGTCGATCTCGTCCATGATGATCGCGGTGGTGGCCTGTCCCGGCCGGCCTGGGCTAACATCTGGTCCCATTTGGTTGAACGCGGTTCCTCTTTTATTTCTCGTGGTCGGACCAAACCG
>VBQC01000113.1 GCA_005887825.1 Verrucomicrobiota bacterium | reverse complement strand
CAATGTGGCGACGCCCAATTTTTCGCCAATCGTTTTGCTTTCTTCTTTTCTCTCCTTAAAGCGAAACGAAGAACTTCGGCCGATGACTTTCAATTCTCGGATCTGCGCCAGAGCGGCGATCAATTCTTCAGAAAGACCGTCTGAAAAATATTCGTCCTTCGGGTCTCCGCTTTCATTCAATAGCGGCAGAACAGCGATCGATTTGTTGTCCGACTTCGAAGTAATTGTCGGCCTTGGGGCGCGCAGCAATTGAAAGGCGAGGAGACCTCCCGCGATGATTGCAACACCAACAATGAGCGCGGCAAATTTTCGTTTGCTCCATTGCGGGATGACTTCGCCCGGCGAAACATTTTCGGTCCGTTTCATTCCTTGCGGTGTCATTTCGAAGGCCCATGAGATCATCACCGCAAAGACGAAACCGAGAGCCAGAAGCACCACCAAAGCCTTCATCACCCAGGCCGGCGTTTCGAACGTCGGCAATAGAATCGACGCTGCTTGAACCAATAGCCACGAAATGACCGCGTAGGCGACGGCCACTTTGTAAACATTGCGCCGCTTCAGCTCAGCGAAGAAATTGTGGCCGCTCATTTTGCTTGGCTGTCGCTGATGAACTTTTGGAAGCGGGGATCTTTGCGGAGCGGGTCCCAAAACGGATCGAGCTTGAGGTTTGCACGCGTGAGGCCAGCCGGGACTTCGAGAAGGTGCGGCAATGCGGCGATGGCCGCGTCGTGATCACCGAAGCGCGCTTGAATCTGCGCCAGCGTAGTCAGCGCCCACGGCTTGCTCACCTCATCCGTGTCGTAGTCTTTGACAGAACGCTGCGCCTGCTCCAGAGCTTTTGCCTTTTCTCCAAGCCCGGCATAGGCGAGAGCAAGAGTATTCGGTGTGCCGTTGGCGTCTGCCTGAACCGGTGTATCAGGTTTCGGTTTAATCGCTTCGATAGCGCGAGAGAAACTTCGACGCGCATCCTCATCCCGCCCTGTCCATTGCTGACAAAAACCAAGCTGGACAAGAGCGAGCTCGGTAATGGCGTCGAGCGGCTGTCCCGCGGGAATTGAGCTTAGCTTTCGCTCGATGACGCTAATCGCCGTATCGAAGTGACGTTCGTAGATCGCCTGGGCGATGCGAGGAGCTACGACAAAATCGTCCGTCGCGTCTGCCGGAATCCGAGCGAGTTCTTGGGCGGCTTCATTCAACCGGCCTTCGTTTTGAAAAGTCACCGCTTTGCTTGCGCGCACCGAGGCCGAATCCGGTGAAATCTCAAGCGCTCGATCCATGGCGGCGCGCGCGTCGTCAAAGCGCCGCAGATAAGTGTAAAATTCGCCGCCGAGACTGCCTAGCAGTTGGAAGTCCCGCGGATCCAGTTCGAGCGCTTTCTTAAACGTCGCCTCGGCTTCCTGCCAAAGACCAAGGCGGCGTTGAACGAATGCCAGATTTTGCAACAGGTAGGAATTATTCGGCAATCGTATTTGCGCCTGCTTGTAAGCGGTAACTGCGCCCGCGAAGTCGCGTAAAACACGGTAGCGGTATGCACCCTGCGCGATCCACGATTCCCTAGCTTCAGGTGCCAGCGCCATCGCGCGGTCAGCCGCTTCCTTCACCGCTCCGGCAGTGTTCGTGTTTGGATCAACCGCGTTGAAGTAAAGAAAGCTGCGAAGGACGGCCAGTCGCGCCCAGGCGAACGCGAAATTTGGATCAAGCTGGACCGCTTCAACGTAATTGCGCGCGGCCTGTTGATAGGCTTCGTAACCGTATTGCTTGTGCTCGATCGACAGTCCGCGCAGGTAAGCGTCGTACGCCGCGGTGTTTTGTGTCGGCTTATCGGTCACAGCCTTCTGCTCGGTGCCGGAAAGCTTGGCGTTGAGCTGGTCAGCGATGGCACTGGCGACTTCGCCTTCCACGCCGAAGACGTCATCGAGTTTACGATTGTAGCTCTCGGCCCAGAGATGTTCGTCGGTGGCGGCACGAATGAGCTGCACGTTGACGTGCACCGCATTGGCAATTTTTTGCACACTGCCTTCGAGTAGATTCGCAACGCCCAATTGCGTACCGACGTCACGCAAGTTGTCGGGCGAACTTTTGTATTTTTGCGTCGAACTGCGCGAAATGACCTTTAGCGAAGCGATCTTCGACAACCGCGTCAGAATTTCATCTTGAATGCCTTCCGCGAAATAGGCGTTGGATTTATCATCGCTGAGATTATCGAATGGAAGCACAGCAATACTTTTGGCCGCAATTTCCGCGGCTGGACCAGCGAGTCCTGAAGCCGCCTCGTTCTGTCGAGGCGTGATTGTCGATTTCGAGCGAACAAGCTGAAACACGAACATGCCTGCTGCGATGAGTGCCAGAGCGGCCGTGATTGCGACGATCTTCCGCCCTGTTTTGCGAGTGACGGACTCGTCAGGCGCGACTTCCGATTCCCGTTTGATTCCTTCCGGCGTAAGCTCGAAAGCCCACGACAGAATTAGCGCGACCGGAAATCCGAGAATAAGCAGGAGAACGACGAGCCGCACAGCCCAGTTCGGAATTTCGAAGAACGGAAAGACCTGCGTCGCCACCTGGATGAGCAGCCACGACACGACCGCATAAGCGACGGCAACCTTGTAAACGTTGCGCCGCTTCAGCTCGCCCAAGAAGTTCTTCGGATTCACGGCCTTGCTTGTGCCACACAGTTCGATTCCGAACAAGGCCAAGGATGTTTCCCGGCGTTCTTTTCGTTATCGGGGGAAGCGCCTTGAAAATCCGCACGACCCGATCAAAGTCCTAAACCCGGAAAGATCGACATCGTCATGGCACATCAACCAACTGAATCAAAACGTCTTCTCTCACACGTAATCGCCGACTGGGCTTGCTCGCTGAAGTACGAGCATCTCTCGGCAGAAGCGATCCAAGCCGCGAAATTATTTTGGTTCGATTCCATCGGCTGCGCGCTCGGCGGTAGTCAGCAAGATGACGCGAAGATCTTGCTGAAACATTACCGCGCGATGTCCGCCACGGCGGACTCGTCCGCTGGCGAGGGCGGCAGAAAAGGCAGAGCCACAACATTTGTCTCTGGCTTCAAGACCAATCCAGTCGATGCGGCATTTTTGAACGGCCATATGATTCGCGCCATGGATTACAACGACATTTATTGGAAAGCTGATCCATGTCATCCCAGCGATCTCATCGCTGCGCCGCTGGCTCTGTGCGAAAGCGAGGGTCTGAGCGGTCAGGATTTGATTCTCGCCACCATCATTGCTTACGAAATTGAAATGCGTCTTTGCGAAGTGGGCCGGCCGGGTGTGCGGGAATACGGCTGGCATCATGCCACATTGAGCGCGTTCGCCTCGCCGGTTGCGGCGGGCCGCGTGCTGAATCTCACGCCGGAGCAAATGGTGTCCGCCATTGGCATCAGCGCGTCGCGAACATTTTGTCCGGGCGCGGTGACGGCAGGCAAGTTGACCAACATGAAGAACACGGTCGATCCATGGGCGGGGCGCATGGGCGCGGAGAGCGCGCTTTTGGCACGCGATGGATTTTCTGGGCCTGAACACATCATCGATGGCAAGGAAGGACTCTTTGCCGTGTTCAAGCATGTGCAATACAAGGGACAACCAGCCACTTTCGACGGCCAGGCGCTGGTAAAGGATCTCCCCAACTCGCGGGAGTCTCACTATCGCATTCTCGATTGCGGCATGAAGAGTTTCCCGATCGAGGCGCTCAGTCACGCGCCTCTCACGGCCATGATGAAGACGGTTAAGGAACACAACATTCGCGTTAGCGACGTGAAGGAAATTAAAGTGGAAGTGATTGCGCGCGCCGCCGACATCCTTGGCGATCCGCACAAGTATCGACCCGACTCCAAAGAAACTGCAGACCATTCGCTGCCTTATTGCATGGCCGTCGGGCTCATGGACGGCATGGTGACACCACTGCAATTCCGCGAAGAACGCGTGCGCGATAAGTCGCTCATTCCAATCATGGACAAGGTGAAAGTTGTGCCTAACGAAGAATTCGAAGCGATCTTTCCGAAGTTCCAGCCCAGTCGCGTAACGATCACCACCAATAGCGGCGCGTCACACTCTACGCGTGTCGATGTTCCCAAGGGCGATCCGCGCGATCCAATGACCGAAGAAGAAATCGCGGTAAAATTCACGGCGCTTGGCGGCGATATCGTCGGCAAGGATCAATGCAAAAAGTTGCAGCGATTAATCATGAGCATGGATACTGCTGAAAAACTTGAACAACTCTTCGAGCTAACTACGGCCCGCGCGTGAATCGGATTTGGTCTGGGTAGCGCACGCAATGCCAGTCCGGCTCGGACCTCGCGTGCTGGCGATGGCGTCGCGCCATCGCGGACTTTTATTGTATTTGCCATGCGCAGGAAAAGATTGTTTCGGCGCGACGCCGCAACCAGCACGCGAGACGCGTGCGCTACCCAGAATCACCGAATTGCATTTGCCGCCGAATGCGCCGGTTGCGCTACGATTGTGCGGACGCGAGCGCTGCCATTTTCAGCGTGGTGTTCCAATTGCGGCAGGTGCCGCGCATGCCAAGGTGCCTTTCAATCACGGGTAGCGTCAGCTTCGATTTACCGATGCCGTCCGGGTAAACGACGTAGGCGTGGCGGCCGTACGCGCGGAGGCGCTCGCGACCCTTAATCGCGGTTTCCAACGCCTTTACCTGCGAAGCGGTCGGCGCGCTCTTTAGCACGGTCACGACCAAATGCGACGGATCGTTTTTCGCCGCCTCGCGAAACGGATTGTGCGCAATGACCTCTTTCCATTCCTTGGCGGTGCGGACGAAAAAATCCGTTCGTAACCTGAGACCTTTTTCTGCTTCGCGCTCGAGGTGTTCCTCCAACGCTGCGCCACTGAGCGATCCACCGCGGAAAACGAGATTGCCACTTTGCAGCAGTGTCTGCACATCGACGAAGCCGAGTTTCATGAGCCATGCGCGCAGATCGGCCATCGCGATTTTGCCGATGCTGCCGAGGTTCACGGCGCGAAGAAAAGCGAGGCGAGTGGGCACGTGGCGCGATGATCGCTATACCGTTCCGCTCCCCTCGCCCGCGCCAAACTGAATTCCCTGAGCGAGTGGCAGCTCGCTCGAAAAATTGATCGTGTTCGTCTGGCGGCGCATGTAACTCTTCCAGCAATCGCTCCCGCTCTCGCGACCACCGCCGGTATTTTTCTCGCCGCCGAATGCGCCACCGATCTCCGCGCCGCTCGTGCCGGTGTTCACATTAGCGATTCCGCAATCGCTTCCGACCGCGTTTACGAACTTCTCGGCCTCACGCACGTCGTTCGTGAAAATCGACGAGGTCAAACCTTGCGGCACGTTGTTGTGGATCGCGATCGCTTCATCAAAATCGCGATAGGTCATCAGATAAAGCAGCGGCCCGAACGTTTCGTGCTGCACGATTTCAAAATCGGGTTTTGCGGTCGCCAGGCATGGCTTCATGTAACATTCGCCGGGAACGCTCAGCCGTTCGCCGCCGTAAAGGATTTGGCCACCCTCATCTTTCAATCGCTGGATGGAATGCTGGACAAGATCGACAGCGCTCTTATCGATGAGCGGGCCCATCACGGTATTTTTATCGAGCGGATTCCCGATCGGCAAACTCTTATAAGCAGCCAAAAGTTTATGGCGAACTTTGGACGCAACTGACTCGTGCATGATCACGCGCCGCGTGGAAGTGCAACGTTGTCCAGCCGTGCCTACCGCGCCGAAAAAGATCGATTGCGTCGCCATCTCGATGTCGGCGCTTGGCGTGACGATGAGCGCGTTGTTCCCGCCCAGTTCCATAATCGTTCTGCCAAGACGGCCATGAACGGTTTTCGCGACGTTTAAACCCATGTTTACCGAGCCTGTGGCCGAGACCAATGGAATCCGCGCGTCGGCGGCCAGCTTTTGGCCGACCGTTTTGCGATCGCCGATCAGCAAAGTGAAAATCGCCGGATCGGCGCCTGTTTCGCGACAGACGCGCTCCGCGATTTTTGTGACCGCAATTGCGGTGAGAGGCGTTTTTTCCGAAGGCTTCCAAACTGTGGGATCGCCACAAACAGCGGCGAGCGCGGCATTCCACGACCAAACCGCGACGGGAAAATTGAACGCAGTGATCACTGCGACGACCCCGAGCGGATGCCATTGCTCCATCAACCGATGGCTCGGCCGTTCTGATTGAATCGTCAGGCCATAAAGCATGCGCGATTGACCGACTGCGAGATCGCAAATGTCGATCATCTCCTGCACTTCGCCTTCGCCCTCCGCGATGATCTTTCCGGTCTCCAACGTGACCAGCTGACCAAGCTCGTGTTTCAACTCGCGCAACGCGTTGCCGAGCCGGCGAACGGTCTCGCCCCGAACCGGCCCAGGCGTGATGCGCCATTTTAAAAATGCTTCCTGCGCACGGGTGATTGCCTTTTGATAATCGTCGTCGGATGCCGTGCGCACGCTGGCGAGCCGTTGCCCATCAATCGGCGAGATTTTATCGATCTTCGTGCCGTCTCCGCGCCATTCGCCGTCGAAGACGCCTGCATTTTCGTCGGCGATGCCGAGCTTATCTAAAACAGGTTGCATAGGTGGATCGACCGCTCCGCGGGCGATGTTACTCTACGCGGCTTTGCCGCCATTTTTTAGCATCGCGCGCGGAGCGCACGATCCACCACGTCCACATCATTTTCGCCCCCGGCAGTATTTGCCCATCAAATCCATCGCTTCATCGACAACTTCCGCCGTCAGATCGAGCGGCGGACGGAAACGAATCGAATTCTCGCCGGAACGGAGCGTGAGAAGGCCGAGATCGAAAAAGCCTTTCCAGAATTCCTCGCGCGTTTTGGGATCGGGAAGATCAAAGGCGAGGAACACTCCCCGGCCACGCGCTGCGGAAATTGCTGGCTCCTCGCGTTGCAAATCGCGGAGTTGATCCAAGAAGTACGTGCCCACCTTCGTGGCGTTCTCGACCAGATGTTCTCTCTCGATGATGCGCAGATAATGAGTCGAGCGCACCATATCGGTAAAATTTCCGCCCCAGGTTGAATTCAATCGGCTCGACAAGCGAAACGCATTGTCCTTCACTTCATCGAGGCGCGGACCGGCCATCACGCCGCACACCTGCGCCTTTTTCCCGAACGCCAGCAGGTCTGGCAAAACATTGAAATGTTCGCAGCACCAGTTGCGACCCGTCGCGCCCATGCCGCATTGCACTTCGTCGAAAATAAGAAGCATTTCGTTTTCGTCGCAAATCTTTCGCAACGTCTGCAGCCATTCGCTGCGAAAATGATTATCGCCACCTTCACCCTGGATCGGCTCGATGATGATGGCGCAGATGTCGATCTTGCGCTGGTCGATGAACTCGTGGATCTCGCGCTCCGCTTTCGCTTCGCGCTCAATCACATCAGCTTCGCGCTCCGATTCCAGCAACGAAAAATCGATGCACGGACAGGAAACGCGGGGCCAATCGAATTTTTCGAACAAATCCGTCTTGCGCGGATCGGTGTTCGTGAG
>VBQC01000345.1:369-4089 GCA_005887825.1 Verrucomicrobiota bacterium | reverse complement strand
CCATCGCCGCCTTGAAGAAGTTACTTTCAATTCCGTACGAGGGCCCGTTAGCTTCACACCTCCCACTCACACCAGCGCTACTCAGACTCGATCCGATGTTCGATCCACTGCGAAATGATCCGCGCTTCCAGAAACTCTGCGACGAACAGAAGTGAATGGGGAGAGTTCTGCGCCGAGCTAACGCGACGCAACGTTCACAAGATCACAAGTCCTGTTTATTGGCTGGTGATCGAGATCACGGCTCCTTGAACTCGCCCGCGTGTTCGTGTGTCTCAATCACGTTGCCTGATTCATCGTAAACGCGGATCACGGCGTGATGTGATCGGCTGTAAAACTTTGCGTAGCCGATTGCATTGCTGATTGCATCCGGCTCGCCATACCACAGCGTGCGACGGATCATACGTTGCGGTGTGGTTATTTCACTGGAAGGCGACAGGGACTCGAGATAATCGCGCACAAATTGTTTGTCGAAGCTCGGCGGGCTTTTTCCGAGGAGGTATTGATCTTTGAGGTTGCAGTAACGAAAAAGGAGAGGCCGCCAATGCGACGGGCTCTTCGATTTCTGCTAGATGCCCTACCGGGCCAGGGATTGTCTGCTTAGAATCCGAATCGTACGATGCGGCTTCCCCAGAGGAGACCACCCGCGTTGACTTTCTCGTTCACAAGCCAGGCATTGGCTGCATTTAAGGGATCCGTTGTCACCGCGGAGTAGTCACCCCAGCGCTCCGGGTTGTCTGCACTCGGGTGGTAGAACGTGATGCTGGTGAAAGCATTCGGCCCCGCCGAGATTCCCGCGTCGCCGCTCAACTTGCCCGACAACCGGATCTGTGCGTTGGTTCCGACGCTCGCATCGGTCGAAGTATAGGTCACGAAACAATCGCTTGCGTCGTTTGCGGCGATGGATGCGTTGAAGTCATCCGACGTGCCGCTTGCGAAGTAAAAACCGCTCTGGCGAACTGTGTTTGTGGACGTATTGAGTCGGTAGAACTTCGGTGAGGGGAAAGATCCGAGAGCGATTGTATGGGTCTGCCAGAGATCGACGCCGTTCTGGGTGCTGGCATTCACAAATCTCGAGTCGGACGTGTCCAACAGCTTGGTCGTCCCCGGTTGATGAGCACTCGGCGGAACCGTGTAGGCAGGTACAGAGACATTGACCGGTCCCACGAGGGTCGTAGGAGTTTTGCTCGTGTTCGTTGCTCTGTATTTGCTAAGCGTGGTCCCCTCTGGCGGCGCCGCGATCAGGAACGTCGAGGCGTTTTGGTCGCGGACGATCGGCGGTGCCAGAGTACCGACTAAGCCGGTGAAGACGGGCACTGAAAAGCCCAGACCGTTGTAAAGCCGGGCTTTGGCTACGGCGAAGAAGTCAGCTCCCAGAAATGTGTTCCCGTTGAAGATATTCGCGGTAATGAGCACTGCGTCCTGATCCATACCCAGTTGCGGGAAATCGAAGAAATTGTTATTACCGAAAAAGTTTACATTGACATTGTAAATGAAGAACGACGATGTGGGGTCGGCGCTGGTCGATACCCCGATGAAGAAACGCTGGACGGTGGTGGACTCCGGGAAGGCCTCAGCGGTCACGATCCACCGGTTCCAAGTGGAATCATAGACCACGCGCGGATCGAATAGCGTTTGGGCGGTGTAATTGAAGAAGGTCGCGAGCGTCACGCTTTTCGCCAAAGGCAAGACCTGGGTGTTCTGTCTTGTCCACATGTCGATATGGCTGTTGGTTATTTGGACAAAATGAGTAGTACCCACCGCGCCATGTGTGTCGGGCGGGCGGAGACCTTCTGTCGAGCTGTGCGCATTGAAATTGGTTAGCTTTATGAAGGGAGTTGCCAGGGGGGCAAAGGCCTCTGTGAACGGCTTCACTGCTCCGGGAGCGTAGGAGTTCGCCGCCCGCGCCTTCGCCGCGTCGTAAGCGGTGCGGTCCATGGTCGGTCGGAATGGAATCTCGCGCGGAGGGACGGGTTGCTCCATCACGTAATTGGGCTGCGCATCCACGATCGTGGCGGGAGCCACCTCGAGAGTCGCGGCAGGCGCGATGGGTTGTTGTGCCGATGCGGCGCCTACTGACAATAACGCCACGCAGCCGATCACGGCTGCCAACGAAAAGTTTCTGATTCGGGAGTTAAAATGCATGATTGGTTGTCCTATTTGGGTTGTTTGTTTGTTTGCGGTGACGCTGGGTGCGACGCCGCTGCCGGCCATTGTCCGCCGCAGAGGCGACCGGTCGATTGATTTTCTTGAGTGGAGAGTTGTCATATTTTCTATTTTCGTTTTTTTGTTGAGGTTGGATCGTTAACCGCAATCCAAATCCGCGCGGAACCAGGAACCATCCTCACGAGGCGCTTTGAACAGCGGCCTCACTTCGGCTGACTCGGGGTTCCAGTTCGATCTGGAGATCGCGCTAAGCGGTATTCCAGCGAAGGTCCAGCCCCACGGGCTCTTCAGCCCGGCCGAAGATGCGTTGAAACGTCGGATGACGTAACCAAGAAACCTTTTACATGATCAGCGACAGCTTGTCAAGGTTTATTATAGACGGTTCTGCGGGTAATTGATTGCCTGACGCTCTTCTAGAAACACCGGCTCAACGCCGGGTGCTTTACAGCGTCATGTGAACGGCTGTAAAAATTTGCGTAGCTGATTGCATCCGACTCGCCGTACCACACAGTCTGCCGAAAGGCAGCGCGAGGGAAATTAAACCAATACCGCGCTTGTCGCCGCGTGGTCGAAACTTGTCGTTTAAATGTGCAAATTTGTGCTTGCATGAAAATCGCAGTTTCCCTACCGGACGTCTGCTTCCATTGTTTCGGCGGCCCGAAAACATTCGGTACCCCGCACGATTTGGTGGAGATCTTGCAGTAACTCAATCTGCTCATTGACCAGCAGTCTCGAGTAACCAACCACGTCGATTAGCAAGACGTGTGCGATCTCGAGCGGGAGATCGGGCGTCGGCTCAGCGGACGTATCTTGGGCGTTCACCCTTTTGCAACCCTAAATAATGCCTTTGCGCCTGGTCGAGAGCAAAGGGGCCGAAGCACGCATCAAGAATCACGGCTCCCAAGGGTAGCGCGCGCGTCTCGCGTGTTGGTTTCGGCGTCGCGCCGAAACAATCTTTACTTTGAATTTGTCCCGCAGCGGAGATGTGAATCGACAATGAGAGCTCGCGATCGCGAGTACGCGCTCACAGGCGCACGGCAAATCGCCCACAGCTATTGCCTTCTCTTTCAGGGCAACCAATGATTTCGGGTAGTATGGCAAGATAGATTTCCAAGATGTGTCCACGACCCAAAATACAAAGCACGCGGAGGCTGGTGGGATTTGGGGAAATCCAGCGGGACAACCCGAGACTCTTTTGAGAAGATAGCGCCGCCTAAATGAAACCGATTCGTTGGTCAGCGCACGCGCGAAAGAAAGCTGCCAAGCGTGAGATAAGCGAAACCGAAGTGGAACAAACCGTTGCGCAGCCCGATTCGACCATGCTGGGCCAGTCGCCGCGCCGGATTTTTATGCGGCGTTACCTGGACGAAGTTCTCGACACGGAGATGCTGTTGCGCGTGATAGTCGAGGAGACGGAGGCGGAAATGGTCGTGGTCACACTTTATTCGAAGTTCGGGAAATATGAGACCGGCGTATGAAAGCTGAATATGACAGAGAAACGCACACGCTCACCATCACGCTTCGCGGCGCGCGCGTGAAGGAAAGCGACGAGATTCG
>VBQC01000345.1:0-253 GCA_005887825.1 Verrucomicrobiota bacterium | reverse complement strand
GCCTCTATTTCGGCGAGCAACGTGACCCATTCGACTGTCGCTCAGGGCAAGCTATGCATCCACTTGTCATTCCGAGCGAAGTCGAGAATGGAGCGACTGGGACGAGCGACATGGACGGTTGCGCAGCGTAGGTAGCTGCAAGAGAGTCGGGCGACGAACGAATCAAATCTCTGGATGTTGATTTAAATGAACCGCCTCTATTTCGGCGACAATCTGAAATGGCTTTCCGACCGGAAAGAATTTCCCGATGCGA
>VBQC01000112.1 GCA_005887825.1 Verrucomicrobiota bacterium | reverse complement strand
TGTTGGTTATCGCGCCGACGCGGTTCAAAATTTTTTCGGTGACGGTTCCCGTTACAAGATCGCAATACAATACGCGACCCAGGTTGTGCAGGATGGAACGGGGCGAGTTGTCGATATCGCGCGAAATTTTGCTGGAAATTCGGCATTCATTTTGAGTTATGGCGACATCTTGGTCGATCCGCAGAATTACAAAAGCATTGTCGATCTTCCAGACGATATTGAAGCGATCATCACCGTGACGCGTGGCGAGGACGTCAGCAAAGGCGGCGCCGCTTTCCTGAACGAGCGAATGGAACTTGTCGATCTTCGCGAAAAATCGCCGCCGGGAGAGGTTGAAAGGTGGAGCGCGATCTCCGAGCGCGCTGTTCCGTTTTACAACGCAGGCATTTATACATTTCGTCCGAGCATTTTCGAATTCACGGCAAAATTGAAACCGTCACCACGCGGCGAGTACGAATTGACCGATGCAATTCGAGAGCTCGCGCAGTCTGGCAAGAAAGTCCAAGCCATTGAGCTTACCGGCGAATGGGCAGATGTGCGCGATCCAGAAATCCTCGCGCGCTTGAATCGGGCGTAACTACTTGGAGGACGAGCTCTGCCTCGTTCCAAGAATTACGGGACGTCACCGCAAGCTACTTATGGACCGTTTCAGGCTCAGGCTCGGGAAGGAGTTTTTGAAAACTTGGATCGTTACGGATTGGGTCCCAGACGGGATCGATCTTTAGACGCGCAACAGAAACGTATTCCCCTGCAGGGATTGTCAGCAGCTGCCGAAGTATTTTCACCGCCTCTTCGGACTGACCGGTGTGCGCTTCGATTTGGGCTAGTCCTAAAAGAAAATTCACGCCGAGAAACGCATCTTTTTCTATCGGCGACGACTCTGCAGCTTCTCGCGCGATGCGGAGCGCATCCGCGTTACGTCCGAGGCAAACGTAAATCCAGGCTAACTCCGATGCCGTGGTACGGTCTTCTGGTCGCCGCTTGGCTAGTTGGGTTTCGAGTAAAACACGCGCTTCCTCGCACTCCGGCTTTGCTACCGCCTTTTGGCCGGCAACCATTTGAATCCCAATTCGCGCCTTTAGCTGCCTTAAACGTCCTTCGGCTGTGTTACTCGGCGCAACGTCCCACGCCCTGAGAGCATCAGCGAAATGCCTCTCGAACACGTCGAGATATACGCTCTCGCTAATCATCTGGGAAATCAAAATGCCGTAGGGGCTAACTTGCCCTTTGGCTTCCGGTACTCCCTCCCACGCCCGCTTAGCGCGCTGAATGTCGCCGGCGCTATTAGTGTAGGTTTGGGCGAGGTGGTAGGCAGCATTTATATTATGCGGATCGAGCGCTAAAGCGCGGGTAAGCGCACCTTCAGCTTCACTCCAACGGCGAAGCGCAAGGTATGAATTGCCAAGCTCGGTGGCACCCGTGGAATCGCGCGGATTGAGTTCCTCCGCGCGCTCGAATTCGGTAAGCGAGCGTCGCCATTCACCGCGGCGCCGGTAAATCGCCGCCCGAAATGTCCGACTATCGAAGTTACTCGGCTGAAGTTCGATGGCCCGATCGAGTGCTCTCAACGCGGAATCATAATCACGATGGCCCCAGTAATAAAATACACCCAGCGCCAGGTATGCCTCTGGCGAATCCGGAGCAATCGCCAATGCGCGTTCGATGCTAGCCTTTACCTCTTCCAATTGTGCGGGATTCAGGCGATTGCTAAACCAATGCCGATTTAAACGGCTGTAAGCGAGTCGCGCATACGCAAGCGCGAAATTCGGATCCCGCGCCAGCGCTTGCCGATAGAAGATTTCGGCGCGATTGAAGAAGTCCCGGTTTTCTGTACTCTCAGCCTGGCGTTCCTCGTATTCACCCTTCAGGAACAGATCATAAGCTTCGGTATCACGCGTGGGCGCTACGGCCAGGGCATTCGACTGGCTCCGGGAAAGCTTCGCCTGAAGCTGGCCGGCAATTGCTTTGGCAATATCGCTCTGGATTGCAAAGACGTCATCAAGTGGTCGATCGTAACTTTCCGCCCACAAATGCGTGTCCGTTTTTGCGTCGATTAGCTGCGTGCTAACCCGGACGCGATTGCTGGCACGTTGCACGCTTCCCTCCACCACATGCGCCACGCCGAGTTCTTTCGCGATCTGGCGCAGGCTTCGTTTCGCGCCGGCCTTGTATTGCATCACCGATGTCCGGCTGATCACCTTCAAGTCCGCGATTTTTGCCAGATCATTAAGGATCTCGTCTTGTACTCCATCAGTGAAAAACGCGTTCTCGGGATCGGCGCTAAGGTTTTGAAAGGGCAGGACCGCGATCGACTTGTCGATCTTGCGTGCCGATGCGTGCGGCAAAAGAAAGAACCCCGCGACTGCAGAAACAATCACGCCAGTCGCAATAAGCATGAACAGGTTTCGGCGGCGGTGCGCTCCTGGCGTCGCCGCCGCCGGGGTTGCCCGAACACCTTGCGGCGTGACGTCGTAGGCCCACGCCAGAATCAGCGCGATTGGAAAACCGATCAACAGAGCCGTGATCACAAGTCGCAAACTCCAGGTTGGCAATTCCCAGGCTGGAAAGGCCGCCGACGCGATCTGGATCAAGAAACCTGCCGCGACGACGTAAGCAGCGGCGACTCGATAAACTTTTCGCCGACGCACTTCCTGGAAGAAGCCGCTCATAAAAATTCTAGACTGACCGTGACTATAAGCCGCGCGTCGCGGGTTAGACAATAAAATGGGAAGCGCCGCTTGTGCCGAGAGGCGAATATCAACTGACGGATGCAATCCGCGATCCGGAAATTTTAACGCGGCTGAATTCGGAATTCTAGGGCAGGCGCTCCGCCTGCCGTTCGCGAGGGGCAACCGGAGCGGTTGCGCTATAACCTACTTCATCGCGATTGGTTTTTTCGACTCCTCTACGAGTTTCTCAAAACGCGGGTCGCCGCGCAGCGGATCCCAGAATGGGTGCAAGCGCAATTGGCCATAGCAGACCGGACCGGGAATTGGTAGAAGATCTTTCAATTGTTTAATCGCGAGGTCTTTTTCGCCTACCCAGGCATAGATAATTGCCAGATTCGTTAGCAGCTCTGCGCCCGCCATCGCATCTTTTGTAACAGGTAAGAGTTCCACGGCATGACGGCCTTCACGCAACGCATCTTGCTTGCGACCCAGCGCCGCATCGATCATCCCCAGGCCGCAGAGAGCTTGAGCGTAATCGGGCTGCTCGCGCACAATCTTTTCCATCTCAACACGCGCCGCAGTAAATGCCGTGTTGGCGCTAGTCGTATCATTCCCGACGCGCGCTGCCAACCCTTCTAAAAAGGACCGAGGCATTGCTACGATCCCAGCTACCCCCGGGATCATTCCTTCTGGAGGCAATGAAGCCAACGCGCTGGCCATCTCGGCGGCATCGCGCCGGTAAAGAGCGACATCGAACCATTGGTCAGCAATTCTGTCCACCGTGCTTGGATCCTTGGTTACAACGCTCTGAATGGCTTCGTGTCTAGGTTGTGTGTCGGCGCGCGATTCCAGATCAACTCGCGCGCGCAACACAGGCATAGTCGGATCGTCTGGTGCGACTGCTAAAGCGCGATCCCAATACGCCGTCGCCTCGGAGAAGCGTCGCTCGTACTCAAGAGTCAGCCCGGCGCCCCCAAGTAACGACAGGTTACGTGGGTCGAGTTGGATGGCTCGGTCGAAATTCCTTGTGCATTGCTCCCAATGACCCTGCCGGCGATCGATCGCAGCGGTTATCTCGAAAACTTGCGGGTTGTTAGGCAATCCGCGCCGAGCAATGGCAAGCTCGGTGAGGGCTGTCTCGTAGTCGCGATAACACCAATAGGCGACATACGCTGCAGCCAGATGCGGCTCACCACGGTCGGGGGCGAGGCGCAAAGCTGCGTCCCGCGCCGCCTTCGCAAGCGCCACACGGCTGGAAGAGTGATCAATCCCCAGAAAATAAAGATAGGCATGCGTTCGCGCCAGTTCACAATAGGCGAGCAAGAACGTAGGATCGTTCGCTACAGCCTGATCGAGCAACCGAACTATTTCGCGAATATCCTTTGAAGGCTGAGTGGTTTGTTGCGCCCATAGCTTCTCGGCGCGCAAGTAACGATCGTACGCGATGAGGTTCATTGTCGGTGGCTGTTCAATGGCGGTTTTCTCCGCCGGTGAGAGCTTCGCCTTAAGCTGGACCGCAATTGCTTTGGCAATATCGGTTTGGATCGCAAATACGTCATCCAGTGGTCGATCGTAACTCTCCACCCACAAGTGCGTGTCCGTTTTTGCGTCGATTAACTGCGCGGTGACCCGCACGCGATTGCCGGCACGTTGCACACTTCCCTCCACCACATGCGCAACGCCAAGTTCATTCGCAATCTGGCGCAAGTTTCGCTTCACGCCGCTCTCGTATTGCATCACCGATGTCCGGCTGATGACCTTCAAGTCCGCGATTTTTGCTAAACCATTAAGGATCTCATCTTGTACCCCATAAGTGAAAAACACGTTTTCGGGATCGGTACTCAGATTTTCAAATGGAAGCACCGCAATCCCCGCCGGCATCGGGTGGAGTGATTGACTCTCCCAAAGCACCTCACCCACTACCGCTCCGAGGGCGATTAATGACGCCACCAGTGCCGTACTAGTTGGATTCCGTCGCACCCACTTTCCTCCGCGAGTGAAAACTCCACTGCGCCGGGCCCGAATCGGCTCGTGATGCAGCCAATGTTCAAGATCATCGGCCAGCGCTTCAGCAGATTGATAGCGCACGTTGGGATCGCTCTCCAGACAGCGAGCGACGACTGTCTCCAGATCGCGGTCGAGCGACGGAGCGAGTGAACGCAGACGCGGCGCCGGACTCGCAGCGGCTTGATGAATGACAAAAAGGACGTTCGGACCCACGAAAGGAGGCCGGCCAGTGAGGAGATAAAACAAAATCGCGCCCAGACTGTAAATGTCGGCAGCACCCGTAAGATCAGCGGTCGGGCATTCGGTCTGCTCGGGCGCGATGTAACCCGGTGTTCCAAGTGTTTCCAGCGTTCTCGTTAGGTCGCTATTTTTATCGAGCCATTTTGCCAGACCAAAGTCGCTCACCATCGGTTCGCCGTTTTCATCAAGAAGGATGTTTCCCGGCTGAAGATCACGATGGAGAATTCCCTTGCCATGAGCATAAGCAATCGCGCGCGCAACTTTCGCCATCAGTCGCACACACTCGCGAGGTTTGGCGCGAAGTGTCGGCGCGGCGGTACGAAGGCTTCCGCCCGTCGCATATTTCATGCTGAAAAACGGCAGGCCCTCCTCGCTTTCGCTGATCTCGTGAATCGGAAGAATGTTTGGGTGATCGAGACTCGCCACGGCTTCGGCTTCGCGCCGAAAACGCACCAGCGTCTCGTGTGAATTCACCTCATGAGCGAGGATGCGTTTCACCGCGACGATCCGACGGGAGTGCTGCTGGCGCGCGCGATAAATCACTCCCATGCCGCCGCGCCCGATTTCCTCCAGAATTTCGTAATGACCCAGGCGCCACTGCTTGTCGGTAACGTCTGCTTCCGTGAGGATACTTTCGAACGTTTCACGGGACGCCTCGCCTTTAGCTTCAAGTCCTTCGCGCAGGAGACAGTTAATGCAGGTCCCGTGATCGACCCCGGTTATCGCGCCGCACTGCGGGCATTCCGTCGGATGCTCGCTTACGTCGGTGACGGAAGCAGAAGGCCCGGTTGCTTTGTTCATCAGGCTGCGGCGGCCAGTGCTCCGCACAAATGCCGGATCTCGTCATCCACATCGGCTGGGTTCTCGTCCGTGTGAGCAACTTCATCGCGCAAGAGCCACCGATAACGCTGGCGCAAATTATGCAGTTGTTTTTTCACGACTGTGTCTGCAACCCCCAACGAACCGCCGATGTTAGCGTATGAAATGTCAGCGTGTTCCGCTGTAAGATAATCGCGCAACGCTTCGAAAAGCCGCAGACGTCCTTTCCCTTCACACTCCTCACGCAGACGGCGGAGCGCCTGCTCCACCACTGCCGCAGCCCAGCGAAGATCGAAAAGTCGCTCGGGCGCGAGCGTGTCAAGCGCGCGATCCGAGATTGATAATTGCGAGGGCGCTTCTGCCATCCAGGCATCCCAGGAAACGAATTGAACGCTGCCGCCCCGCTTCAGGGTTTGTTTCTTGTCGGCGACATTGTGAAGAAAATTCTGGAGCGACTTGAGCAGGAGCGAGCGGAAACGACCGCGACCCTGATCCGCCTGCCGCAGCCAATTAGTTTCCAGAATCATCAGGAAGAAATCCTGCGTAAGATCCTGCGCGTCCTCACTCGAATAGCCGCGCCGGCAGACGTAGGAAAAAATGGGGCGCCAGTAAGTTCGGCAAAGCTCCGCCAGCGCTTCAGCAGCCTTCTGCTGGTCGCCCTCGGAGTTCGCTCCAGCAAGGACCAGACTCCAGCGGGTGGTGGTGAACACCCCCGGTTCGGCTTCCGCATTCACCTGGCAGCAGCGTGATCGTTTTTTATTTCTTCTACAAGCTTAAAAAACCGGTTCGCCGACGCTTCGCTCCGACAGGAAGCAAAGCGTCCGTGTGAAACCGCAAAAGAAATCCCGGAACTTTGGCTTCCAGTTCCTTTAGTGATGTGTATGGAAACTTATTATTGGTTTAATCAAAATCGTCTTCTATCGCATCTGCTCATCGCAGCCGCAGGCACGTTTATCGCGGCACCTTCACAAGTAAGAAATCGTTCGCCATGGCGGCTCGGTTTACCGCGTGTCCAGCCAACCTGGATTATACGCGGTTTCCTTCTCATCCCGCTGGCGCTGTCCTGGTTTGCGCTTTCGCCCGCGGCGCGAGCGCTTCTGCCCCCACCCCCTCCGGACGGAGGCTATCTTAACTTCAACACGGCTGAGGGTGATAATGCGCTCTTCAACCTCACAAGCGGCAGCTACAACACGGCCATCGGTGCTAGTGCGCTCTTTGCCAACACAGAGGGTGGCAACAACACCGCCAACGGTGGTAATGCCCTCGTACGAAACACAACCGGTTCCTCTAACACAGCCAACGGTGCTGGTGCGCTCTTTGCCAATACAACCGCCGACGAGAACACGGCCGCCGGTGCTAGTGCGCTCGAACGAAACACAACCGGTTCCTCCAACACAGCCAACGGTGCGTTTGCGCTCCAATTCAACAGAACCGGCAACAACAACATGGCCAACGGTGTTAATGCGCTCCGATTCAACCAGGGCAGCCAGAACACGGCCACCGGTGCTATGGCGCTCCAAAGCAACCTTGCCAATAACAACACGGCCAATGGTTTTCAGGCGCTGTTTAGCAACACGACCGGCCAAGACAACACGGCCGCCGGTGCGTTTGCACTCTTCAGCACCACAACGGGCAGCGGGAACACTGCTAGCGGCTTAGGGGCGCTCTCGACCAACACTAGCGGGTTTAACAACACCGCCGTCGGTACGAGAGCCCTGCAAAGCGCCACTACCGCGAATGGAAACACCGCCACCGGTTCCGGCGCGCTCCTCAACGACAACACCGGCGCCAACAACACCGCCAACGGTCTGAAT
>VBQC01000111.1 GCA_005887825.1 Verrucomicrobiota bacterium | reverse complement strand
ATCTGGAAGTTCCGAACAATGAAGCTGAGCACTGAGACACACATTCACGAGCGCCATTTCGAGAAATTAATGCGGGTCGATTGTCCGATGACAAAACTGGATGCTTACGGCGACCCACGCCTGGCCCCTTTCGGGCGAATTCTGCGTGCGAGCGGTCTGGATGAGTTGCCTCAAATTTTCAACGTGCTTCGCGGTGAGATGAGTCTGGTCGGTCCGCGGCCGTGCACGCCAAATGAATTTGCCCATTATGAGCCGTGGCAACGGGAACGCGTGAACGGTCTGCCGGGCTTGACCGGATACTGGCAGGTAAACGGCAAAAACAAAACGACGTTCAACCAGATGATCGCGATGGATCTGTTCTATCTCAAGCACGTCTCGATCCTGCTCGATCTGAAAATTATGCTCAAGACCGGCGCCGTTATCGCTGGGCAACTCTTCGAGTCTCAGCCGGCGGCACACACACACGCGCGCAGTCGGCAGAGTGGAAAGCGTCGTTCACCGACGACGACGATTTTCAAGTTTCCTTCGGTGCTCTTATTGCCTGTAGGCACCGCCGCTGCTCAATTCCAGAGTTGGCTGCTGGAGACGGCTTCTAGTGTTTGGTATCTCGTGCGCTCCCTGTGCTCTCGTGTCGAGCATGCCGCGGTTGGTCTCGTTACTCTTCTTTTGGCTTTGTGCCAGCAGGGCAAGGTAACTCAGCAGGCGGGGGGGCTCGCTGAGCAGGCGGGCGAACTGGCTGAGAAGGCTGTCGCCACTTCGCTCGTCGCCACGTCGTTTGTCGCACCAGCGCTGGCGGAGACGACGGACTTCGACTTCGATTTAGGAGATGCATCGCCACCCCCGCCGGCGATCCCGGACATTCGACAGGGTAAGGTTGCGTCGCGAGCAATCGTTAAGCGGGGCCCGCGTCGGGCACAACCACAGTACCAAGTCGGTCCGGCGCTGCGAGTCGAGAAAACAATCGACCATCAGTGGCGTCGCCTCGTCGCGGCACGCAAGAGCGTGCACAGCGCGTTTGCTCGCCTAATTCGTGACGCGCATCCGCAGCAATCCAAACAAAAGCACCGCAAGCAGCGGCGAAGCTAAAAGCTCGTCGAATTTTGTATAGAAGCACGACCGGAACGCAGCCCGCACGATCCCAGCATATCGAAGGTTTTGATAAGCCTGCCGGTCCACAAATGATTCCAGTTGTAGCAACAGAGCCTTCAGTTTTGTAAAGAGATTCCTTACTTCCGCCCCGATCACAGAACCGCGCACTCACCAATTACACAACCGCCCGGAGCGATGCGAACCAAAGAACCGGCCGGGGGCAAAACTCGCGGCGGCTTCTTTTAACTGTTTCCAGAACTTCGCCCCGTAGTTCCCGGAGAAAAAGGTGAGAACATGGCGCCCGTTTTTCCGATCGAATTATCCGAGGGAGAAAAGCTGGAGATTTTGCAACGACTCGATCAATTCCGGCTGTGGTATTCCCTGGATGAGAAACGTTATTGCCTCGTTTGCGGCAATATCATCACTGGGCGGGAAATCCAGGTGATTGGGGCCACATGTGAAACCGGGCCGCCGCGCATCATTTGTCCGACGGAACGTTGCAATGCGATGCCGATAGATTGGGTGCAACCAACCGATGAATTTCGTCACCTTGTACTTGAGACTTCTGATGACGCTGATTGGGATCAAACCGCACGGCCGCGATGAGCAGCTCACAACATGTTTACGAAATTCGACCGCGCAGAGATCGGCGTGGGTTTGACCTAATTAGCGACCAGCTGCCGTTGGGTCTACTGTGGTTTGAAGGACCGGACGCATTCGGTGACGCGGTCAGTTACGCGAAATTCTTCTCGCGTTCGCAGGCCGCGATCATCCGCCTGTTCGATCAATCCGGCGCCGTGATCGAGACGCACGAGGAAGCTGGCGATTTCAAAGAGTGGGCAACCTTCAAGCCGCCAACGCAACCGCAGCTGATGCCGCCGCTGCCGCCGCGAAAGCCGCCGCTTTCAAAGCCAAGGCTGCCGAGAACGCCGCCGCGGCCAAACTACTCGAACAGAAAGCCGCACAGGCGCAAACTAAAGCCGAAGCAATCCCGGCCAAAGCTAGCTTCATGCTCTTCGATGTGTCGTGGGCAGCCCGCGATAAAAAGCGAACCTCACCACTCTTTGAACTCACCCGCTTGTTCGTGCGTGTCGATCACATTGCCCGCGTCATCGTAAACACGGATAACTGCATCATGTGAGCGGCTGTAGAATTTCGCGTAGCCGATTGCATTCGTGATCGCATCCGGTTCACCGTACCACAGCGCACCAAATGGCAGCGCATCGGAAATTAGATTGACGCCGCGATGATCTTTACGCGGGCGGACTTCGTAAATGTGCGTTGGCTGCATCGCACGGTTAGGCGATTTTACTTGGCGTTGTCATCGGGAACCTCGAATGCGTTCATTGGATTAAGCTTCTTTAAGTCGTCAACGGAGTAATTAGTAGCGTCCAGTTCGTTTCCGCGCTCGTCCCGAATAATAATGCGCTTCTTGTGTGTGTCGGAATAGGCGCGAAACGCTTGTCGAATCGCAAGCGCCGACGTTGTAACAACAATGTACGGCTCTGGACGCTCTGCCAACGTCTTGGCAATCTCTCCAAGGCTGGCGAAAAGACCATGGCTCCTTCGAACATGAATGCCACGACCAGAGAGAAACGAATCCATGCCCGCATCGCGTGAAACTCGCACGAACACTGTAATCTCGTCCGCGTCTGGCATGAGCGAGCGAATCGTATCAGATCGGCTGCCGGGAATCAAACGGTGTGCAGAAATCGCCGATGAGATCCATGCCCGGATCATTTGCCGTCCGGCATTCTAGCGCGATCCTGAGCCCGCGCGGCTCTACTGATGGCTCCGTCGAGCACGTTGCCGCCCGTGGTGTTCGTGTATTCGTACGATCCCGCGAGTTTTCCGCCTGAATTTTGTCCGGGAACTTCGTTCCGCCATTTCCGTAGAACGATCGTAAGATGGCCCGCTTGGTTCTGAATTGCGAAGAAGTTGATCTCGGAACGCATGAGTTGGGCGACATTGTCTCGATTGGCCGTGATCCATCGAACCACATAGTCATTGATCATTCGACGGTATCAGGGCAGCACGCCCTGCTTCTGAGAGGCGGCGACTCCTATTGGCTGAAGGATTGTAATTCAACGAACGGGACACAGATCAATGGCGTCCTTGTCACTGACGCTGAGTTGAAGGATGGCGACACAATCCGCTTTGGTTCCGTCATAGCGGTTTTTGCAGGACGTTGCCGGAAACGGTGGTCAAACTGCTGGATTAGAAGATTCTGGACGAGCATTTCGGTCTAAGCGAGAGGCAAACGCTCGCCCTGTTGTTGCTGCCCGATTTGGCGATCTTTTACTATTTGCCTTCGATTGTGGGACGATTCAAACCTGACTGGCGACGTTGCCGCTGCCGTACCGAAAACGAGAGCAATTGCGGCAATCGCGAACGTCATCCGCATCATTTGCGCTCATATCACTTTGTCTTTGCTGTGTAGAGCGCAAAAAAGGCACAATCAAACGCGTAAGTAATGGGAGATAATTGCTGACAATCTCAGCAAAGCCGGTTGGAGTTGGGGCTGTGTGTCAGCCGTGGATTCTGAAGGGCAAACCATCTGGATGGTTGACGCACACCGCGATGATGGAAAGCGTTTCGTTGTGCGAGCGGATGAAAAGCTAACGGCTTTTCTCGAACTTGAAGCCGCGATTCGCGGGGGGTCGCCGTCGGCTGCAGCAGCTTGGTTACGGACTGAACGGAGCGATGATCTCCTTCTGAACGATGGTACTAATGCTTTCGTCGAGCTCTTTCTTTGTCCGGTCGTCTAGCACGGCATACCAGTCGAGCTTACCGAGCTTCGATTCAATTAGGTTCCACACGCCAAGCGTTGCTCGCCGGACAGCCGCAGCAGCATTCCGGTCAGCGGGAGCGCCGAGATGTTCCATTTCGAACGTTATTCGGTCAAAGCTAAAAGGCTTCAAGTCCACGAGCCTGGCTTTCGGATTCTGTAGATTCTGCCAGAAGGCCGCCTCATACTCGAATCGGTTCCACGCCCGTTTGATCGAATGTTCGAAATCGAGGCCATTGTTGTAAACTTCCCACTTTAGCCGCCGCTGCGTTTCACGCCTCTCGCGATTAAGGGCCGCATCGGAAATCGTCCACGAGATCGCGGCGACGACGACACTGGTCAAGAACCAAATGACAAGCGAGCTATTCAACACGTCCCAGAGCTTGCGACGGCGCTGCTGATGCCGTCCCGCTGATGCGATCTCGTTGCGAATCTCCGCACGAAACACTTCTTCTGCGCGTATCGCGGCCTTCTGTTCAGGGGTTAACATACCGTTCCATCTCTAACGATTCAGCTCACCGACCGTCGCTGGAAGCTGAGTCACGGGAAACTTCTCTTAACGGGGAGTGCGACGTGATGCGAGTAAAAACTTCACCACGCTTTGAAATCGCCCTTGTGCTCGTGCGTTTCGATCACGTTGTCAGCGTCATCGTAAAAGCGAACCACTGCGTGATGCGACCGACTGCAAAACTTGGCGTAGCCGATTGCATTAGTGATTGCGTTTGGCTCACCGTACCAGAGCCGACCCAATGGGAGCGCATCGGAGATGAGATCAAAGCCGTGATGATCTTTCCATATCGCGCAACCGCGAACTCAAACTCGGCGTGCTCGCGCCCGTGATTGCCTGCCCGCTTGCCTCTTATTACTGCGCTCAAAATCATCCACGACTTCCTGTATCTCGGCCCGCAGACCGGCATCCCAACCCTGAATTGCTTCTGTCACCGTGATTGGCTTTCCGTTCCTTTCGATTGGCTTCCAGCCGAAGCGTTTTAAAGCGGCGCTGCCATCTATACTTTGAATGGCTATTTTGGGCGGCGTTTTGTCGTTGCCCACTGCGATTCTTGTCACCACCCGTATCGGCCTTCCCTGTGCATACTGTGCATCCAAACAGTGACCTAACGCGAGCGTCCCGCACTGTTCCCCGCGCAATACCCATAGCTCACCTTCGAGTCCGCACTCGCGGGCAAAGCGACGCGCTTCCGCAACTGCTTTTTCCTCAGAGGGCGTCATCACAAGCCCTTTTTCTACATCGGTCAATCTTGTAGTGTGACTTTTCATGCCCAAACCATTGCCACATTTTCAAGTAATTTCACCGATGAAGCGGCAGACATGCGCGAACGTGGGGAGTGCCCTTACGACACCGAGGGCAGCAACAGGCTCATTCGCATTTGTTGGATGAACTACTGACGCCATGCCGGAGCGTCGAAAATCGACCGATCTTGACCCCTTTATTTCGTCATTGCTGTGTGGAGCGCAAAAGAGGCACAATCCGATCAGCGTGAAGTGCTGGGAAATCATCGCTGACAATCTGAGCAAAGCCGGTTTCAGTTGGGGCTGTTCATCGCAAATTGATTCGACTGGTCGTGAGCTTTTCACAGCAGACGCATACTCTCGTGATGGTCGCCGATTCATTATTCTGTCAGACGACAAACTCAGCGCCTTTTTGGAACTCGAATCTGAGATTCGACGGTTAGACGCCTTTAGCCCGAAAACGTCTAAAGGCAACCATTCCAGCAAATGGCAAGGCCAGCCACAAAGTGGAGAAAGGTTCCGGCACGCCGACACCAGACCTGGTTACCGACACATCGTCCAAATAAACCATACCTCCGCCGTTTAATCCCGGACGAACAGCAAAACTGATTTCACTCGATGATCCAGTCGCGACCAGATCACTGAAGGTTAATTGCAAGTAAGGCTCATCCCCAATTAGGTCACCCCCTCCTATGAAACTTCCGTTCCAGAAAATGTCAATCACATCGTCAAGTTCAGCAGGACCATGTGCGTTCCACATGCTAAAATCATACGTGGCACCCGCAACGGTGGGTATTGTTTGCGAAAGAGTTGTAACATCAGTCATGAAAGCCTCATAGAAACCAGAGTGAGGGTTGCTGTTATCAACAACTACAAAAAAACCTTGCGCGGTCCAGCCGGTAAAATCGCCGGTCTCGAATCCTGGGTTTGTAATGAGATTTGCCGAGGCGGAACGCGCAAGTGAGAGAGCCGCAAGCGCGGTGAACACGAGAGAGCAGCGAATTGCTGCGAGCATAAGTTTCTTCATAAGTAATCTCCTAGTTTTGCTATCGATGCGAGAGATTACTAAGCGGAACGGCCCCGACTAACCGCCAGGCCTGATAGTCCGCAGATATCGATTCGGATCGACCGTAGGAAAAATTGCGGACGCTGGTCAAGCACAAAATTGCGCATTTTCATAGAAAAACTGTCACGGCTCTTTGAACTCACTCGTGTGCTCGTGCGTTTCAATCACGTTGTCCAATTCATCGTAAACGCGGATCACAGCATATTGCGAGCGGCTGCGGTGCTTGGCATAGCCGATTGCATTCCTGATTGCGTCCGGTTCGCCATACCACAGGCGACCGAATGGCAGAGCATCGAAAATCAACTTGACGCCGCGATGATCTTTGCGCGGGCGGACTTCATAAACGTGCTCGTTGCAATTTAAGCAACAGGGACCGCTGCAAGAATAGTCACGGTAAATGCAAAGCCATTGATGCCCACTGCTTGGTCTAAACCTTGACAGCCCACCTGCGCCTCGATTCTCAATTCGACCTGCCCCGATTCATCATCCCAATCGGCATCTACATCTAAGATGCCAAGGTAGTCTGTAAACGGGTTTCCCTCGACTCCTGCACCCTTGGAGTAAATTTTCGCTAATGAAGCTGTAGCATTGGCCTTAATGAACTGTCTGCTAGTGAACTTGGGTCCGATCAATACAGTAAAAATTTCTTTTTTCTCTGTATACGCATCAGTCTCGGGAGAAGACACCCCTAGTTCCATATTGATTTGGCCATTGATAATAAACAGTCGGTTCGCATCGTCGGTACCAGCGACTACTGCTTCAATCTGTTGAAGATTTTGGATTTGATCGGATGGAATTTTAACTGCCATCGGGCCTCCGAGATTTTCTATTTACGATTATCAGATGAGTATTCATGCATGGAAATCCACAGACGAAATGCCGCTAAGCAATTGCATCTGGCTATGGTTGGACGAATCCTCATAAAAGGTCACGAAGATTTCTTCCCAACTTGCGCAGGAATCGGCGATGGCATCATGGCCGAATCGTTCGTTGTGCGGCAATCAAAGGCGATTCTGGCGCGGAGTTGCTCAACGACTGCCGGGAGCTAGGAATTAAACGGGGACTTAACCCAGCCGGTGGTTTATGAATTAGCACAGCCCTCCAAAGAGGCGCCTCTCCGCACCGTTGAGCCCGGTGCAGTCGTTGCTCCCTAAGATATCGTTTGAAAAAAAGAATCCGGCGGTAGGAAGGATTCGCCGCGTGAAGTGTTGGTAAGCCATAGCGGAAAAGCTCAGCAAAGCCGGTTGGAGTTGGGGCTGTTCATCGCAGATTGATTCGGGTGGTCGCGTGCTTTTCACCGCAGACGCATACTCTACTGATGGTCGCCGATTCATTGTTCTGTCAGACGACAAACTCAGCGCCTTTTTGGAACTCGAATCTGCGATTCGCGCTTGCGGCGAATTTACTTGACACGCGGAAGAGATTTTTTAAAGCTCGACGCCGTTATACGGATCTGAATCAGGCGGAGGACTTTCCCCCGCTAGGTTCTTCGCCCCTTCCGGACCCGCAACCAACTGAATCAATGCAGCGGGGAAAAAGAAAAGGAAGGAAAAACCATGAGTCCGTCGATTAAACAAAAAAAAGCAATTCCCGTATCTCTCGTCGCGCTAGCGCTCGCTTGTTTCGCGATTTCACGAGGTGTGCAAGCGGCTCAGCCACCCGATATCCAAAACGTCAACGTGTTTAACACGCCATTTCAACGTTTTTTGATTATAGCGATCGCTCCCGGATTGACCGGCACGGGGGACTCTGTTGATATTCCTGCTGGAAAGACACTTGTCGTCGAGTTTGTATCGGTATACGGCGTCGTCCCTGCGGGAGAACAGCTGACCAGGCTCATTGTGACCTCGCCCCGGGGCGGGGGCGCCTACCTCCTCTGGAACTTCCAAGCATCCGAAAGGGATAGAGATATTTTTGTAGCATCGCAACAGATCCGCCTGTATGCGAGGGACAGTCTTGGCGTGTCCGTCGATCGCGATCTGGCCGTGGGCACGGGTGTAATAAACGTACTGGTCAACGGCTATCTTGTGAATACGCCTTAGTTCGCCTCAGCGATTCGCACCATCGTGTGGCCCGAGCTCGAATGATCGGGCCTACACGGAGATTAGATCGACGCCGCGGACCTCGTAGAAGTCTGTCAGCGGTGGATCGTGACGGGCGAACGATCTGGATTGCAAACGCACACCGCGACGACAGAAAGCGTTTCGTTGTGCACGCGGATGAAAAGCTGACTGCGCTTCTGGAACGGAACCAGCGATTCGAGCCGCGAGTTGTCGAACTTAGCTTCTTACGAAATAGAGCTTACTCAATTTGCGCCGCAAGCCAGCCAACCCGAGTAAAGCGAAACCGAGCAAAGAAGCTGTAGAGCCGCTATCAGGGACGCTTACCCCAGTGGGGGTAAGGCTGACGTCGTCGAGCAACCATCGTTCTCCTCCTCGAGAAACAGTACCGAATAAAATTCGCGTGGGCGCAGTGGCAGTCACGTCAAACGTGTAGTGCGTGTAACCAAATGACGGCTGATCGAAGATGAATAAAAGAAGTGAGCCAAATACGGCCGCAAATTCTCCTCCCGGACCTGGGCCTGCAACGTGGGCCAACCAAAAGTCGAACGTGTACGATTGGCCCGGAATGATCGCGGGTAACTGGTCAATTATGTCGTTCCCCGTGAAGACGGCCTGATAGTGTCCAGAATGCGGCGCGATGCCATTAAAAGTGCGCGTTACGAACACGCGCCTATCCGACACGGTCCAGCCGGTGAAGTCTCCCGTTTCAAACCCGCCATTGGTGATGGGGTTTGCCTTGGCGGGATGCGCAACAGAAAATGCCCCAGCTGCGGTGAACATCAGGAAGCAGCGAATCCCTGAGAGGATAAGTGTTTTCATAAGTAATCTCCGGTTTGCTATCGATGCGAGAGATTACTAAGCGGGCGGCCCCGACAAACCGTTTCGAAGGCTTAATAGTCCGCAGACATCGATTCGAGTCGGATCGTAGGAAAAAGTTGTGCATTCGAGTCAAGTAAAAAATTGCGCGTTTACCAAAATTGTCACAGCTCTTTGAAATCGCCAGCGTGTTCGTGCGTTTCGATCACGTTGCCAGCCTCATCGTAAACGCGAATCATGGCATGATGTGACCGGCTATAATTTGGCGTTGCTGATTGCATCCGGCTCACCATACCACAGTCTGCCGAAAGGCAGCGCAGGGGAAATCAAACCAATACCGCGCTTGTCGCCGCGTGGTCGAAACTTGTTGTTCAATTGCGCGAAATTTGTGCTTGCATAAAAATCACAGTTTTCCTTACCATCCATTTGAACCGATGTCTGGGGACTATTAGGCCCAAAACGGTAAGTCGGGGCCGCCCGCTTAGTAATCTCTCACATCGATAGCAAAACCGGGAGATTACTTCTATGAACACACTTATCGTGGCAGCGATCCGCTGCTTTCTGATGTTCCTCCTTCCAGCCGTTGCCTACGCGGTTAGTGCCCAATGGGATCTCGATCCGATCTCGGGCGACTGGAATACGGCTGCCAACTGGACGCCAATGGGGGTTCCCAATGGCCCAGCGGACATTGCGACGTTCGCTCTGTCGAATACGACCAATGTCTCTATCTCGGCGAACACCGAAGTCAACGGCATCACTTTCACTGCGGCCGCCACGAATCCCTACACCATCACCGCCAGCGCCCCCTTCACGCTTGTCATTAGCGGCACCGGCGTCACGAACAATTCGGGCAGTACACAGCATTTCATAACCACTGTAGGTGCAAACGGGGAGTTCGGGCTAATAGTTTTCAGCGACAGCGCGACCGCCGGGACTTCCACTATGTTTACCAACAACGGCGGCACCGTGAGCGGCGGAACTGGCGGCTCCACAGTTTTCCATGGCAGCTCCACCGCAGCTTCCGCCATCCTTGTTGCGAATGGAGGATCGAACGGTGGCGCAGGTGGGCAGATTTTCTTTGACGAGGAGTCCACTGGCGGCACATCGCGGGTCGAGCTTTTCGGCAACGGCAGCCTGGACATCAGTGCCCACGCTGCCCCCGGTGTGACGATCGGCTCGATTGAGGGCGACGGAGATGCTTTTCTGGGAGCCAACAATCTGACCATAGGCGGTAACAATCTTGGCACCACCTTTTCCGGCGTGATTCAGGGGGCAGCGGGCTCATTGACGAAGATCGGTACCGGAACGCTCGATTTAACAGGAGCCAATACCTACACCGGCAACACCAATGTCAACCGTGGCGCGCTGCAGGTAGATGGCTCAATTACAAGCAACACATTTGTCACGCATAGGGGCACACTCGCCGGTACGGGAACGGTCGATGGCAATGTTGTGAACAATGACTTCGGAACTGTCAGACCAGGAGGTGTCTTAGGCGCACCGGGAGTGCTAACGGTTGTCCACAACTACACGCAGACGCAATATGCCACGCTCATCATCCAAATTGCAGGTGCGAGCCCTGACCAATTCAGTGTTCTGAATGTTCTGGGAAATGCTAATCTAACCGGATTCCTCGATCCCATGCTTTTGAACGGTTTTGTCCCCACAATCGGGCAAACTTTCACTTTTCTGAATTACGCGTCGTTAACGGGCGAATTTTCCCACATCAAGCACCGGGTTTTCGACAATGGCTTGTTGCAGTGGTCAGTCATTTACGAACCAAACCATGCCATCCTAACAGTGGAATCGCGCACGATCGTCCCTGATCAGAGTTCAACATTTCTGCTGCTGACGTTGGGCTTGCTTAGCCTGGTGACATATCGGCGACAGTTGCTGCGTGGACAGCCCTGAGCGTCGTGCCGGTTGTCACTGGGAGATCATCGCTGACAATCTCAGCAAAGCCTGTTGGAGTTGGGGCTGGGTCTCAGCGATTGATTCTGACGGGCGAACGCTCTGGATTGCTGACGCGCATCGCGATGACGGAAACGCGTTTCGTTGTCCGTGCGGATGAAAAGCTAACCGCTTTTTTGGAACTCGAATCAGCGATCCGGAGCGGCATCTTTTAGGAAACCAAGAACGCTGCCGACCTGATACGACTGGGCTAAACAGCATGTCGGCCCGACCGTAAAACTACGTGCGGTTGTCGGAGTAGCTTACAGTTTCACACATCGTGTGAAAATGCGAACGTGTCGCATTGAAAAAAGCTCCTAGTACAAGACGCTTAATATAAGCCCATTAGATACTCCACCTGTCCGCCTAGCGGGCGTTGGCATATGGTAAGCTGACTACTTTCACGGCGGTCGGAGGCTTGAAACACGGAATAACTTTTTGGCATTGCCCAGAGAAGGTCTAGCCACAAAAAGAGAAACTTATGAAAACAAAACTAATCGCAACATTACTACTGGCGCTCACAGCGAGCGCGCACGCCACCTTTATTCAGTTAGGACAGATCAATCTCACGGGAACATTCACCGAAAACCCGAACTTCGACTGGAACCACGTCGGCGACCACCCTTTAGGCTGGTTCGGGACTATGACCGTGCAAAGTGCAACCGGGATTTTCTTGCCATACGTGAACGCCGGCGACAACCTCTCTATGAGCAACGCCGCTTACAACTTGGCGCAACCATTGCCACTCTGGACAATGGACGGATTCACATTTGAGACCACTTTCACCGAAGCTACTGGTGGCTGGCCGGGGGTGTTTTGTTTCGGGATAATAAATTTGTCAGGCAACGGATTTAATCCTAACGATTATCCGCCTTTCGGAGCTTATTCCCACTGGGAGTTTGACGCTCCTCCCTCTTTCGATACAGGGCCAATCAACCTTAGCATACCCGTGGGATACGATAACGGTCACGTTTCAGACAGCGGATCCACAGTCATGTTTTTCGGATTCGGTTTGATAGCAATCGGTCTAGGAGGGAAAGCGCGGCCTAAATTTAACGCGGCAAAAGTTTGAACCCACCAGCGGAAGCACGGACGTTGTCGGGGCTTCACCATTCTTTGAAATCGCCCGCGTGCTCATGCGTCTCAATCACATTGCCCGCCTCATCGTAAACGCGGATCACAGCATCATGTGTTCTTACGTTTCACCTTGCGGGGGCAGTCGTCCCGATGAAATCCCAAACAGCCGCAAATTGAGCAAATTGGCATCCAGTGACGGGCCTTTCGGGCGCTGTTTTTTGCGGCCCGCGGGAGCTCCCGGCTAAGGTAGCGGTTCGGCGAAACATATTTGACCCGGTATCGCCCTATTCGGAAGATCGGAATGAAAAGGATGCAAAACCACTGGCGCTGGATTGTCGATGCGCATGGAAAGGGCAGGACGGCTACATCGTTCACTCGGACGAGCTGTTGAGCGCGTTTTTAGAGTTGGAAGACGCTGCTGTAATCGATTACCCGGTCGGTTGCTCTGCGTCAGTAAGGCCGTTCTCGATGCTGGGCTGCGGCCCAAGCTCACCTCGCTACACGCCGGGCTTCTTCTCGTCTATGCTAACTGATGAGAGCGGAACGGCTCCATTACGGGACCGCCACGGATTGTTAGGAGTTCTGGAATTGGAATCGGTGATTCGAGCCTCTGGCGGCGAATCTGCCGCGCTTTCAGGGAGATCGGAATTGTAGCCTCGACGGTCCGGCTTTAACTCACTTTGCGCCGCAAGGCAGCCAATCCGAGCAAAGCGAACCCGAGCAACGGAAATGTTGAAGCAACGTCAGGAACGGTATTGGTGACTCCAATGAAAAAATGGCGACCCGCGCCCGTTGTAAATCTCCAATACCCCAGTGTTGGGTCGAACCCGTTACCGCTTATGATTCCTCTTCCCACAATATCAAGGAAATCCGAACTTTGACTAACAACGTGTGCGGAAAGCAGGTCGAACGTGAAATCGCCAACGCTCCACAGGCCCGGAGTGGGCGTAGATGGATTGAACACCCAAGGCTCCGCCATTGTGGCCAACGTACCGTGCAACCCTTCGAAATCTTCCGTAGCACCGATGACATTGGCGTGGCCTGGATTATTCCCCAATGCATCAAACCAAGTCAGCACCGATGTAGCCTGACTGAGATCGTCATTATCAAGCTGGACTAAACCGCTGAAGACGATTCTTCCCTCTATTGGAGTGGCCTGAGCTTGATGATTGAAAGCCGCGCAACTTAGTACGCTGGTCGCCACCAGCGCGAGCATTCTCTTCGATAGATTCACAGTTTTTTTCATAAGTAATCTCCAAGTTTTGCTATCGATGCGGGAGATTACTAAGCGGGCGGCCCCGACAAACCGTTTCGAAGGCTTAATAGTCCGCAGACATCGATTCGAGTCGGATCGTAGGAAAAATTGCGGAGGCTGGCCAAGTACAAAATTGCGCATTTTCATAGAAAAACTGTCACGGCTCTTTGAACTCACTCGTGTGCTCGTGCGTTTCAATCACGTTGTCCAATTCATCGTAAACGCGGATCACAGCGTCGTGTGAGCGGCTGTAAAGCTTCGCGTAGCCGATTGCATTCCTGATTGCGTCCGGCTCGCCGTACCAAAGACGACCGAACAGCAGCGCGTCCGAAAATCAAAGGACTGGGAAGTAGGCCCGTATGTAGGACTAAACTTACACTCGTTTGAAGGAGGCCTTTGTGTAAACTATTCCGACGATTTTCGGGAACCTCGTTCTGCTGTTTCCGTAGAACGAGTTGAGAAACGGAAGCACCAGCCGGAGTGGCAATGTGCCTCGCAGCCAGCACATCGAGGAAATAAGATGAAAAATCGTTGTAAAGATTTTGGTGAGCTTTCGCCTGCGAACAGGCTGGCTGGCTGGATGAACATAGACATCAACTGTACGGGGTTGCGGGCAAGATATGCAAGAAAAGCCAATAGAACTGCGACCAATCAAAAAAGGAAGCCGCCGATTAAAGCGAAAAGCTCACGTTTTGATAATTTGGTGGCTCGTTATTATCCCGCTGTTTACGGCTTCGCTTCTCGATTGACCGATGACCCTCGCGAGGCGGTTGCGCTCACGCGAAACGCGTTTCGCAGTGCGCAAAAACAACTGTGTAGCCTGCGCGACCAAACGGCAGTCGCGACGATCTTAGTGTCAGCAGT
>VBQC01000351.1:2061-2530 GCA_005887825.1 Verrucomicrobiota bacterium | reverse complement strand
CAATTGCAGAATGAACGGCTGAGCTCGTTGTCGATCTTCTCCGCGTGCGACAATCTCGCGGAAAACGGTTGCCATTTCGTCAGCGGCCTTCCGGGTAACTTCGACCCGGTTGTTGCCGAAGATCGGTTTCTTCCAGACTGGCAGAAGAAAATTGAAAGACGCGATGTTCTCCCGCAGGTCACCCAATGCGACGCGATCGACGGGGTCGAAAAGCTGCGTATTGAAATCGTAGATCCAGAACTCATCGAAATTGCACAGGATTACGAACGGCGGTCGCTGCGGAACGATGTGGCTCCAATAATCGAACGCCTGATCGTAATATCTCTCGAGCTTCTCACCGCGTGATTTCATTTCGATCAGCACACGATCCGGCCAGAGAAGATCGGCGAACTTCTTTCCGCTCTTCGGTCTGGCACCGTTGCCTTTGATCAATTCGAGCTGCGGTGAGCCGGGCTTCTTCGCTACGCGA
>VBQC01000351.1:0-2046 GCA_005887825.1 Verrucomicrobiota bacterium | reverse complement strand
CGAAAGAAGTGATCGAGAAAAGTTTGCGCCTCGCTTTTCTCGTCTCCACGCAACGTTTGCGCGAAGCGAACAAACTCAGCAAGGGCGCTCGTCAGCTCGTTAGCCACGGCAAGTATGGTCACGAAAACTGTGCTAGCAGACAAGAGCGTTTGCTCAGCCTCACTTTAGCGGCATTTTGCACTTTCAATATGAGTCAGAATCCTGTTTTGCCCCTCGTTGTGCTGCTCTTCGCGATAATTGTCACGGCTGCGATCGTTGGATTGTTTACCGCTAGCAGGCGCAGCGGTTTCGCATACAACCGGGTTGAGCGTCTTTTCAGTCCTGCCGAGCGGTCGTTTCTTGGCGTGCTAGAGCAGATCCTTGGAACGCAATACCGCGTTTTCGGAAAGATCCGGCTCGCGGATATCATCCAAACGCCAAAAGGTCTCTCGGATAGTTCACGGACCGGCGCATTCAACCGAATCTGCGCCAGGCATGTGGATTTTGCTGTGTGTGACCCGCGAACGTTTGAAATTATCGGAGTCATCGAACTGGATGATTCCAGTCATGGAAGAGAGTCGCGTCGAAAGCGCGATCGATTCGTGGACGAAGCGCTGACTGCCGCCGGTTTGCCGTTCGTTCGAATCGCAGCACAGCGCAGCTACGTTCCTGCAGAGATTCGCGAAAAAATCTCGGCGTTGTTTCGAAAAGCTTAGCGGATCAACGGAACCGAATACCTTTAACAAGTGAGGACCAGCCGACAGAGCCTTTACCAAGAGATCTGGAAATCGGCTGGAAGAGACGCGCTTGCGCCTACAGTGCCGTCCGATCCATGTGTCGCATCGTTTGCGCCGACTTTAGTTGGCGGCGGCGCAATCGGCTGCTGGCCTTTGGATTTGAGGGAATCGTTTAAGGCGGCCAGGTCTTGGGCAAGCAATTGGTCGAATTCTTTCGTCACGTCATCCAATTCGCGCTTGAGCGAATCGATATAGGCAACCTGGTAACCGCCCGGTTTTCCTTCGTAACTGAGAATCGCTCCGTAAAGCTGGTCGGTGTGCTCACGCAACCGTTCCTCGCCGGTGATCGCTCCTCCCTCGGTTGTCGCAACGATTTTCTTTCGCACTGCGTCAACTTTCCCGTCGAAATCCGAGATGTTTTTGCGAAGCGGATCGCCTTCCGGCAAGGCTGCGCCGCTCTGAGCTAGCGCTTTTCGCAATCCGAGAATCCGATCCATCAGCGCGCTTTCGTCGCCGAACAATCCTCGAACGCGCATCGCAGCGTCGAACTGCGCTTTGCGGTCTGCCGCGCTAAATTTTGCGCGACGATCCAGACCGACCGTCAACTTCGTCTCCGAAGCTTTGCCTGCCTTGGTCAGACGCACGGTGTACACGCCGGGCACGAGCCGCGGCCCGCGAATCGCAGAGCCTGCAACCTGCGCGGCGGGCGGCACACGCGGCGGCTTCGCGCGCATTGTCCACGTCACTCGGTTCAGACCCGGGCGTTTGCTGGCCGGCAATTCATCAATGACGCGGCCGGAGGAATCCAGAACTTCGAGTTTCATTTTTCCAAACAGATGGCGCTCGCGCTGGTAATAATTGATTACGGCAGCATCAGGCGGATTATCGCCGACGAAAACTGCGTCGGCATTTGCCCAACCGCCTGCCCCTTCGATCCGCTGTTGCACCGGACGCGCTGAAACAAACGCGACGTCCTGCTTCAACAAATCGGGCGTCAAAGCGCGCAACGGCGTGATGTCATCTATGATCCAGATGCCGCGACCGTGCGTCGCGAGGACAAGATCATTGTCACGCGGCTGCACTGCCAAATCCCGCACGGCAACAGCAGGAAAATGGTTGCCTTTAAACTGCGCCCAGTTTTTTCCTCCGTCGATTGAGACCCAAAGGCCAAACTCGGTTCCGAGAAAGAGCAGCTCGGGTTTGACCAAATCTTCCTTGATCACGTGCGCGTATCCACGCACGCCTTTCGGATCCTGCGCGCTCACGAGGGGCGTCCACGTTTTGCCGTAATCAGTCGTTTTGAAAACGTACGGCGCCATGTCGCCAAAGG
>VBQC01000110.1 GCA_005887825.1 Verrucomicrobiota bacterium | reverse complement strand
TGTCGTGGCAAACACGCGAAAGTTGCTTCGCGATGGGGCCGTTGGCTTCATCGCCTGGATGACATGTAAAGAGTGCGGGCAAGTGTTTAAGCTCACCCGCACTTATGCAATATATTAACGATACTGAGTTGTCCTCACACGAGGGAACCCGCTGCCAGTTTAATGGCGGCACTGGAGCGATCAAGCTTGGAATTGATGTGCACCAGGATTTTTACGTGGTGGTCGAGCAAGTGGGCGGGAGCAACCCCAAGCCGCCGCAGCGTTTTAGGAAGCAAGCGTTTCTGCATTGGGCGGCCAAACTTAAGAGCCAAGCCACGGAAGTGTATGCGGTCTATGAAGCGTGCGGGTTTGGTTTTGCGCTGCAACGCCAATTGAGCGCTCTCTCGATCCAGTGCTACGTGGTCTGTCCGCAGAAGTTGGATGAGCAGAATCGGCGGGTGAAGACCGACGGGCTGGACGCTAAAGCGCTCTGCCTGAAGTTGGACCGCTTCGTCCAGGGCAACCGCGACGCGCTGGCGATCGTGCGCGTGCCCAGCGAAGAAGAGGAACAAGCGCGCGCGCCATTCACCGGCAGCGCGAACAGTTGGTCAAAGCGCGCAAACAATTGGAAGCCCAGGGACGCAGTCTCCTGGTCAATCACGGCTTGGAGCCGGTGCACAACTGGTGGAAGCCGCGCACTTTTACGGCGCTGCCAGTGCCCCAATGGATGAAAGAGCTGCTTGCAAATAGTCAGCCGATCCTGGTGGCGTTGCAGCAAAAGATCGCGGCACTGACCGTGCAACTGCAAAGTGCTGCATCGCCCGAACAACCACGCGGACTGGGGAAAATGACCAGCGTCGTGATCGATCGGGAGATCGGCGATTGGAACCGCTTCAGCAATCGGCGCCAGATCGCCAGCTACACCGGCCTCTGTCCCGGCGAGTACTCTAGCGGCAACACCCGCTTGCAAAGCTGCGTGACCAAGCACGGCAACCCGAGGCTGCGCGCCGCGCTGGTGGAACTGGCCTGGCGGCTAGTCCGCTTCCAACCCGACTACAAACCGGTGCGCAAGTGGCGGCAGATCCTGGCTAAAGGTGCGCTTGCCACTGGAGCCGCGCGCAAAAAAGCGATCGTAGCCGTGGCGCGCCAACTGGCTGTTGATCTCTGGCGCATCAAAACCGGCCGGCTCCGTGCAGAAGAGTTGGGATTAATCAATTGATGAGTTCGAGGGGAACAGAAAGGAGGTGCGAGCCGCACTGGCATAACTGCCTAAGGAAACAATAAAACCACTTTGGAACGCGGGCGCTGCCCGGCGTCTAACCTGCTCCGAAAGCCTTCGCGTGCGTCGGCTTAGATTGGGCGCGCCCAAGTTCCTCTTCCACGCTGATCGCATTGATCAAATTGCTCCGGCAGCTGCCGGACGGATAGGAGTAAGAGCCGCTGGAAAAACAAAAACCAACGCGCAAAAAGGAAGAGGAAGCGTCCCCGAAGCTAACCCTCAACCCAAATCTATTGAACCAATGACCTAAACCAACTACCTACACCCTCGCCCGCCACACTTGACATCCTACATAGGGGTTAGACCCGTCGCGCCTCTAGCGGCTCTTCGGCGGCACATACTTAGGCGTGTACGGATAGGGAGCCATGGTGAAGCTGACAGGAACGCGGACCGCCTTCACTCGGCCGGGCTTAAAGCGCCACTTAGAATATGCAGCGATCGCCGTCTGGTCGAGTAGCGGTGCGCCCGTGCTATCCTCGACATCCACGCGCGCTACTGTGCCGTCGGGTCGCACTCTAAGAATGAAGCTCCCGCTGCCCTGCAAATAGTGAAGCCGTGCCTCGTAGGGATACTCAGGTCGTGGCGCGTAAATTAGGTCTTCTTTTCGTGGCTTCGAGATCGAGTCTGCAAACGCGATAGATGCGGCGAACACGAGCATCACAAGAACGACGCAACGTCTCATAGGTCTAACGAGATATGGATGAAATTTTTCCGTAATTTTTTGCGGAATTATTCTGTCTAATCCGCTTGCCTCCGCTCACGATGGCCTGAAAAATGCCGGTCTTTTTCGGCGACAATAGCAGAATTGCGTCGGGTTGCCAGGATTCTAGGAGTCCGGCATGAAGACATCTGTTCCCCTCTAGCCCCGCGGCGATGAGCGGTCGAAACAAGTTTTGTTGCCTAACCAAATCAACTCATTCATTCTGCCGGCATGGCTGAAACACAAGCGCCGCCGCCGTTACCGAAATCTCAGCCGTCATTTGGCCGGCGCCACAGCACGATTATCAAGTTGCTCGGGGTCGGCGCTCTCGTCCTGGTGTTGTTGATTCCACTAATGATGATCACGGGCGTGTTGAGCGATCGACTTTCGCGGCGGAATGAAGCGGTGGCGGACATCACTTCGTCGTGGGGGAGGGAACAGAATGTTATCGGCCCGGTGCTGGGGGTTCCGTTTCAATACAAATTCAAAGCGGTGAAGGAGACGCCGGGCCCGGACGGGAAGCTGGAGCGGCGCGAGGTTGAAGAGACGGCGACCGGAGCCGCGTATTTTCTACCGGAATCGCTCAAGATCGACGGCGACGTGCAGACGCAGACGTTGCATCGCGGGATTTATGACGCGGCAGTGTTCCGCGCGCAGGTGACGCTATCGGGAAAATTCGCGCCGCCCGATTTCGGCCCTCTCAAGATCGACCCGAAGGATGTGCAATGGAAGGACGCGTTCGTGACGATCGCGGTGAACGATCTGCGTGGAACGCGCCAAGGACTCGTGCTCGATTGGGGCGGAACGAAGCGCCCAATGCTGCCGGGATCGCAAGTGCCGGGCTATACAACCGGCGCGACCGCGTCGCTCGGCGGCGATCAGCCGATCGGGAGTGAAGTGGCATTTTCGATTCCGCTCGATTTCAACGGCAGCGATGGAGTGTTCTTCGCACCGTTTGGCGTGCAAAACGAAGCGACATTGAAATCGAACTGGCCTGACCCCGCGTTTCGCGGGTCGTTTCTGCCGGCAGAACGATCGGTGCGGGCGGACGGATTCAACGCGACGTGGAGAGTTTCGTATTATGGGCGCGATTATCCGCAGTCGTGGACGAGTCGCAGCGGAAATGAGCGTTTCAATGTCCAGTCGGTAACGAACTCAAGGTTCGGCGCGAATTTCTTGTCGCTCTTGGATGCATATCGCTACGTTGAGCGTTCGATCAAGTACGGCGTGCTCTTTCTCGTGCTTGTCTTCACAACATTCTTTCTCTTCGAGGTCACGGCGCGCCAAAAGATCCATCCGTTCCAATATCTGATGGTCGGCGCGGCGCTTTGCTTGTTTTATCTGCTGCTGTTGTCGATTTCGGAATTTGTAGGATTCGGTTGGGCATATCTGATCGCGGCTGTTGCGTCGACGCTGTTGATTACGTGGTATTGCCGATTTTTCCTCGGCGACGGTGTGCGGACACTGATGATTGGGGCCGGACTCGCGGGTGTTTACGCATTTCTGTACATTACTTTGCGGCAGCAGGATTATGCGCTGCTCATGGGCGCGATCGCGCTTTTCATCGTGCTGGCAATCGTGATGTACGTAACGCGGAAGGTGGACTGGTACGCGCGCGACGCAGGCTAGACCAAGCGAAGACAGAAACGAACAAGAACGTTTACCTTCGCAGAACCGTCCAGACCCAGGCGTCGGGGCACGGAACCGATGGAAGTCGAGGCCGAGCCGGTCGAGCCATCTTTGAAGAAATCCTAGCAGGGCGATTCTCTGTCGGGCGAGGAGGGGTGAAAGAAAATCAATCTACCTAATCGCATAATCTGTGGGCCGGAATAAAATCGCAATCTGTGTCGATCTCGTTTCGCGGAGGATTTTACGTGGGATTGGCCCTCGCGGTTTGCATTGGGCTGTTTCTAATCTGGCTCTGGCGACCTGAGCATCAGGTCAGGCGTCACACGGAGAATTTTTTCCATGCGATCGAACACAAAGACTGGGCGGCAGTCGCCGATTTTATCGGTGGCGATTATCGGGATCAGTGGGGCGACGATCGAGCACGTGTTTTGGAGCGCATGCGTGAAGGGTTCCGGTATGTGCGCGGCCCCAGGATCATCGCATCCAACCCACGCGTGCTGGTGGAAACATGGCGGGCGGTTTGGACCGGCAAAATTATGCTCTACAGTTCCGACGATGAAGCAATGCAGTTGCTCGACGAACGGGTTAACTCGCTGCCTGCGCCTTTCGAACTGGAGTGGCGTCGCCTTTCGGGCAAGCCGTGGGATTGGAAGCTCGCGCGAGTGAGCAATTCGGCATTTGAAATCCCCGCCGATGTCTATTAACCCGAAAGCTTTCGCGAGTTATTGAGCGTTGTGCATTGAGCGCTGGTTGTTGGGCGGCTGACGATTCGGCGTTCATAGAGCGCCGCTACAGCTTATTTGCCCAGAGCATGGCGCAACTGCGTCCTGGCCGATTCCACCTCGCCGGAAGGTTGCTGACAAAGCAAAATGCCACGAAGCCTTTCTCCCTGATAATAGCGCGCGACAAACTTTTTCTTTGCGTACGTGCCATGAAGATCGATACGGGTCGGCAGCACGCTGAAGTCGCCGACAAAATCCATTCGCAAATCGAACATCTCCGTCCAGAAGTAGGGAATCTGCTCGTAGCGGGTGCGCTTCTTTCCCGTCATGTTCGCGCCCGCGATCAGGCCCTGCTTGCGCGCATTGTCCCAATGCGTTTGCCGCCGCACGCCGCCCATCAACCGATCGGGATAAAATGCCAGGTCGCCAACCGCATAAATTCCCTTTTCCTCCGTCTCGAGATAGTCCGTGACCGGCGATCCATGCGGTCCGGCCAGCGGTGTGTTGCGAACCAGATCGAGATTTGGTTCGGCGCCGCAGGCGACAACGGCCAGGCCGACCGGGTAGCGATTGCCGCTTTTTGTCTGGATATTGCGCAGGACGGTTTTGCCCTCAAAGCCATTGAGACTTTCGCCGATGGACAATGCCACACCGTGTTTCGCAAAATAATCCGTGAGCCACGCGCCGGTATCCGCGTCGAGATAGCGGTTTAGCAAATAGGAATCGCGATGCATGAGGCCGACCTTCAGTTTCATCATTCGCAAACTCGATGCCGCCTCACATGCGAGGAGTCCGCCGCCCACGACCATCACGGTCTTCTCCAGGTTCGCCATCTCTTTTAACGCGAGCGCGTCACGAATGGTTCGCAGATAGATCACGTTACCGAGACTGACTCCGGCTACCAGCGGTCGTACCGGACGACTTCCCATGGCCAGGCACGCTTTGTTGAATTCAATGCTTTCACCGTTAGCAAGCACTGCCAGACGCCGGTCGATGTTGAACTGCGTCACGACCGTGCCGAATCGCGTTTCGATCTTGTGCGCCTGGTACCAGCGTTCTTCGGGTTCCTGTAATTTTTTGAGTTGAGGATTCTTTTCGCGCAAAAAGCTCTTCGAGAGAATCCAGCGCTTGTAAGGAGGAAAGACCTCCGCGCCGACCAGCGTAACGCTTCCGCGCTTGTCGTGGCGGCGAATCCCTTCACAGGCGCTCGCCCCGCCGATCCCGCTTCCGATAATGAGATAATCACGTTGAATCATTTGTGAAAAGTCGCACGATAAAAGAACAACTCACCGGCTGGCGAGGGAAAAATTTATGGTACGGCGAGACCCCTGGGCGCGCCGTCAATCTAACCAAGCACGGCCCTGCAAATAATCACTGAAGCGACCACCCCTGTCAGATCGGCAAGCAAACCCGCGGGAATAGCGTGACGCGTCTGCTTTATTCCCACAGCTCCGAAGTAAACGGCCGCGACGTAAAACGTGGTCTCAGTGCTTCCATAGATCGTCGCCGCGGTTAGACTGACGATGTTGTCTGGCCCGAGACGATGCACAATGTCCGTGAGTAGAGCTAGCGTCCCGCTCCCGCTGAGCGGACGCATTAAAGCAAGAGGGAGCAGGTCTGTCGGAAATTGCAGCGGAGTCAGAATTGGTGAAAGCAGGCGGCTCAACAAATCGATGCCGCCGGCGCCTTTGAACATCCCAATCGCCACCAGCATTGTCACGAGAAATGGAATGATCTTGAGAATCACGCCGAATCCTTCCTTCGCGCCCTCGACAAACTCGTCATAAACTTTCACGCCGCGCGCCGCTGCATAGAGCGGAAAGAAGCTAAGGAGAAACGGTATCGCCAGGATCGACAAGGCGTTCACACTGCGCACAAAAACATTCTGCGCCGCCGTAGTTGGTGCAACTGGGGCACCAAACAAAGTAGGCGCCACCATTCGAACAAATAACACGATGAAGAGAACAACCAGCGCGCTCAGCGCAATCAAACCCCAGATCGACAATCGCTTCACCGGTTCCTGCAGGGCGACGCTGCTGCTGTAGCCGGCGTCGCTGGTCCCCGCAGAATTCGTCGGCTCGACAGAGTCTCGCCCCACCGGATTCGGCAATTTCGCCGCGCGCTTGAGAGTAGAAACATTGGACGGCGAAATCCGAAAAGCCGGCAATTTTTCCAGGAGTTTTACGGAAATGATTGCCACGCTCGCTGCGCAAAGCGTCGCGAGCAGCGCAGTGCCGACAATTGCGGTTGGTCTTGTCGATCCCGACGCGACAAGGATTGCGATTGCGGTTGCCGGGATCAACTGCACAGAGCTGGTGTTGATTGCCAGAAACGTGCACATCGCATTGGTCGCCACGCCGGGTCGTGGATTAAGCGATTCCAGATCGCGCATTGCGCGCAAGCCGAGCGGTGTAGCTGCATTGCCGAGACCGAGCATGTTAGCCGACATGTTCATTACCATGGAACCCATCGCGGGATGTTCGAGCGGAACATCCGGGAAAAGCCGGCGCATGATCGGGCGCAGACCGCGCGCGATCCGTTGTACAAGGCCTGCACGCTCGGCCAAGCGCATCACGCCCAGCCACAACGCCA
>VBQC01000349.1:2215-4272 GCA_005887825.1 Verrucomicrobiota bacterium | reverse complement strand
ACTCGGACAATGTTTGAATCGCGTGCTGGTCCGAAATGAGGGGAAAGGGCGGCGTGTGCGGACCAATGATCACACCGGCGACGACATACCCGAGCACGACGGGCTGCTTGAGCCGGTGAAATAACACCGTCACGAGCCCTGCCACGACCATTACTATGGCCAGGTCTTGGAGGAAGGTGACTTCGTGCATGACCGCTTACTCCATGGCAGTTGATACCCGGTGACTGAAATGCTCGATTTCAAGGCACCGCCCCTCCCATTGGTAACGGGCGAGAGCGTTTGCCGACAGAAATTGCGGGAGATACATCAGCGCGCTGCCACCGCCATCTCTGGTTGTGATTCGCGGTGCCTCGGCCCCGTCCGGCGCGACCACCAGAGCACGATTGGGGAGGCGACGAAGATCGACGAGTAGGTTCCGACGAAGATGCCAACCAGAATCGTAAATGCAAAATCGTGCAGCACGGGACCACCTAAAAAGTAAAGAGCTAGAGTGGAGAGGACGGTTGTGCCGCCAGTCAGAATCGTGCGGCCGAGCGTTTCGTTAATTGCGCGATTCATAATGAACTGCAGTGAGACCGTGTCGTTCCTGCGCATTCCCTCCCGAATCCGATCGAAGACTACGATCGTGTCGTTGATCGAGTAACCCGCGATCGTCAACACCGCGCCAACGATAATCAGAGATAACTCGCGACCGAACAAAGCAAATGCGCCGATCGTCAAAATCACGTCATGCAACAAGGCAATGATCGCGGCCAGAGCAAACGCGAATTCAAATCGCGCGGCGACGTAAATGAAGATACCAATGATCCCAAGGCTGAGCGCGATCAGGGAATTGCGCGCCAACTCGTCGCCAACAAGCTTCCCGACCTTGTCATTTTGCTCGACGCGGAATTTCGCCTCCGGAAATTTTTCAACGAGCAGTTTCTCGATTCGCTCGCTTGTGCCCGGGGCACTGCGAACGGTGAGGAATTCCTTTGCCGCCGATCTCTCCGTTTGAACAACACTCTCCTGCAAGCCGATCTGCTCGAGCGCAGCGCGAACGTCGCCCGCGCTCACCATCTGCTGCGCTTCCAACACGAGCAGATCGCCGCCTCTAAAATCGATGCCGAAATTGTTCCCGCCTCGCACGGCAAAAACGCTGACCGATACGAGAATCACGAGAGCAGATATTCCCACCGAAAGCCGGCGCTTGCTCAGAAAATCAAAGTTCGTCGCTTTGATCAGGTTCGACATTGTGACGCGTTTGAGAACGCCGCTGGCGATGGCCCAGTTGAAGCAATTGCGCGTCACGAGCAGCGCGGAAAACATCGACGCGACGATGCCGATAGTGAGCGTGACGGCGAACCCTTTGATCGGTCCCGTCGCCTTCCAGAAAAGAATTAGCGCGGTGATGAGAGTCGTAATGTTCGAGTCAAAGATCGCGCTGAACGCCTTGTCGTACGCCGCAGTCAAGGCCACGCTCAGGGGTTTACCGGTTGCGAGTTCCTCGCGCAATCGTTCGTAAATCAACACGTTCGCGTCTACAGCCATGCCGATTGTTAGAATAATGCCGGCTATTCCAGGCAGCGTCAGGACGAAGTTGAACATCGTCATCGCTCCTAAGAGCAGCACGAGATTAACAATCAGCGCGACGCTGGCGACGAGACCAGCAAATCGATAATAGATCACGATGAAGAGAAAAGTGAGCGCGAGACCAACCAACCCGGCGTAGATGCCACTCCTGATAGAATCAGAGCCGAGTGTCGCTGAAACGCTCCGCTCCTCTTCCACGATCACCGGCGTTTGCAGCGGATTTGCCAACACGCTTGCCAAATTGCGCGCCTCTTCTTCCGTGAAGTGGCCAGTAATCGAAGCGTGACCGCCGTAGATCGCCTCGCGAATCACCGGCGCGGATTGCACTTTGCCGTCGAGCACGATGGCGAAACGTTTGCCGACATGTGCTTCCGTTAATTGTCCGAAAAGCTTCGCGCCTTCGCGATCAAATTGGAGAGCAACGCCCCAGCCTTGCTCATCATAGGTTGGGATGGCTTTTGTCACACGGTCGCCGAGAAGATCAG
>VBQC01000349.1:0-2164 GCA_005887825.1 Verrucomicrobiota bacterium | reverse complement strand
CAGTCTCGGGATGGACAAGACGGAATTCCAACTTCGCTACCTGCGCCAATTGCTGCCGCGCCGTCGCAATCTGTTCCGGATCGAGCCCGGGAATTTGTACAAGAATCCGGTCGCCGCCTTGTGGCGTGATGATCGGTTCGCTCACGCCGAACTGATCGACACGCTTCCGAATCACCTCGACCGCCTGATCAAGAGTATCGGCGTTGATCGAGCGTTCACCTTCCGGGGTGAGTCGGATCAGGAAAGATGTGCCGCCTTGCAGATCAAGACCGAGCCGGATGGTTTTGTCCGGCGGATAAAGTGTCGTTAGGCAAAGCGCGACGAACAAGACGGTGAGGACCGTGCCCAAAATACGTTTAGGCCGCGCGCGACCCGTCGCAAAATACCAGCCGAACAGACCGAGCAAGAAAGTGCCTGTTAAGAAAGAAAGTCCAGGATTCATAAATAGGTAAGAGCTGAAGGTTTTTGGATCTGCCAATGTGCTGCCAGATCGCGGAGTGGTTGGCGCGCCGTGCGGTCACGCGTTGTCACAAACGACTAACGTCGCAGACCGGCGCGCCGTGAAAGACAGCGATCCAACGCCGCCGAAAAGCCGGAAGCAGATTTAGACCGGCGGAGCGCGTTCGCGAAACGTGACGTTTCCGCGAGCAATCTCAGAATGAATTGCGGTCGCGCAAATCGAGCGCGCAGAGAGGTCGAGGCGGCGCAACGAAGCATCACTGGCAGAATAGAAAAGCTGAACCAATTGTTGTGCGCTGCCCTTTCGAGTACAAACCTTGGTCGGAGTCTTGGTGAGGACGCAGAACTCGATCTTCCCCTTGTGATCAAATTGCTCCTGATGATGCTGAACGGGTGTTGTGGAACTGTGTAGAGTCTTTAGAGTCGGCGAGCAGAAGGATGCGAGCGCAATGACCACGAAAGCGCTCATCACCGTTCTAGTTGTCCAGCCGGTTTTAACAGGCTCGCTCACGTCCATTCCCTACGGTTTAATCCTTGCGGACGCAAGTCGCTTGATCCGGCGAGATGAAGATGTGGTCGTCCATGTTGTGCAGCCAGCCCGCCACGCTACTGACAACTGACAATCCGATCCGCATTTTCATCGGAAAACTTGAGACGACGCGATTTTGACGCGCAGCGCTTCTGCTGAAGCGATGCAACGCGGGCCATTCGACGCTCCGTTCGTTCGCGCAGAAGCCGAAAATGCTACACTGGCCTGCTCCCCTCCGCGACGCTGCGGCGTGAGATGGGCGCGATAGAGGGTTCGAACCTCCTCCCTACGTTGTCAGATCGCGTACGCACCGATTGCATCGCGAAGGCGGACTCGATATGCTCGCGCCCATGTCTCGAAAGGCACAACCAATCCACGAGGTGAAAAGCGCGGGCCATTTGGGAAACGCCATTTCGGGTGAATTTGCGTTGCTAATCGGTTTGGGAACGGCGGCGATTTTTTTTGCCGCTGGAAGTCAGTTAGTCGAAATCGTTGCCCACCCGGTCGCGATGATCGCTGTCTTTATCTGGCTTTTTGCCGTTATCCTTTGGTCGGCAATTTGTGTCGTGCGTCATGCCGACTGTCTGGCCGTCAAATTGGGCGAGCCCTACGGAACCTTAATCCTGACGCTCTCGGCGATCAGCATTGAGGTGGTCATGATATCCACGGCAATGTTGCACGGCGCGAATAATCCCACGCTCGGTCGGGACGCAATTTTTTCTGTGGTCATGATCGCTCTCAACGGCTTGGTGGGGTTGTCCTTATTGCTGGGCGGATTACGCCATCGCGAGCAGCATTACAATCTGCAAGGCGTCAACGCCTATCTTAACGTTATCATGGCATTGGCGGTGCTCGGTTTGGTCTTGCCCGATTTCACCACTTCTAAGAGCGGGCCAAACTTTTCCACCGAACAGGAAATCTTTTTCATCGTCGTATCACTGTCGCTTTATGCGATTTTTCTCTTTATCCAGACCATGCGACACCGCCGTTATTTTATGGAATCAGAAGATGTAGTAGTGACGGCGAATTCTGCTCATCATCCAGTTCGGATACACTCAACGGCTTTTCATGCGTCGATGCTGCTCGTTTATCTGGTTGCTGTAATTTTGCTCGCGGAGAAGTTTGCCATCCCATTGGATAACAGTATTGAGAAATTCAACATGCCGCAGGAATTTG
>VBQC01000109.1 GCA_005887825.1 Verrucomicrobiota bacterium | reverse complement strand
CTGGTGACGCCGGAGACGCGATGTATTTAATTGAGCACGGGAAGGTCCGGATTTGCATGCAGGCCATTGACGGACACGAGGTAACGCTGACGGAGCTGGGGCGCGGCGATTTTTTTGGCGAAATGGTTCTGCTCGACGGGCAGCGCCGCTCTGCCGACGCGGTGGTGGCTGAGGATGCAAGGTTGGCTCTGCTCTCACGCGAGCATTTTCTTTCCTTCATGCGCAGCAACCCCGATGTCGCCTTGGAAATGCTTACCGCGCTTGCGAACCGCCTGCGGCGCACCGATGAGCTTTTGCGTCATCGCGCTACGCGCAATGTCAATGTGGAGGAAAGGGCTCAGTTTACACTCGCTGACCGCGCCGCAGACATTATCGCGGAGTTTGGCGGCAGTTGGAAATTTATCATCTCGGCCGTGCTCTTTTTTAACTTGTGGGTATTGATAAACACTTGGCTGCTCGCCGACAGCGCTTTCGATACTTATCCGTACCTGCTGCTCAGTACTGCGATTAATATGCTTGCCGTGCTGCAAGCGCCGATCATTTTGATGTCGCAGAACAGACAGTCACACAAGGATCGGCTTCGCTCCGAAATCGATTATCAAATCAATTTGAAGAACGAGCTCGCGTTAAATGAAATTATTCAACGCTTGAAAACTCTCGAGCGCGAATATCTGCGGCTGGCATCTGAGAAGCAACGCGAATAGCGCCACTGGCAGCTTCGAAACCGTGAGAGAGATTTGGAAATAGAGCGATTGCCGGATGCGCCGGGTTGATTATTCTTATCGGCTCAATGAAAAAACTTCGAGTCTTCGCGCTTTTTGCGTCGGCGTGTGTCGTTCTTTTGTCGGGTTGTGCAGGTCAAGGGCCGAGTCCCGAGCAGCAGGCGCGCGAGGCGGATCAACAAAAGGAAGCCGAGCGCCAGCAGGCTGAGTTTCGCAAGGGCCTTCCTCCGGTAGCTAATCCCGGACGGGGTCAGTAAAGGATCGCTGCGTCGGCCGGATCACAACTCCGCGAACTGTCGTTAGGGACTTTCAGTGATTTCATGCTCGTGTTCGCGATCGAGAATTTTACGCCAACGATGCGATCACGAGCATGAGCACGATTTGGACGAATAGCAGGGCCTGGGAAACCACGTCTAGCCTTCTGTTTAAAGGCATGTTTACAGTGAGCAATGCGTTCGCGATGGAAACGAGTCCGCTACCGGTTTGAATGGATCGGGCTCCTCCTTGCCACAAAACTTATCCCGCTCTTTTCTCGAAGGGCATGCTACTACCTCGCACAAACAGCCGGAGCGCTCATGCCGATCTTTGATCGGCATCGCTACGAAGTCGCACTAAACAATCTCGAGGTCGCGCTTGGCGACCAACTATCGATCCAGGAGCGGCGTAAAATCGCGCGTGAGTCGTTTCAACATTTCGCACGGACCATGATCGATCTGCTCTGGAGCCCGCGCCTGACACCCGAAAATTTCTCTTGCTATATCGAGCTCGAGAATCTCGAGGAGACCACACGCGGCACCGGACCCGAGCGAAGTATCATGATTGCATGCTATCACTACAGCAACTTTGAATGGCTTAGTCTGGCTTGTGGTTTTCTCGATTTGAAAGGCACAATCATCTCGCAGGAATTCAAAAATTCATTGCTCGATCCGATCTTCAAGAAACTGCGCGAACAATCCGGCCACGAGCTCATCCCGCGGGAGAGGGGTCTCGTCCGGCTTTACAAAGTGCTCCGGCGCAAAGGCCGCACGGCCTTGCTCGTCGATCTTACCGTGCCGCCGAGCCAGACTGCCGTGGCGATCGATTGCTTTGGATTAAAAACAAGTGTGACTTCCGCGCATACCTGGCTGCACGAACGGACCGGCGTCCCGATTGTGCCCGCGCATTGCGAGCCGCTGCCGGACGGACGTTACCGAATAATTTTTCACCCAAAGATCGAAGCTACCGCCGAGATGACGCACCAGCAGATTGCCCAAGCTTGTTGGGATTCTTTCGAGCCTTATGTGCGAAAAAATCCGGCGCCCTGGCTCTGGATGTACAAACATTGGCGCTACCTCCCGGCACACGCCGACCGGCCTTATCCGTCCTATGCAAATTTTTTCCGACCGTTCGATGAAATGCTCCAGCGCGACGAAGCCGATTCTGTTGGAGGGACGAACTGAAGTCACGCAAGGAAGACGAAGCAGGCTGTAGCGGCGGTCTGTCCTCAGCCGCAATCTTCGGCTCTGCTCGTGAGGACACGGCGCTACTACACCTGCTACACCGTGCAACTCTACTGATCGTTCACGACCACCCCCGGCTAGCCGCATCGAGCTTGGGAAACGCTCGTTAGCCGATCAAGACAAAACTTCGAGATCTCCCCAGCGAGGGATGAACACGGATAAAGAGGAAATCAGGGCGGGTTCCAAAATCCCAAGCTCCAAATCCCAAATAAAGGATCAAATCCCAAGTTCCAAATGGAGGACACCGATAAACCACGCGATCTTTTTCGATTTGGCGATTGAATTTTCCCTGGGATTTGGCAATTGGGATTTGCAACTTCAGGAAGGCGACGACCAAGCTGGTTGACAAAGTGCCGCCAAGCTTTTCCAGTATGGAACTTATGCGACATGTTTCCCGATTCATTTTATTGGCCGCCAGCGGTTCCCTTTTATTTCTGACCGGCTGCCAGACCGGACGGGTGGCGGGCGGAGGTCCATATCATGTGACAGCTTATCGGCCGCACGATCCGTCGGCCGTGCGCGTGAAAGTTTCGCTTTCGAAACAAAATGTCTATGTGATGGAAGGCGACCGATGTTTGATGGCGGCCGCCATTTCCGTTGGCATCCCGGCCAAGCCAACGCCGAAGGGGAATTTCACGATTTACTCAAAGCAGGAACAAAAGCGTTCCGGGTCCTATGGATTTAGCGTGCAGGGCAATCACGTTGTCCCATCTACCGGGGGTGGGCCGGGGCGCTATGTCGGTTACCCAATGGGATACTGGTGCGAATTCGCACCGGCCTACGGGTTTCATCAAGGCTTTGTGCACCCGTACCCGCGCACGCATGGCTGCATTCGATTGCATGGCGAAGCTGCGCCGAAATTTTTCGCACTTGTAAAAATCGGCACGCCGGTGAACATCGCCACTTCGCAGCCGGAAGATGCAACTCTTGCTTCGACAGTGCAGCGCGTGGATGACTCTAAAGCGCCCGATCCCAGTCCGGGCCTGATGATCACGTCGGCTGCTTTCGAGAAGCCGAGCGGTCCGCTTCTCCAGTAGGCATATCCTTGCGGGCTTAGCCCCGTTTAATTGTGAGCACGAACCTTATTTCCAGCGGCACGACAGCGCGGGAGAAAGTGAATTTGCGCACACCCGACGTGATGGCCGCGGTGCAGCAACAGGTGGAGTCGCATTACCGCAGCGATATTGTCGACAAAGTGCGCCGAGCGGGTGGAATCATCTCCGTGGGCGACACCACCGTGCGCCTGGCGAAAGAGTTTGGCTTTTGCTATGGGGTCGAGCGTGCGATCGATCTAGCCTATGCTGCGCGCAAAGTCTTTAAGGACCGCCAGCTGTTTATCGTCGGTGAAATCATTCATAACCCGGAGGTCAATCATCAGATCGCCTCGTTAGGCATAAAGAATCTTACTGGCAAGAACAAGGAGGCCGACATTTCCGATCTGGGGCCCGAAGACGTGGTGATCGTACCGGCGTTCGGAACGGAATTGTCGATTCAGCAGCAGATCAAGGACCGCGGCTGCCAGGTTGTCGATACCACCTGTGGCGACGTAATGAGTGTTTGGAAGCGGGTTCGTAAATACGCAAGCGAATCGGCTACCTCTATTATTCACGGCAAAGCCGAACACGAGGAGACCAAGGCTACGAGCTCGCGCGCGCTTGGCGACGGGAGCGGGCATTACGTCGTCGTTTTAACGCTCGCAGATACCGATTACGTCTGCGAATACATCCGGCATGGCGGCGACAAACGGGCGTTCCTGGAGAAGTTCAGAGGCGCGCATTCGCCCGGGTTCGACCCAGACGTGCATCTGCAAACGGTCGGCGTAGCAAATCAAACGACCATGTTGCGGGGTGAAACGGAAGAGGTGCAGCGACGAATACGACAGGCGATCGTCGATCGGGATGGGCCTGAGCTGGCGGAAAAGAATTTTCGGTTCTTTGACACAATCTGCGGCGCGACACAGGAGCGGCAGGATGCATTGCGAGAATTGCTCAACGTGCCAATGGATCTCCTGTTAGTCGTCGGCGGTTACAACAGTTCGAACACGTCGCATCTGGCCGAGATGGGTGAGGAAAAATTGCCCACCTACTTCGTGCTCAACGCCTCTCGGCTGGTTTCCGCCACGGAGATCAAGCATTACGACCTGCACGAGAAACGCGAAGTGGTTTCACACTTCTGGTTGCCCAACGGGCCGGCTGTCATCGGGATCACTGCTGGCGCCTCTTGTCCGAATAATTTGATCGAAGAGACATTGATCCGCCTTTTTGAATTGCGCGGCATCTCCCGCCAGGACCTGGAACTCGCCGCTTAAGAATCTGGTAGGGCGATTGACCGCAAGCGCCGCGGGGTTTGGTCAACGTGCCACAGTTGGCGCGCACAATTCAGGGCGGTTCTGATGAACGGCCCCTACCTGATCCGCGCAAGACCCGCCTGTAATACGAAATAATTGCGTATGGCGCGCGCAATCTGGAAAGGCAGCATCAGTTTCGGGCTGGTTAACATTCCGATCGCTCTTTATCCCGCAACACGGCGAGAGGAACTTAAGTTTCGACTGCTGCGCAAGAGCGACTTGAGTCCCGTCAATTACAAGCGGGTCGCCGAAAAGGACGGCAAAGAAGTTCCCTGGGACCACATCGTGAAGGGCTACGAATACGAAAAGGGAAAATACGTCGTGCTAAAGGACGAAGATTTTGAGCGGGTCGATTTGGAAGCAACACAGACGGTCGATATTCAGGACTTCGTCGATGTCGATGAAATCGATCCGATGTTTTTTTACAAGCCCTACTATTTAGAACCCCAAAAGGGCGGGGACAAGGCGTACGCGCTTCTGCGCGATGCTCTTAAAGACAGCAAAAAAGTTGGCATCGCGAAGGTTGTGATCAAGACGCGCCAATATCTCGCCGGGGTAAAGCCGGAAGATGGCGCGCTAGTTCTCGAGTTAATGCATTTTGCCGACGAGCTTGCAGACACTGGGAAATTGCACCTTCCAAAAAAGGTGGAGGTCGGAAAACGCGAAATGAACATGGCCAAGTCCCTGATCGGCAGCATGAGCGCGAAATGGAATCCGGAAAAATATCGCGATGATTACCGCGAAGCGCTCATGGAAGTGATCGAAGAGAAAGTCGAAGCCGGGGGAAAAGAAATTGAAGCGAAACCGAAAAAAAGGCCCAAGCCAACCAAAGTAATCGATCTCGTTTCCATTTTGCAAAAGAGCCTGAAGCAAACCAGCGCGAAAACAAAATCGACAGCGAAATCTCGAGCGAAACCCAAACAGCCCGCGAAGAAGGCCGCGTAGTTTTCCGACCTTTTGCCTGGGTAGCGCATGCGTCTCGCGTGCTGGTTTTGGCGTCTCGCCAAAACGATCCTTCAGTCTTGGATGATTTCGCGATTGGATAGAAAGGTTCGCCCCGACGAGACGTCGGCGCCTACACGCGAGACGCGTGCGCCACCCTTGAAATTCTCTCGCGCGAATTTCTTGACAGACAAGATCGACATCATCAACCTCGCCGGATGAACTTTCTGAGTCGATTTACGGATCCAGCTTACTGCATCATGCGGCTAATCGTGGGGCTGGTTTATGCTTGTCATGGCGGCCAAAAGCTTCTCGGTTTTCCCGGTGGTGGGCACGGCGGCGCGCAAGGCCTGATGCTCGTGGGGGGAATTGTTGAACTCGTTGGCGGTTTCTTGATCGCATTCGGTTTGTTCACGCGTCTGGCTGCGTTCGTTTCCAGCGGTGAAATGGCGGTTGCCTATTTTATGGTACACGCCGCGGGCAAGGCGCTCGCCCATGCGGGGAGCCCTGTCGACCAATTTTTCCCCATTCTTAACAAAGGAGAACTGGCCGTGGTTTTGTGCTGGATATTTTTCTTTATGTTTTTCTACGGCCCGGGACGTTGGAGCATCGATGCAATGTTGTTTCGCAGAAACGCCCCCGCAACGACGCCATCGATCGCTTAAGATAGACACATCCACTTCGGCCATGAACTCTCTCAATCGATTTGCGGATCCGTTTTACTGCGTTACGCGGCTGATCGTCGGTTTGATGTTTGCCTCTCACGGCGGGCAATTGGTACTCGGCATGTTCGGCGGGATGCCCGGTTCAGATCAGCCCATGATGCAGATCGGTGGCTGGATTCAACTTGTCGGCGGCTTGTTTATTGCATTTGGATTACTAACGCGGTTGGCCGCATTCATCTGCAGCGGCGAGATGGCAGTGGCCTATTTCATGATTCACGTGGCTAACGCTCCAACGCCGATGGCGAAGTTTTTTCCGATTTCGAGCGCCGGACCACAAGTTTCGAACAAAGGCGAGCTGGCTATCTTCTATTGCTGGTTTTTCTTGTTCGTCGTGTTTTATGGCGCTGGGCGCTGGAGCATCGACGCGCTGTGCTGCAAAGATAGAGCTTCAACAACGACACCATCGACCACCTAACGACGCTAAGATCAATACCTTGTCATTTCGAGCGAAGTCGAGAAATCTCTTACTGTTATCTGTTCCGTTTTGTGAAACGCGATCGCCCAATAGAAAGATTTTTCGTCGCGATGCTAGTCGCGGTATTTATGTGCAATCCTCTTTGTAACGCGCTAGCGCAGGATTGGGCGAAAGAGCGACTCAACAAATCGCCGCGCCACGGCGAATGGGTCGATCTCAAATCCGGCGAGCGCACGATCAAAGCGTTCGTGGTTTATCCGGAGCGCAAAGAGAAAACGCCGGTCGTAATTG
>VBQC01000108.1 GCA_005887825.1 Verrucomicrobiota bacterium | reverse complement strand
AACTTGGGATAATCGCCAAGGAATGTTGGGTTTGCCGGGTCCACCTGCAGCGCGTAGAGAAACCACCCGCCGCTGACCGGGTCGCTGGTCTGAGACACGGCGATGCATTGCCAGAATGAATTCCCAGGAAACGAAGGAAAGGCAAAGTCGCTGATCACCCAGCGATCAGCCACCGGGTCGTAAAGAGCATAAGGGTCACCGTCATTGTTGCCACTGCAAGGGGTCCCTGTTAAGGGGGCGAAGAGTGAGTTGTATGTGGTTGGCCCTGACAGGAGGGTGCCGTTCTTATTATAGATCGCGAACGCGACGTTGACTGCTTCGACATAATGATTCGGGCCGACATCACCATCGCTGTCCGGTGGCGCGCAAGCGCAGGCCTGCGCTGCACCCAGCCCCTCGAAGGTCAGCAGCGGGGGCGGCATGTTGGGCGCCGGCAGCCAAAGATTTTTGACCAGTTGCTGGACCTTCGCCAGGCCAGAAATGCCGTACCCTGCCGACGCGCCTGTCTGAGCCGTCCCGTGCGGGTAGCGCGTTAGCACTCTCTCCTCAAATTCCTCCTTCGGCGCGATGTAAGGGAGCTCTCGTAAATCCATGTTCAGCGCGACAGGGCCAACCATCTGGACGACGTCCGGCCTCTGCGTGCCGGGGGAGGCCTGTGTCGCGGAGCGATTGTTTTTCGCGCCCCTTGCCTGGGCAAACGCGCTCGAGAATGCGCCAGTGGCAAGCAGCGCCACAAAGACGCCGATGAGGCAAAAGACGGCTGCAATTAAAACGCGTAGATTAAAAAAGGCAGATTGTGAAGTGGATTTCTTTTTCATGGATCGATTTTCTGGATAAGCATTTTGCTTTTGTTGAAACGTCGAGGGCGTGTCAACGAGTTTTCGTTTTCCCTACTTTGTTGATTTTTCCTCGTAGTTCTGGGGATGGAGCGTCGGTTTTAGTTCAGAACGCGAAAGTGTGTCAACACTTTTTTTTGAAATTTTCTTGAGCCGAACCGTCAAGAACCCCATCTAGCTCTGTTGAAAGGCCTTGCGAACCGTTGTCCAAATGCGGCGGGGCACAGGCTTCCAGCCTGTGGGGCTCGCGGGCGTCTCGCCTGCGAGCCGTGACCCGGCAGGCTCGCCGCAGCGAGTCCGTCCGGCGGCGGACAGGATGCCCGCCGGCCCCACAGCCAGGATGGCGTTGCTCCCGAATCTCAAGCCAGCTGCGGGCCACCGAACCTCAGAATCTCACCGTCACCAGATTGGAGCAGTTCTGGGTGCCCGCTTCGCACACCTTATAGGTGAACGTCGCGTGCCCCTTGGTGCCGGTGTTATCGGTGTAGGCGCCATTGTTCGATACCGTCGCGATCACTACTCCATCCTGGTAGATGTCGATGTTGGCCGAGGTTACTGGCGACCATGTGAGATCCACCGTGTTCCTGCCCTGCACTTTGTGCCCATGCGCGCTGAGCGTGATCCCGCCAGGCGTCGGAGTAGGTGTGGGTGTGGCTGTTGGAGTTGGAGTTGGAGTAGCTGTCGGTGTTGGGGTAGGTGTGGGAGTGGGAGTCGGCGTTGGAGTGCCCCCCAAGCAGACGTTTACGTTTGTCGTCACGCCATTGGTGATGTTAAAGTTCCCCGTAGCAGTTCCAACGGTCGGTTTCGAGACCGAGTAAGAGTGCGATCCCGGCGTCAGTACCGCATCGTAAGTGCCATTGGCAATTGTAGCCCCATAAGGCCTTCCGTCGATCGAAACCGAGGCATTAGCCACAGGTGCGCCTCCGTTACAGAGGGTCACGGTGAAGTGCGCAGTGCCCTTTTGCGGCGGGGTGCACTCGGCAAACCTGAAGTAGCCAATACGCGTGCGCCAGTTGAAGCTGGAGGTCGTCGCATAGTACTCGTTCGTGTAATAGAAGGTGCAATCGTCCACCGGATCAACGGTCATGTCGCTGTAATCGCCCCAGCGGTTGGAGGTGCCAGTCTGGCTGCCAGTGCCGTCAAAAAGATGTTGTTCACCCGACAAGACGTTCAAAGGATCGCTGGCCAGCCGGCCGGCATAGCGAAGTTGCGGGTTAATCGTGCTACTGGAGGCGCTAAAGCCCAGCGCAATGTTCCCCTGGTTATCCGAAGCAACGCTGCCCATCCAGCGCCAGGTCGTGTCCGGCTGATAAGTGCTTTGCTGGAAAAGCGTCCAGTTCCCTGGAACTGTGCGTCGCAACTCGATCCAACGAATCCCCGCCACCGAGTTGGCGCTAACTGTATAGTTGTCGAGCAGCGACTCGTGACCGTCAGCGAATCTGCGATATTGGTTCCGGAACATCAACCGATCGGCGAGGCCGTCCAGGTTGGAGGTTGAGCCAAGTTGGGGCACGCACGCACGGGTAGTTGAGCAGAGCTGAGTAAAGGCTGCTGCCGGGACACTGGCCTCGAGCGTAAAGGTCGAGTTGGCCGGTGTTATGAAGTCCGCGTGGAACGCCCAGACTTTGTAAATGAGGGGGCTACCCTGGGGCCATGCCACGAAATGGTTCGGATCGCCTACTGGCGGCGGAAGGATGCCATCCAGATCGGCTGGCAGGAACGTCTCCTCGGTCGCCCCGCCAATGATCCCTGGGGTTTGCGCCGTGGCGCTTGGATCGCCCACCAGCATCTTTACCCGATCAAACACAAAAGGCTGCGGCCCGAGAAAGAGTGTGCCAGACGTATTAAAAATATTCGCGGCCATGTAATAGCCATCCGGCCAGACGCCCAGCTTCGGATAATCGAGAAAGTTAGTACTAAGGTTAAAGGCATAGCGGTACCAAGCGCCGGTGGCATCGCCGGTCTGAGAAACGGCGACACACTCGATCTGCGGGACGCCGGCTCCTCCTACCGCGAACTGACTGATAACCCACCGGTCAGCCAGCGGATCATAGACCACCACAGGATCGCCACTGCCAGTTTGACAGTTGCCGCCAAAGCCAGACCAAATCGAGCCGATGGCGACGGGGCCAAACACCGATGTGCCTGTAACCTTGTCAAAAACCTGGAGGCCAATGTTCACCAGCTCGAGGTATTGAGTTTTGCCCACATCCCCATTTGTATCGGGCGGCGCGCAGTTGCAGCTCACACCCGGGAAAGGAATGCCGGCCCAATTCAGAAGGGGGCCGGGAATGGACGGCGTGTTCACCATCCGCTGCCAAAAACTGTTTTGAACGACCGGGTCCGGGCCATCCTGGTGTTGATTCGGTATTTTCGGGTTGAGATTCGCTTCGCGCTCGGGACCCATTTCGCGAGGCGGCCACACAATTGGCTGCTCGCGCAGCAGCAGCGACACATCGCTGTGCAACGCGGGAATTACAGTCATTTGGCCTGTTCCTTGTGCTTGGGCCGCGCCGTTTGCATTTGTTTGGGCAGATGCTTTCGAGAACGTGCCAAAGCCAAGCAGCGCCAGAAAGACGCCGGCCAGGACTACAAACAGACCGATTAAGACACGCAGATTAAAGAAGGCGGATTGTGAAGTGGATTTCTTTTTCATTGTATATAGATGGAGTTGGTCTAAGCCGACGCGTTAAGGTGAACGTCGGCAACATGTAAACACTATTTTTTTAGGGCTAGACCGCTGGTTTTAGCTAATAGCGCAGAACCGAGTCAAGAGTTTTTGTGGAAATTTTTTTGGCACTTTTCCCCGGCCGTTAGGGTCGTCGAGGAGTCACCGACTTTATGTCGCATATACAACATAAAATCGGTTAGAAGTGGTTTTAGGTCGCTTGTCCTCTCTTTCTCGTGATCATTATCGAATTCTCCTCTCAAGAGCCGATCACGAGCACGAGCCGGAGCGCGATTACGAAACCTGAGCCGACTTTTGAAACCAGTTTCAGTAACTCGAATTGCGAAGGATGAAAGGAATGATCAAATCCGAAAAGGCGCGGCCCTCGAAGCAATGAAGAGGAATGACGAAAGAATGACTAGAACCCACCGATGGGTTCTATGAAATAAACGGGCGAAGCCTCGGCTTCAGATGGATTTCGTAATGAAGACGGCGCTTTTCGTTGAAACCCCACAGATATGTTGACAAAGAGGGTTGCGTCGATTTTGGCGCTGGCCCGGCGTTGTTCACCTGGCCGAGATCGCTGGGGATATCGGCGCTGCGCTCGCGCCTTGACCAGCGCCAAAATCGATAGAACCGCGATCTGACCGACTCTTTCAATAATCTCCTATCTCTTCCTACGGGAATTGCAGTGCGAAGTTCTCAAAAATGTGATTGGGAAGCGCGAGCCAATCATTCGAGCGTCGCGGAATTCTGGGGGCACAGGCTGCCAGTGCTGTAGTCGTCGCAGCTTGCCGACGACAGCACAGCGTCTTGCGACGACACTTTAGTTGCGAGTTTTCGCAGAGCTTTTCGGCAAACTGCCGAAAAGAACAGGCTGCCAGCCTCTGCTGTCCGAAAAGCTACCACAGCGCAAGCACTGGGTGCGTCTGACAGGGACCATCCGCCTTCGCTGAGGCTACTCCGAAGTGTTCGCGAGCAGGCGAGTGGACAAGCCGATCCGGCTACCTACTACGCGGGGCGCCGAACCGCACAGTGACCTCGTTGGAGCACGTCTGTGTGCCTGCTGTGCACACCTTATACGTGTAACGGGCATTGCCCTTGCTACCGGTGCTATCGGTATAAGTGCCTCTATTGGGTTTTATAAGTCGCTTGTTCTCTGTTTCTCGTGCTCATGCTCCTGATCATGATCGAAATTCTCCTCTCAAGAGCCGATCACGAGCGTGAGCAGGAGCACGAAACCTGAGCGACTTTTGAAACCAGTTCTAGCAGCTCGAATTGCCAAGGATGAAGGAAGGACCAAATCCGAAAAAAAGCGCGCTCTCGATTCGTTTGTTATTCGAGCTTCGTCATTCGGATTGCGCCTGCCGCGCCGAATCTGCGCGAAGGCGGGTCATTGTGTCGATTCGCCCTGCGTTTCCTGATCCAGCACAGCCACAGCCTGCGCATAGGTGGCCCTGGCTTCTTCATGGGAATTGCCAACGGCGGTCAGCCCGGTTCTCCCGAGCTCACCCAGCGCGCTCATCATGTGGAACACCACGCCGGTTTGCCGCGTTTGATTGAAGTGCAGATTGTGGCGCACCCAATATCGAAAAGATCGTCCGGACTAAGTGCGATACAGGGGCGACTCGACGTGATCGCTGACGATATTTTCAGACCGACGTTGAGCTCACTGCGGCACTGTTACGCCAAGTTCGCGCAATTGTTTTCTCGCCTCTTCGTATCCGGGCTTGAGCCGCAATGCTTCCCTCAGGTGCGCCACCGCTTCATCCCTCCGCCCACGCTGCGCCAGCATGCGTCCCAGGTTGCAATGGGCCTCGGGATAATTTCCATTGAGTTGCACCGCTTGGCGGAATTGCTCGAGCGCTTCGTCAGATTTTCCAAGCTTCTCCAAAGCCGCGGCGAGATTATTGCGAATTTTGGCAGCTTTGACGGAATCACGCTCTGTGCTGAACGCGGCCTGATAGCACGCGATGGCATCCGCCCAGTTGCCTTGATGGGCAAGAGCGTTGCCAAGATTGTACTGCATTTCGGCAGATTCGGGATTGATCGCCACGGCCTTCTTGTAATCCGCGATCGCTTGGTCGACCTGGCCGCTTCGCAGAAAGGCCACGCCGAGGTTATTGTAGGCGTCGGCATAACTGGTGTTCAGCTGGACCGCCTTTTGATAATGAGCGATGGCTTCGCCAGCTTGCCCCTTCTTCATGAGGGCGCTTCCCATGTGGTTATACGCTTCCGCATAGGCAGGATCAATCTGGAGCGCCTTCTGTAAATGGACAATAGCTTCCTCTACGTTACCCTCTCGTAGCAGAGCATTCCCCAGATTGCTCTGCACCTGTGCGACGTCGGGCTTTATCTCAAGAGCCTCTCTGTAATTCGCGATCGCGTCGTTGAGTTGCCCCCTCTCCAGCAGCGTGCCGGCAAGATTGTTCTGTGCAATATAATTGCGAGAGGTAACGTCGACCGTATGCCTCCACAGCGTCTCGCTGTTCAGCCAATATGAAGTTTGGAAATAGCTGAGCGTTACGAACACGCCTATTATGAACAAGGCAGCAATGGCCAACACTTCGCGCTTGTGCCGCCATTTGTCGAACAACCGCATCGCGCCCCAGGTCACCAGAATGTATAAGCCAATCTCAGGCAGGTAAGTGTAACGGTCGGCCCTCGGTTGTGATCCAACCTGCACAATGCCAATCATGGGCACGAGCATCCCCACAAACCAGAGCCAGCCTGTTAAGGCAAACGGACAGGTCTTGCGCCAAACAAAGAAAATTACGGACATGGTCACTAAGACGAGCAAGGCAAGGACCACTTCAGCAACGCTGAGACCGCCTTCCGGGTATGGATACAAGACCGCCAGATGCGCCGGATAGATCGCTTGACCCAAGTATTCGACATACGCGATGACAGCATTGGCAAGTCTCTCCTGTACAGGGACTGCCCGGATAGGAGCAAAAGCTTCTTTCTGTGCCAGAATCGTCGCCACACAAGAGGCAGCCGAGAGGACAAACAAAGGAATCTTCTCCAAGATAAGGCGACGGATTACCGACCATTGATCACGGACTCTGCGAAGGGGCCAGTAGTCCGTATCGGCCAAAAGAAAAACGGTCGCTGCGCGCGTAACGTGCGTAAGCTAAAAGTGTGAGCATAAAAAACACCCCGCTGAGCACATCTTTCCGTTCCGCCACCCAAGCCACCGATTCCACCCGCAGGGGATGAATGGCGAAAAGCGCCGCGACGAACGCACTTGCCCACACCTGGTAGGGACGGACCGCTGGGCCGTCCGTTGCTTTCGGCGCGCCCGACGGTCGCGCCCTACTATTTATCGTGAGTTCGCGCAGTGCGAAGAACAGCAGGATAACCGCTGCGGCGTGAAGCGAGATGTTAGTCAGATGATGTCCCCACGGCTGAAGCCCGTAAAGCTGGCAGTCCAGCATATGCGAGATCGTGGTGAGCGGGTGCCAGTTGGCCGCGTGAACATGGGTGCAGGCCCATTGAACATTGCCTGGGGTTAGACCGTTGATTATTCTTGGATTGGCGTAAGTGGTGCAGCGTTTGGCCGAATGCGATCCAGACGGATGCCGGCGAGCAAAATGCAAATAGCGCTGGCGATTAACCGGTCGTTGCGAGTGCGAGAATCGCCACTTGCAGCCGGACGCGTTCGCGAAGCTTTTTTCCGCTTGACCCGAGACCCCATTTAAATTTGAAGGCGTGCAACCGGGCGCGTCTTAACCTTTAACCATCACCGCGCTTCGCCGCGTGTTTCCTCATCCAGCACGGCTACCGCGCGGTTGTACGTGGTCTTCGCATCCTCATGTGAGTTACCCACTGCGGTCAGGCCTGTTCTTCCCAGTTCACCCAGCGCGCTCATCATGTGGAACACCACGCCGGTTTGCCGCGTTTGATTGAAGTGCAGATTGTGCCTCACCACAATGTCAAAAAGATCGTCGGGCGTCAGGGTGCGATAAAGAGGCGACTCGACGTGATCGCTGGCAACAAAAAATTTCTGCTGCCCGCTGGGAGCAACAAAAATCGCTGTCTCCGGATCGTACTTGCCGTCTGTAAGAAATTGGAGAGTCAAAAAAGGATGGGTCGTGCCGCCTTTTCTCAAGTTGATCTCGATGGCGTACGGCTCCCACTTTCCGTCTTTCGATCGGACGACTACAAAATCCAAAGCGAAGCGTCCGATGACTCCTTCTTTCGCGAGCCGCCTGCCAATCTTTGCCGCTTCCCGCGTGATCAGACCAGCATAGCCGGTGTCGGCCGGAAACACGCATCCGAGGTAACTTTGCCCGGATGGACCGCCTAGCATCTGATCATGCGTGGAGAGTAATTCCACTGTGCCCAGCGGGGTGACCCGAAGCTGCACACTTGGACTTCTAAATTCTTCTCCGGCAATTCGCTCTTCGACAATTCCCTTTCGCTCTTCGAGCTTCTTTATATAGCTCTCGTAGGTAACTCCACGTAGCTCGAACTGCATTGCCTTGAGACGCTTCTCCAATGCAGCTTCCTCCGCCGAGTCCCCCGAGGCTGGAAGCCCGCTCAAATCGACAAGCGCATTGCCCTCGCCAGATACGCCCTCATTCAGCTTTACCAGAACCTGCTTGATCGAAGGCTTTCTGGACCGCACTTTCGCGATCGCCTCGATCAGGCCGTCCTTGCTGGCGAGATTCTCATAGCCGAGAGGATGCGGGACATCTTCTTCCATGAAAATTTTTCGGCAGCCGCTCTTTGTTCCCAGCGGGAAGAATATTGGATCGGCCCCGTACATGGGAATGCCCAGGCGCAGCGCAAGTTCTTTCTCCCGATTGGTTGTGTTGTAGGGAATAAGGTGTGCGCGATCGGGATCAGAAATCAAAGAACGTATTCGCTCGATCAGGCGTGGCCGCTCAAGCAGCTTCTCGGTTAATGGGCGCACCGAAGCATCAAGCGGCGAGAGAAGAAACAGCCGCGGCCGCGCATGACTCGGGATGACGCCAGGCAAGAGGTCGAGGTAATAATCGATGATGGTTGGGAGAATTGTTTGCGAGGTAACGTAGACCAGCCTGGCCCGCGGCTGACGCAGCAGAAGCAACAGAAACAGAAAGCGTTCTTCGTACGCTTGCACTACTGCGCCCGCGCCGGCCAGATCGACCGACATCGACGGCACGACGATAATCGTTTGGGGATCTTGATTAAAACACTCGATCGATTTCCAAAGCGGCACCAGCTTCTTCTGCAACTGGTCGAATTGATCCTGTAAGTTGTAGCCCCGCGACTGCGGGGTGATCCCGGATTCAACAGCAGGTTTTGGTTCAGACATAGCCAGTTACTAGAACCCATCTCGTAAACAAATCGAGCGATTTGGTACGACGACAGATCTTGAAAAGGACATTCAGTCGCGCGCTCCGGTCTGGGTAGCGCACGCGTCTCGCGTGCTGGTTGCAGCGTCCCGCCGCAACGAACTTTCTTTGCGCTCGAAAAAGCCGACTCGGTTTCAGACCGTTCTCGAAAAGTCCGCGATGGCGAGGACGCCATCGCTCCGGCAGCTGCCGGACGAGACGCGTGCACTACCCAATCACCGCCTTCGCCGCCCGAACGAATAGCCGCGATGCGTTCTTCCACCGCCCACGGCGCGTTTGCCGCCGGTCGCTGATTCGGGTTCGAACAGCGCAGTATATAAATATGGGAAGTTTTCCAGTTTCAGCCGGGGAATTTTTCGACCGATGAAATGTTCGATTGCCTGCAAGGCGGGCAATTCTTCACCGTTCATGAGTGTGAACGCGTCGCCAACATTTTGCGCGCGACCGGTGCGTCCAATCCGGTGCACGTAGTCTTCCGGATGCTCGGGCACATCGTAATTGATGACGTGACTTACGCCGGCAATGTCGAGCCCGCGCGAGGCGATATCCGTCGCCACCATCACTTCGTATTTGCCGCTCTTGAATCCCTCCAGCGCTTCGATCCGTTCCCGCTGGGTGCGATTGGAGTGCAACACCGCAACCGCGTGCTTACCTTGTTTTAATTGGTGCGCGATGCGATCGGCTCCGTGCTTGGTCCGGCAGAAAATCAGCGCGCTGTCGAAATTCGTCCGCTCCAGCAGTGCCATTAGCAGATCGAATTTTTGTTCGGCGGCCACCGGATAAGCCGCGTGCGTGACCGTTTCCGCGGGCGAACGCCGAACGCCGATTTCCACGAGCTCAGGATCGCGCAGCACCCAGGCGGCGAGACGTTCGATCTCTGGTGGAAGCGTCGCGGAAAAGAGCAGAGTTTGCCGGTTCGCCGATATTTTTTCGACAATTCGGCGCACGTCGGGCAGAAAACCCATGTCGAGCATGCGATCCACTTCGTCGAGCACCAGAATTTTTACAGCTTGCAGGGACATGGTGCGCTGTTCGAGTAGATCGAGCAGTCGTCCGGGAGTGGCGACGAGAACATCGACGCCGCGCTTGAGTTCCTCTCGCTGCTTCCCATAACCCACGCCCCCATGCACCAGAGAGACTCGCAAATCAGTGAAGCGGCCATAATCACGAAAGGCCGTCTCAACTTGCGCGGCCAGTTCGCGCGTGGGCTCGAGCACCAGACATCGGAACGCGCCATGCTTTGCAAGCAGCGTTATAATGGGAAGAGCAAATGCCGCAGTTTTGCCGGTGCCGGTTTGTGCCGTGCCGATTAAGTCTTTGCCGGCGAGAATAATCGGAAACGCGCGGAGTTGGATCGGCGTCGGCTCGGCAAATCCCATCGCCTGAGTCCCGCGCACGGCCTCCGGTGAAAGTCCAAAATTATTAAATGACACGGGGACAACTTAAAGCGCAGATGCGCTTTGTGCAGCTTAAAAGGTTAAAAAGGTTACAAACGGGCTTTGTTGTAGCCGCGGTCATTTTTGTAGCCGAGGTCGCCTTGTCCGCCGTAGCTGTAGCGAAGGCGGATGACCCCGGCCATCACTGTAGAGGCGGGCGTGTCGCCTGCATTGTTCCGGGATTCGCAGCCGGCACGGCTGTCACTACAGCTTACCGGCAAACCTCTCCTCCAGAAAAAATCCGAAAAACATAAAAATGTCGCGACAGGTCTTGCGTCTATGCTACAAGTCGCGCTCCAACTGTGCACAAAGAACCATCTCGCCGGGCAGAACCTGAATAAACCCGCAGAATCACATCTATTATTAAATCCGCCGCAATTTGCCTCGCGTAATGTTGTCGCTTCCAATAATGAAACCGCTACCCGGCCTCAGGCGGCCCTGGGGAGCTTAACTCACCAACAATCCGGAGGTAACTTATGTCTAACCTTAAACCAATTCATCTCGCATTCTTCCTCGTTTTCTTTTCCAGCTTAAGCGCCTTTGGGCAATGGTTCCCTGTTAGTTCAGGTACGACGAACAACTTGAATGGTGCCTATCTCCTCGGTTCAGGAACGGGTTTTGTCGTGGGAGATGCGGGCACGATTCTGAAAACCACCGATGCCGGAGCGACATGGACGCCACTCACATCGGGGACAACAACAACCTTGCACGACGTTTATCTTTTTGATCCTGATCAAGGAATTGCTGTTGGCGAGCAGGGGCTGATTCTCCGTACGACCGATGGAGGGGCTGCCTGGCAAAGTGTTGCCAGCGGTGTGGGAGACAGCCTTAGATCAGTCTCTTTTAGTGGCGTGACCGGAATTTGCGGCGGCGACTCGCAAACCATACTCTACTCGGCTGACTCAGGAGCTTCGTGGCAGATCGGCCAGACCGGATTTTTTGGCGGTGGTTTCCCAGGCGCTCACATGTTGAGCCCAACCACAGGGTTTGTCGCAGGGCAGAATTCAATCTTTCAGCCTTTGGTTGGCACGAGCACTGATGGCGGAGCCAGTTGGACTTTTCAGAACTTCTATTTCGACGGTAACGAAGGCGGCTGCACTGACGTATTTTTCCTGGACGCAAATACAGGCGTCGTTTCGGGAGTTCTTTTTGATGGGCGAGGCGCCACCGCAAGGACCACTGACGGCGGCACCAACTGGTCAACAGCACTCTACGATCAGGCAATACAGGGGATTGATTTCCCGACAACAGCCATTGGATTTGCCGTTGGCTGGGGAGGCAGAATCCTGCGCACGAACGATTCCGGAGTTACCTGGAGTGAGCAAACAAGCGGAACCTCTGCAAACCTCAATGCTGTCTCTTTTGCCGGCGACGCTTTGACAGGCATCGCGGTTGGTGACGGCGGCACTATTCTTCGGACAACAAATGGTGGTGAGCCAGCCCCAAGCCCAACACCTACACCTACTCCTACGCCTACGCCTACGCCGACGGTAACGCCTACACCTACCCCGACACCTGGCGCGATCACGCTCAGTGCGCATGGGCGCAGGGTGCAGGGCAGGCACACGGTGGATCTCTCCTGGAACGGGGCGACTTCGCCCAATGTCGACATCTACCGTGATGGAGTAGTGATCGCTACGGTGCCCAACACCGGGGCTTATAAGGACTTCATCGGTGTCCGGGGAGGCAATGCGCGTTACCTCTATAGGGTGTGCGACGCGGGCACACAGAACTGTTCCAACGAGGTCACAGTGAGGTTCGGCGGGCCTCCACTGTAAAACAATCCATCCAATCTATGAAAAAATCCACTTCCTGCTCCGCACCTGCCCGCCGTAGCCTCTCGATTTCCCGTAACGTTGAGCGAAGGCCGGTTGGCGAAGGCGGGTTCTCTACTCCGCGCACCTTAACCGCTCTTCTTCTTTGCGCAGGCGCTGCCTGTTCCGTGCTGACTGGAGCATCACTGGCTTTCTTCCGTCCCGATGTTACCGCGAAGGTTTCCAACAGAACACTGACGTTCGCAGAGCGCGTGTCCTATCAACGAGCCATCGAGGGAGTTTACTGGCGTCACCGCATCTGGCCAA
>VBQC01000107.1 GCA_005887825.1 Verrucomicrobiota bacterium | reverse complement strand
GGATTTTTACGCGCAATTCTTTGGTTACAATCGCGTTCGACCGCGCGAAATTCGCCAGACCCTGCAGAGTCTCGGCTCCGGTTTCATCATTGATCCAGCAGGTTACATCATCACCAACCAGCACGTCGTCGAGCGCGCCGCGGATTTGAAAATCCATGTAACGACGAACGACGGAAAAACCTACAATGCCCATTACATCACCGGCGATGACAAGACTGACCTGGCATTCATCAAGATCGACGCGAAGACCGCGTTCCCATTTATCAGCCTCGATAATATTTCTCCCAACCTTCTTGGCGAAACGGTCATCGTAGTCGGCAATGCAGTCGGCTATGGTAGCTCAATCAGCCGCGGCATTCTTAGCGCAGCGAAACGCAACATCACCGTGGACGATATCGAGTACAAAGACCTGGTGCAGACGGATGCGGCAATTAATCCGGGCAACAGCGGCGGACCGGTCATCGATCTTTCCGGGCGCCTGGTTGGCATCAGCTCGGCAAAAATGGCGTTTACGCCGCAAGGTGTTCCTACACAAGGATTGGGTTTCGCTATTCCGGCGGAAGTGGTGCGCGATAGCGTCAACCGATTCAAAAAAATCGCGCAGAAACAGCCCGAGCCAGAGAAACAACCCGCAACCAGCGAAGTATCGGTGTCCAAGGCTGAGCAGTTCTTTGGAATGCAACTTCAGGATTTGAGCCAGGAATTAAGTGACGCGCTTGGCTACGCGCGAGGCCGCGGGGTTCTCATTACCGCGGTCGAACCAGATAGCCCTGCGGACGAAGCAGGAATTGAACGTGGGCTCGTCATTTACCAGGTGGACAAATCTGACGTGAACTCTGCCAAACAAATCGAGAACCTGCTTGGCCGGGTGCAAAGCGGTGCAAATGTAAATTTCACCGTCGGTGCGATCCGCGCCGGCAGACAAGATCGGCAGCTCGCTACCTTGACCCTGGCGGCGCGTTGATAAAAAAATAGCAACGCAATTCCAGTTCGGTTGTCTCATGGAAATATCGCACAATGATTAAAGTCGAAAATTTGACGAAACGTTACGCCGGTCAGCCTGCGATCCAGGATTTGAACTTCGAAGTTAGCCAGGGCGAAATCATGGGATTTCTGGGACCGAACGGCGCCGGCAAAACGACCACGATGCGCATTCTGGCCAGCTTTATGCCAGCTACTTCGGGCCGCGCGACCATCGCGGGGTTCGATGTCTTTGAGCAATCGCTTCAGGCACGGGCGCACCTCGGCTACATGCCCGAAAACGTCCCGCTCTATAACGACATGCGAGTGACGGAATACCTTGACTATCGTGCGGGGCTTAAAGGGGTTCCACACCGCCGCGTGACGGAGCGTGTTGGCGATGTAAAGGAACTTTGCGGTCTCAAGGAGGTCGAACGGAAACTGATCGGTGCCCTGTCCAAAGGGTATCGCCAACGGGTCGGTCTGGCGGACGCGCTCTTGCACGAGCCGGATCTTCTCATTCTCGACGAGCCGACCATCGGCCTCGATCCAAATCAAATCCGTCTGGTGCGCGAGTTAATCAAGAATTTGGGCAAACAACACACAATTTTGCTTTCGACGCACATCTTGCCGGAGGTCGAAATGACATGCAGCCGGGTCATCATCATTCACAAGGGACGAATCGAGGCCTGCGATACGCCAGAGAATTTGCTCGGAAAAATCAGGCAGGCCGGGGGTGTAATCCTCGAAGCGAAAGTAGGACCTGATAACGGCGCAGAAGAACTAGGGAAAATTTCAGGTGTTCGCGATGTAATCGTCGATACGGATGGCGACTGGAAAATATTCTCACTACGAGTGGAATCAGGCGTTGACGTGCGCGAGGAAATTTTTCGCCTCGCCATTGATCGCCGTTGGACCGTACGCGAACTGACCCAACGTCGGGCGACGCTCGAGGACGTATTCGTCGAGCTCACCCATCCGGACGAAGTTGTGCGATGAACCAACACTCCGCCTATGCGTAAATTTTACACCCTCCTCATACGCGAAGTACGCAGCTATTTTTACTCGCCCATTGCGTACGTTGTTCTCATTTTTTTCCTGATCATCAGTGGGATCGATTTCTATTTTCAGATTTCCTTCATGAACCAGCGTCAGGTGCAATACACCGTACAGGAAGCTTTCTTTAACTCGGTCTTCTTTTGGTTCGCCTTCGTTCTGATTTTTCCCCTTATTACGATGCGCCTCTTCGCGGAAGAATTTAAGCTCGGCACGATTGAGCCTCTCATGACTGCCCCTGTGCGCGATTGGCAGGTGGTACTTTCAAAATTTTTTGGCGCACTGCTCTTTTATCTCGTCCTCTGGATCCCGACCCTGCTTTACTTCGCGATCTTTCTGCAGGTAACGCATCAACCGGCCGCTCATTCCGCCGGGGCGTACTTTGGCTCATATTTGATGCTCTTGCTGCTGGGGATGTTCTATCTCTCGATCGGTTGCCTTACTTCTGTTCTGACGAAGAACCAGATCATCGCCGCGATCATTTCTTTCTGCGCAATCACATTATTGTTCTTTCTCGGTTTGGTTCAGTTCGTTCTTCTCGACGTTAGCTCCGCTGCGCGCGATTTGCTCGGCTACTTCTCCGCGATCGAGCATATGGGAACATTCTCGCGCGGCGTAATCGATACTCGGCCGATCGTGCTCTACGTGAGCATGACCGTTGTGATGCTGGCGCTCACCTATCAGGCATTCCAATCCCGCAAATGGAGGCTGTAAGCCATGGCCGGTGAGACGAAGCAGCCCCGAGCGCCTTCGGGAAAACGAATTCGCCGGATTCGGATCGGTTTCAACGTCCTCGCGCAAATCATCCTGATTTTGTTTCTCGCTGTGATGGTGAATTCCATCGCCTTCAAACATTACGCGCGTTGGGATTTTTCCCGCGACCAAAAGTATGAGCTCTCAGACAAAACGAAGCGTTTCCTCAAAGCGATCAAAGGCAAGATGCGCATCACCATCTTTTTTTCGTCCAATACGCCAATCACTATGGACGTTCAGAATTTGTTGACGGAATATCAATATGCGGGGAAAGGAAAGATCGACATCGAACACGTCGATCCCGAGCGCAATCTTTCCCGCGCCAAAGAGCTGTTCGACAAATACAAAGTTGTCACCGACGAGAGTCTTTTAGTACTCGATTACGAAGGCCGCAACAAAACGGTCAAGGCGTCCGAGATGGCTGACGTCGATCAGAGCGGGATGGCCCTCGGTGAAGGCCCGCGCGTAACCGCATTCAAAGGAGAGCAGGCCATCACGAGCGCCATGATGGATCTTGTGGAAGGGAAGAAGAACGCTCTTGGTTACGTCCTCGGGCACAAGGAACCGCCGCTTTCGGAAGGCGGCACGATCACGGTTCTGAAGACATTTATCGAGAACGAAAACATCAAATTCCAGGAGTTGAACCTTTTCGATGTGGATGCGATTCCGAAAGATTTGAAAGCGATCATGATTATTGGGCCGCAATACGATTTCTCCGATCGCGAAATGAAATTGTTGCGTAATTTCTGGGATAAACAGGGCCGGATACTGCTGCTGCTCGATCCATCCGCAAAAACGCCCAGGCTGGATGGATTCCTTAACGAGTTCGGCGTGAAAGCGAACGACGATCGATTAATGGCCTTCTTGCGCACCGGAATTCAGGAGCTGGCGCTCACGCGAGATGTGCAAGCGCATTTTCTGGGCGACAGCCCAATTACGAAGCGACTGGCCGGCGCAAACGGGCTCTTTTTTGGCGGCACATCTTCGCTCACGCTTGCGCCGGACCGGGGGCGCGGCGCCAACATCCGGCTCCAGCCGCTTGTTCAGGCGGAAAAAGGCTATTTTGCCGAAACTGACTACAATACGGAGGATCAAGTAAAACTGCAGGCCGACGCCAAGCGGAACAGCAACACGCCGCTGACGATAGGCGCAGCAATGGAAAAAGGCGGTAGCGCAGACGAGCGCGTGCAGGTGAATTCGTCGCGCCTGGTTGTGGTGAGTAATGCCACGTTCGTTCAGGACAATGCTGTCACGCAGGATCAGCAAGCGCTCGATTTCGTCTCTGGCAGTGTGAATTGGTTGCTGAGTCGCGAACAGCTTATCGGTATCGCGCCAAAAATTTCAAAACCTCTGACCTTCACTCTCAATGAAGACGCGTTGCGCAATTTACGCTGGATCGTTTTGATTTTCATGCCGTTGATTCCAGCTGTAATCGGAACCGTGATCTGGTGGCAGCGGCGCGTTTGAGTGTTCGAGCCGATTTATGAATTGGAGGACTACTCTCATCTTAGCCATGATTGCGCTCGGCGTTTTGGCTTACCTCAGATTCTTTGAGATGAAACAGCCAAGCACGGGAGAAGCCAAACGCCAGGCCCAAAATGTCGTTAACTTCGACCGAAACAAGATCAGCGGCATTGTCATTCAAAATGGCGATGAGAAGATCGAGATGCAACGCCGCGACAACAGATGGCGCCTTGAAGCACCAATCAAGGACCAGGCAGACAGCTCTTTAATCGAGAGTTTGCTCTCAGACTTGGAAAACTGGCAGAAGGACGACACGATTTCAGCCAAAGAAATCGAGACCGATCAGGGCAAACTCAATGAATACGGTGTCAACAGGCCGAAGCTGCGGCTTAAATTGATCGGCCAAGATCGACCGCCGGCAATTTTATTCGGGAAAGACGCCGCGTTGGAAGGCAAGATGTATGTGCGCTTCGAGAATTCAAAGGAAACGTTTCTCGCCGGACAATCGGTCAAGAAAGATATCGATAAGAAATCGGAGGAATTCCGCGACCGAAAACTAACCGGGCTGATTACTGCGCAGGTTACGCGCGTCACTTTAAAGACGCCTGCTGGTGAAATGGAGCTTCAGAAGACAGGCGACCACTGGGACATCGTGAAGCCGCTTCGTGCGCGCGGCGATGATCAAAAGATTGCCGATTTGATCGCGCAAATCACTACTGCCCGCATTCAAAGAGCCACGCGGCGCGCTCACGCTATTTACTCAGGACGATAAACAAGGTCAGTTACTGCAGATTGGCGGCGCGCCAGAAAAGGAAAAAGATCAACGGTATGTGCGGTTTGCACCGCGCGGATTCGTTTACACCGTGCCGAAGAAAATCGAAGAGATTCTCAGCACGAAACCAGACGACCTGCGCGACCGGCATTTGGTTCGCGTGGATACGAACATCCTTGATCGGATAACGATCGCCCCGGCGGATAAAACGAAGATCCTTCTCGCGCGGAAGGGCGAAAACTGGACAATCGCCAGCCTCAATAACACGCCGGCAAATTCTGGTGAAATACGGCGCTTCATCGATACGCTCCAAAATGAACGGGTGACGAAATTTGTCGAAGACGTCGGCTCAAATCTGGCGAAATACGGCCTCGGTCAGCCGCAACTGCAATTGACATTCAGCTCATTTGCCTCCGAGAACACTGCTGAGACCAAAGCTGGCGAGGAGCCCTTTGCTACAATCGCGTTCGGAAAAGTAGATGGCGATAATGTTTATGCGCGGCTTGCCGATGAACCCTTCGTCGTGGCAGTGCGCCGCGGATTAGTCGATCAAATTTTCACTGATCCTTTGCAATGGCAGGAATTGTCGATCTTCAAGTTTAAGCCGGAACAAATCCATCACTTCAGCATCGCGACGGACAAAGAACTTGGGATGGAACGGGACGAAAAGAAACAATGGCGCTGGCTGAAAGGAAGTGGCGAGATCAATCAAGCCAACGTGCAATCGCTGATCAACGCTTTGGCGAACTTGCACGCGGTGCGCTGGCTCGGAACGACAGCGTCGCGACACGGCTTGGACAAGCCGCAGCTGACTCTCACTTTCATGTACGGACCGGAGAGCAAAGATTCCTCCACGCTGACCGTTGGCAGCCACATGGAGGACGGCATGTGGTGCGCGCGCGTGGATGGTCGGGAAGGCACTTTTGTGATCAGCAATTCGGATTTGAATGCGTTAAAACTGCCGTTGGTTAGTCAAGCTACGGCGTCGCCGAGTCCAACCGCGTCGCCGGTCGCGAAGCCATAACCCTTTAGCCGCGCCCTCAGGCGTTATATTAATTTGTCCGACGGTCACAGGCCGCCGCTACAGACGCCGTATAAACTGTGACGATTCCGCCTGTGAGCGGTTGGACGGTCGCACGCGCGAAACCGTTCGCCGCCATTAGCAGAGACATCCTGTTGCCACTGGGAAATTCTTCAATCGAGTCGCCAAGATAATCGTAAGCGCTTTTCTTCCCTGTTAGAAAAGATCCGAGAAACGGCACGCAGCGATGCAAATAGAAACGATAGATCGCACGCAAGATCGGCATCGTCGGCAATGAAAACTCAAGGACGAGCAAGTGGCCATTCGCGCTAAGTACGCGCGCCATTTCACGAAGCGCACCTCCCCAATCTTCCATGTTGCGCAAACCAAATGCGATAGTGGCACAGTCGAATGAAGCAGCGGCGAATGGCAATTTCATTGCGTCGGCCACGACTGTTTGGCGCATGCCTTTTCGTTTCGCCAGTTCCAGCATTTCAGGCAGGAAATCGACCCCCACAATTTCCGCATCTGGCAACTTCTCTTGCAGCGCTAGCGCTAAATCGCCGGTGCCAGTGGCAAGATCGACAATCTTCTTTGACTGCCAGCCCGCGACAATGTCGGCGGCGCATCTTCGCCAATAAAAATCGATCCCGCAACTGAGCAGATGGTTCGCCAGATCGTAACGCGCCGCGATCGATCCAAACATCTGTCGTACTCGCTCAGGCTGTGTTGCGACACGGGAATGGCTCATTTCAAGATTGATTCAATACCAACTCGCAATTTCGCCGTTGCTGGTCCCTTTCCCAGTAATACTTCGAAGTAATAACGGACCAAAGGGAGGGACGAGAAGTTCGAACGCCTAGTTTGTTTAAAAAAGTTGATTGCCATTACAGCTAACTCCGGCTATCTGACAAGGTATGGATATATCTGTTGTAGCATTACAAGAAGCTGTCTCAATTCGCCGGCAAATCGATACTTTGGAAAAACGTCTTTCCTCAATCCTGGGAGGTGCGCCTGCAAGCGTAGCAACTGGCGGCGAACGTCGCCGTATGTCGGCTGCGACTCGGGCCAAACTCGCGGCCGCAGCTAGAGCTCGTTGGGCAAGGCTAAAGGCCGGGAAGAAAACAACTCCTGCCAAGAAGAAAGGCGGAATCACCCCTGCCGGGCGAAAACGGCTTTCCCAGTTAATGAAGGCTCGTTGGGCGGCGCGAAGGAAAGGTGCGGCGAGGTAAGTCGGTCGATTCGAAATCGCATATCGTCCTCCTGTTGTCTTCGCCACTTGCTGAGGGAGGCTTAGTTAGCCGAGCCTCAGCGAAAGGCGCAAGCTAACAATTTGCTCGCGAGAGGACTCGAACCTCCACGGGTTTCCCCATACGGTCCTGAGCCGTACGCGTCTGCCGATTCCGCCACGCGAGCAAAAGGCAGTGGCCCGTACAATGCGCACGCGCCAGCCAGCCGCAAGGTGAAACAAACGGTGTCGATCCTGTGATAGGAAGGAAGCGATCGATGCCTGGTTAAATCAGCCCGAGAGTCTTTTGCGTGCGCGAACTTCCAATTGGTGCGCTTTGCGTACCTGGCCAACAGAACGCAAAAGGTCGGCGTAATTCGACACCACAATCTCATAATCTTTGGCGGGTTTTTCGCTCGCCTCCTCCCAAATCTTGAGCGAAGCGCGATAAAGGTCAGCCGCTTTCGCGTAATCGCCACGCGAATGATACACGACCGCCAGGTTGCACTTTGATTGCGCGATGTCGGGGTGTGTGGGCGGATTCAGTTTCTCGCGGATAGCCAGCGCGCGAAGATGTATCTTCTCCGCCTCAGTGTAACGGCGCTCGTTGGTGTAAAACACAGCCAGGTTATTCAGAACTGACGCAACATCCGCATGCTCAGGCCCGAGTTGCTTCTCGTAAATCTGCAAAGCCTGCAAATAATAGGGTTCCGCCGCCTTGGGGCGCCCCGACTTACGGAAAATAAGCGCAATGTTGTTCAACATTGTGCCAAGATCCGAGTAAGGAATATCTTCGAGTTGGGTCCCCGCGGCGATCGCCTTCTCGTAGAAACCGGTCGCCTCTTCGGATTGACCGAGATTATCGGATAAGAACGCAAGCCGGCGCGCGGAGCGAAAAATGGCGCGTTGATCCGGTGGTTTTATCTTTTCCAAAATTGCGTGCCCCTTGAGCAAGTATGCTTTGGCCGCGGCGCGATCGCCCTTTTGCTCGAGAAGCTGCCCTAGTTTTTCGAAGCTGGTTGCCAGCGGCATCTCGGCGCCCGGAAAAGCGCGTTTGGCAATCTCAAGCGCTGTCTCGGCAACGCGAATTGCCTGAGGCAAACGATTTGTGGCGCGCAGAGTATCAAGCTTGTCATTGAGGATTGACCAAAGCTTTTCGTCACCTTTCATCAATCATCACCAACCCTCGCTCAGTTGGCTAACTAATCGCGTGGCGAGATCCTCGGTGGCGAGTGGCAACGCCTGCCGTTCGTCAGTGGTCACATCCGAACTCACGAAGAAACTGGTCGTTCCGACAGCCTCACCTTGAGCCCCAAGCGGTTTGCCATCCCGCCCGGTCAAATTGTACCTTACAACCAGCGCCAGACTAAATTCGGTCGTGGCCAGCACGTTGCCACGCACGGAGCGCGCCGGCAGCCGGCGAATATGAGATATCTCACAAGTCAAGGTAGCATCCGCATTATCCCCGCTGGCAATCTGAAACGTCCCATCTTGTTGCAACTGTTTGATCACTGTATCCGTCACCAGTACTTCGATATGAGGGACGAGCGTTTTATTTTTGAAAGTCGGAACCGCGATCGTGTGTACGTCGCGAAGATAATACGGTTTTACCGGGCCTATGTGATAGCCAAGGCAACCACTTAGGACAAAGCAGACAAATACCGCCGCAAATAAGGCTTTCACGGCGCCGGTGAGGCGGACGCTGCGGGAGAAGCCGATGCTTCGGGAGCTGGAGACGTGTCGGAGCTTCCACTCGTGCTGGGCGGCGCTGCCACGGGCTCAGGCGCAGTCGTGGTATCGGGTGCAAGCGAAGCCGGTGGCGGCAGCGAAACATCAGTTTCCGGTGCAGGCAATGGAGCTTCGTTATTTGCCGGGCCCGGCTTCGCCGACCCGCCTCGGGCGATGCGCCCCCCATGCGTATCACCCTTTTTCTTGCCAGCCTCTGCCGTCGAAAGGGCAGGCTGAAGCACGGCATCCCCGACCTTCGCGCGCAACTGATCGATGCGTTTTTTGGCCTCATTGCTTTCAGCTGATCCTGGTTGCTGGCGAATGACCTCGTTGTAGTAGATCACGGCGGCGCGATAATATTTTTGTTTGTCGTAAAATTTCGCCACTTTGTAGGAACTAGCGGTCTGCTTGCGTTCAAGAAGCTGAAGGTTAGCGCGCGTCTGCGCCGCCTTCTCACTGTTTGGGTAGTGAAAGAGGAAATCTTCGAACGCGGTTTTGGCGTTGGTCGTGGCCGCAAAATCCTTTGTCCCCGTTCGCGCAGCCGTAAACCAGATGTAACCGATCTGATATTGCGCGTCCACCGCGATCGGCTCGTTCGGAAACTTGTCCACTACCGCCTGGTAAGCTTGAAGGGCCGCGTCATTCGCCCCCTGTTTCTCGCGTGCGAGGCCAATGTCGAACTGCGCACGGGCCGTGTACTTTCCGTAGGGTGCTGTCCGCACGACGTTGGCGAAGATAGTCACCGCGCGATCCAACGCCGACGCGAACGGGATGCCAAGGAACCTCAACTTTTTGCCGTGTAGATAGATTTCGCCGATGCGAAACTGCGCCTCGATTGCTTCATCAAAGTGGGGATCACCGGGGTATCTTTCCACTAACTGGCTAAACGAAGCCACCGCGGCGACATAGAGATGCACCTGTTCTTGCAATTGGGCCGCGCGATAGAGCGCACCGCCGGCAAGGGTGTCTTTCGGATGGCGTCTAACGAGATTCTTGTAAGCTTTGATCGCGCGCTTCGTGTTGCCCTCTTTTTCTGCAGTCTGCCCGATCTGAAACAGCTCCGCTGCGTTCCCGCTTATTTCTTCCTCGCCGGGCGCCATGTACTTGGCTTTTTTACCGGGTTGAAAGACAACGGAGGCCACGCCCGATCCGGGCAAAACCATGGTGACCGCGACGAAAACCAAAAGAGGGCGAATGACCGATTGCATGAGCTGTCGCAGGGTAGTTAACTTATCCGTTCCGTCAAGTTCGGCGGCTATATTTTGGCCATCACGCGCGCGCATCCGCCGCTGAATATTTATCGCATTTCCTGGAGGGACATCTTTTCCAAGGCGCAAAAACTGATTAATCTTCTGGTTTCATTTGAATCTGACCGATCAGCAAAAAATCCGCATCGGCGCATGCGCGTGGAGTTTTGACGACTGGCGTCGCGTTTTTTATCCGCAAGATTTGCCGGGCTCTCGATGGCTCGAATTCTACGCGAACTACTTCCCGGCCGTGGAAGTTGATTCCACCTTTTACGCTGCTCCCGCGGAAAAAACGGTGCGGCGTTGGGTCGAAATGACTCCTGCCGGGTTCCGTTTCGCCTGTAAACTTCCCCGCGAGATCACGCACAGCTGCCGGCTGCGCGATTGCACCGTCGAGTTGAATTCGTTTCTGCGCGCTATCGAGCCGATCGCGCCAAAGCTCCAGGTTATCCTCATCCAACTTCCGCCGTCCTTTGCTCCCAAAGATGCCAAACCGGCACTGCGTAAATTTCTCGCACAGCTGCCACGGGGCTTCCGTTTTGCGATTGAATTTCGTCATGCCGGATGGCATCGGCCACAGATCATCGGGCTCCTGGAAAAATATCGCGTTTGCTGGGTGTGGGCCGATACCACTCCACTTAACGAACGAAATCTTGCTCCCTTCGAATTCTTGCCGCGTACCACGGATTTTCTCTACCTGCGTCTGCTCGGCGATTACACGACGAAATACGATGTCGATGGCGGACACGTTCATCATTATGAAAAACTACTATGGAGACGCGAGGCCGCCCTCGAAAGCTGGTCGCTCAAAATTGAGCGGCATCTTTCGGAGGTACGCAATGTCTGGGCATTCGTGAGCAATCACTTCGAAGGATTTGCGCCCGAAACCTGCCAACGACTCGCCCGCCGTCTAGGGTTCGACTTGCCCCTGCCTTCCGAGAGCGAAAAGACATTGTCTGAGCAAGAACGATCGCAGCTCGATCTTCAGTTATAGCGGGCATTTCAAATAAAACCGGCGGATCGGCTGCCACTTGTGCAGTCTATGTTTTGCATATGAAGCGCATATTGCGGTTGTGCTTCTCGAAGACGCATACTTCGCGAATCCCGAAGGCCGACATCCTCTGTGCGAGACGCGGAAAATTATCGCCAAGTTGAACGTGCGAATGCGCGTCAGAGGCGCTTGTAAAGGGAATTCCTTTCTCAATTGCGAGCTCGATGATCCGGTCGGCGGGATAAAGTTCGTTCACCGGCTTTCGCCAACCAGCGGTGGAAAGCTCGATTGCCAGGTTGCGCGATCGAATGAAATCGAGAGTTTCGTTCACGATGGCGTCGATCTCCGCATTCGGCCGATAACCATGGATTTTGACAAGATCGAGATGCGCGAGGCAATCGACCAATCCAGTCGCGGCCATTTCGCGGACACGGCGAAAGTAATCCGCGTAAATCGCATCGATATCGCGTCCCTCGAACTGCTCGGCGCCGCCCGGAATGGTGTCGAACATCTGATCGGCGCGATCAAGAAAGTGGACCGATCCCAAGACAAAATCGAGCTTATTCCAGTGCTGCTCGATCCATTTTCGACCGGAAGCTGAGTGAACTGGATCGTTATCAAGCTCGATGCCGGCGCGAATTTTTAGTTCGGGATTTCTTTCCTGCAGGCGGTCAATTTCATCAAAATCGATTCCCGCATGATAACGATCATGATCGGTGAAAGCGATGTCGCTTAGTGCGATGTTCCGCGCGGAATCCGCCCATGGTTGAAGCAGCCCTTGTGTGTAAGGTTGCACCCGATGGCCCTGGGGATGCGTGTGATAATCCGAAAAAAGTTGATAGGTTACAGTTGATAGTTGATCGGCAGTCACGTTCGGCTCCATCAACTACTACCTATCGACCATGAACTTTTCTCAAGGCACGGCCAGGAATTTTTGCCGGATCTGCAACTCCGGGTAAGCGGCAAAGAAAACCTCGGCGATAAAGACTTTGTTAGGGGTGAGATCGCGCGTCGCGATGGTTTCGTTGTATTCGGCGTGCTCCTGCGGGTTAATCAACACCGTGGCAGGTCTTTCCGCGATGGCGTGATTGTCGGACCATTTCGTCAGGGTATTTCCCACGGAATTCCTCAAATAAATTTCGATCCGCTGGTTCGTCGGAAATTCGAGAGTAACTGGACGCTTGGACAGATTCGTCAATGTCACTTTGATCTCGAGTTGGCGCACTTCCGATAGCTTTACGGTCTGCGGCGTGATTTGGAGATCGAGAGCGAGG
>VBQC01000106.1 GCA_005887825.1 Verrucomicrobiota bacterium | reverse complement strand
AACAAGACGCCCTTGTCGATCCGAAATGGCGTGCTGAGCGCGGGAGTGCAACTGGCGCAGGAAAACACGCCGATCGCGAGCGGAAACGCCCTCGTTTGTTTCGACTGCTGAGCTCATCCGGGCAAAATCCTCCGGCGATATGACAAGCAGAAATTGCTGATTTGCCTGAGGTAAAAGAATGAACTCTTCGCCTTGGTCCCGTCGCCAGCGGGACGGAATGGTAACGCGATTCTTCTCGTCAAGGGAATGGCGGAACTCTCCGGCGTAAAAACGCTCAGATTGAGGAAGGGAATCCATACGTCGGTGGAGAATTCATCCATTTTACCCCACTTGCCCCCACCTTTAACCACTTCCGCGGCGCGTGGTCAATAAAAATCTTACGCTCATTTGCAGCCTCTTCGCTTAACCGTAAGCTCCTCACGTCATGAAATTTTCCCAAGCCGGGGTGACGATTATCTGCATCGTTCTTGTCTATGGCGCTAATGGCGGATTCAGCCAGACTCCAGAGAAAACTGAGAGCGACGCTGTCCGAGTGACCGTGTCGACGAATACCGATGGCTCACGCACGGTTTACAAATTCAATGACGCGCAGCACGTGGCTATTGCCACCATCACCGATCAGGAGGGCAAACTTCGTGAGAAAATTCGTTATGAACTGGATGATGCGGGGCGTTTCTCCAGCGGACAAATTTTTGGACCCGACGGGCGCTTTCGATTCAAGAGCCAGTACAAGTACGATAGCGGGGGCCATCTTCAGGAAGAAACCCAAAGCGCGGAAGATGGCACCGTTCTGCATAAGATCGTTTATAGTTACGATCAGAACGGGAAACGAACAGGCTATTCCATCTTCGATGCGTCAGGCAAATTGCTGGGCCGCGTAACTCCCCTAGTAACCGGCCCGTCGTCTTCACCAAAGTCGCGCGAGAGAAGCTCACGGTAGGGCGGAGCCCCACCGAGATCACCTTTTGTTGCTGGCTTGCCATAGGTGCCAAAAAGAGCTACAAAACCGGCGTGATTGAGTACATTCAAAAAGGTGGGTTGTTGATGTGGCCAATTCTGGCCTGCAGCGTTATTTCGATCGCCGTCTTTGCCGAGCGCCTCTTCTACTTTCATCGTGCTACGATCCACGTAGGCGAATTCTTAAAAGGCCTCTCGAACCTTATTCGCCGTCGCAATTTCGCTGAGGCCTTGCATGAATCAGCCGGGACATCCGGCCCGGTCGCGCGCGTGATTCATGCCGCGATCATCCGGCACGACGCGCCGCGAGCGGAATTGCGCGATATTGTGCAGGAAGCCGCTCAACTCGAAGTACCGAAGCTGGAACGGTTTCTCGGAGTGCTGGCTACGATCGCCTTCCTCGCGCCATTGCTCGGATTGCTTGGGACCGTTGCTGGAATGATCGACGCCTTTGGCACTATTGCCTCAAGCGGCGGTTATGCGACGGTCACCGAGCTTTCGAGCGGCGTCTATAAGAGTTTACTGACAACCGCGGCGGGCCTGGTCGTGGCCACGCCAACCTTTGTCGCTTATAGTTATCTTTCTTCACGCGTGAACACTATGCTCCACGACATGGAGCGCGCGGGGATTGAGATCGTCCATATGTTGACGGAGAGCCGGCCGATCAGTGGCATCATCAGCTTCCAACCGCCCGGACAGATGGCCGAATCCGAGGCACGAATTGATTCTTAAACGACGATTTTGGTAAATAGATCAGCACTGCAGCGCCTCATGAAGCTTAGCCGTACGAAGGAATATAACTTCGGTTGGCTCGTTTTTCTGGCGGGGGTGGACGTGACCTTCCTCCTCGTTTTTTTCCTCCTGCTCAGTTCGAATTTTATTTTGCAGCAAGGCATTTCCGTTTCGATGCCGTTCTCGCGTTTTACGCTTGGCCCGCAGACTAACCAGCAAATCATCAGCATTACCGGCGGCACAGTCCCGGCCATCTATTATCGGGACCAGAAAGTCACCATCGCGCAACTCGGGCCATTACTGGATGCTGCCAAGCGTGAGGGCCTGTCGATTATCATTAAGGCCGACCGCTCGACTCCCTATGAAATGGTTGCACAGGTGACAAACGCCGCGCTTGAACACGGCATCACATCTGTCGCGTTGGCTGCGACTCCGTCGCGATGAACGCATCCACTCCTGAATTTGCTGCCGAGCCGCTTCTTTTTAATTGGGAGTCTCCTCGGCGCCGAAAAGTGGCGATCTCCGCTTTTCTAGCGCTTTCTTTAGTCGCACACGCTTTTTGTTTCTATGTTTTCCAAATTGTTTACCCGCCGACAGTAGCGCTGCTCCCACCCCCGGCCCGGGTAAATATGATCACGCCCGCCTCCCAGGAAGGCCGCACGTTGCTTCGCTGGATCGATGCGGAAGATCCTGCGCTCGCCTTCACAACGCAGCGTCCACCTGAGGCAACGCGCCGCGCCCCGCCCAGAGTCGAGCACATACCATCTTACCTCGCGGCAGAGCCGGTCTTAAAAGAGGTTCCACCGCAGGAGGTCGATTTGCGCATCCCGAGCTCCCAGCCGCCAGGCGCCGTGTCGTTCCGCCATCGACAAGCTCTCCCTGTCATTAGCCAGATCACAACGTCTGTCTCGTTTTCACAAGAGCTCGATTCTCTTGGCGCTCCAATGCTGCCAGATCGGGTTTTTGCGGCTTCTACCAACGAGGCGCCGGAAACGATCCGCTTTCGGGTCGCCGTGAGTAACCTCGGAGAAATTCGATATTGCTTTCATCTCAATTCCTCGGGCGATCCTGCGCTGGATGAACAGGCTCGCCGCTATCTCACACGCTGTCGTTTTCCCCAAAGCTCGGAAAACGCTGCGAAAGTCGATCCATTTCTGACCTGGGGAATCGCGACGATCGAATGGGGCAGTGATGTTACACACCCGCGGGCAACGCCGACAGAAACCGCGACCCCGTGATCCGCGTCAGTCTCACCGCCCTCGTCACGATTTATTTGCTGCTTTTTCTTGCGGCAGTTTTTCTCCTCTGGATAGTGGGAGAGTGGAATCGCCGGCGGCGCGAGCGGCAGGCTTTACAACACCGGTTGCGCTGCGTGATTTGCGCGTTTGAATTTGAAGATCGAACTGACGCATTGCTTCCCCGGTGCCCGCGCTGTGGAAGTTTGAACGAACGATTTAAGATGGAGCAAATTTAACATGGGAATGTGGATTGGCCGCAATCGCAAAGCACGCGTGACCTACGGGTTCGACGAAATCGCGCTCGTGCCTGGCCGTGTGACGATTAATCCGAATGAAGTCGATATTACTTTCCGTTTGCCACGCAAAGAGGCGGAGCCGCTTGAGCTAAAGATTCCGATTCTTGCCAGCGCGATGGACGGGGTGGTCGATGTCCGTTTCGCCATTGCCATGAGCAGGCTCGGCGGGCTGGCCGTTCTGAATCTTGAAGGAGTGCAAACGCGCTACAAAAATCCGCAGGAAGTGCTGCAAAAAATCGTGGAAGCTGACAAATCCGACCTTACTGCGTTACTGCAAAGAATTTACCAGGAACCGGTCCAGGAAGATTTAATCGCGGGGCGCGTACGCCAGATCAAAGACGGAGGTGTGTTGGCCGCGGTTAGTTCCATCCCTCAGCGCGCGGCTGAATTCGGCAGGATCGCGCAAGAAGCAGGTGCCGACGTTTTCGTTGTGCAAAGCACGGTCTCCACCGCCAGGCATATTTCGTCCGAGTATAAATCGCTCGATCTGGCAAAATTTTGCCGCGAAATGTGCATCCCGGTCATCGTCGGAAACACGGTTGGTTACGATGTGACATTCGAGATCATGGAATGCGGACCGGCTGCGGTTTTAGTCGGCGTCGGACCAGGAGCGGCTTGCACTTCACGCGGCGTGCTCGGCCTCGGTGTCCCGCAAGTGACCGCGACAGTCGATTGCGCGGCGGCACGCGATGCTTACTTCAAGAAAACTTCGCGCTACGTGCCGATCATCACGGATGGCGGGATGAGTAGAGGCGGTGACGTTTGCAAAGCGCTCGCTTGCGGCGCGGACTCTGTAATGGTGGGCAGCGCGTTTGCCAAAGCGCAGGAAGCTCCCGGGTGCGGATACCATTGGGGCATGGCCACTCCGCACGCAAATCTCCCGCGAGGAACGCGCATCAAAGTCGGCACAACCGGATCACTAAAGCAGATCCTCTTCGGTCCGGCAGAAGTTGATGATGGCAGCCAAAACTTGGTCGGTGCAATTACCACCTGCATGGGTAATGTCGGTGCTCGCAGTATCGCCGAATTTCAGCAAACCGAGATTATTATCGCGCCTTCTATTAAGACCGAAGGAAAGCTCTTCCAGACCGTGCAAAGCGTCGGGATGGGAACGAGCTAAGATAGTTAGCGCATTAGCGATTTAGAGATTGAGCGATTGTGCTTTGACCTCGAACCATCAGCACCAGAACTTCGCGCGGTAAATCGCTAAACCACTCAATGAACAACGATCGCAGAGTCGTCATTACTGGATTGGGCGCCATCACGCCACTTGGCAACGACGTGGAGACGTTTTGGTCGAATCTGAAGAACGGCGTCAGCGGTATTCGTAAGATAGAAGCGTTCGATACCAGCGCTTACGACTGCAAAATCGGCGGCGAAGTACGCGGCTTCGACCCGAAAGCGTTCTTTAGAAATCCGAAGGATGTCCGGCGCACCGACCGATTTGCTCACCTCGCGTTGGCAGCGGCAAAAATGGCGCTCGACGACAGTGGAATCGATGTCGAGAATCTGAGGCGCCGCGATCGCTTCGGTGTCATTGTTAGCAGCGGAATCGGCGGACTGAAAACGCTGCAGGATCAGTTGACGATCCTCTTGACGAAAGGGCCGTCGCGAACTTCACCGTTCACGATTCCGATGTTGATCAGCAACATGGCCAGCGGACTCATCTCGATGGAGTACGACCTGCAAGGACCCAACATGTGTATTGTTACCGCCTGCGCGACATCGAACAACGCCATCGGTGAATCCTGGCGCACCATCAAATTTGGCGATGCCGATATTTTCCTCGCTGGCGGTTCGGAAGCTTCGATTGTCGCAATTGGCCTTGCGGGATTTTCAGCTATGAGAGCGCTCAGCATGCGCAATGACGAACCCGAACGCGCTTCGAGGCCGTTTGATCGAGACCGCGACGGTTTTGTCATAGGCGAGGGTGCGGGGATCGTGGTGGTGGAGGAGCTCGAACACGCCAAGGCGCGTGGCGCGAAGATTTATTGCGAGCTGACAGGGTACGGGCTTTCTTCAGACGCGTACCACATGACCGCGCCGCCTCCGGACGGCAAAGGCGCCGTGCGCGCCATGCAGCTCGCGCTCGATCATGCCCGCGTTTCTCCCGAAGAGGTTGATTACATCAACGCGCACGCAACTGCCACCGACATCGGCGATCTTTGCGAAACGCGGGCGATTAAAGAAGTGTTCGGCGAACGAGCTTACAACGTTTCCATCAGCTCCACCAAATCGATGACCGGCCATTTGTTAGGCGGGGCTGGTGGAATAGAAATTGCGGCGTGCGCGCTCGCCATTCGCGATTCCGTGATCCCGCCAACGATCAATCTGGAAAATCCCGGAGAAGGATGCGACCTGGATTACACGCCAAATGTCGCTCGCGAGAAGAAAGTGCGGGTGGCGTTAAGTAACTCGTTCGGTTTTGGCGGCCACAACGCCACGCTGGTCGCGACCGCATTCGAGAAATAAGAAACCGGTATTGCGCGTGGGCGGGCGATTACCGCCGACTTTCGAAAAATGGGAGTTGGCATTTGTGGCGCAGCGCGGCAGCTTAATGCCGCGCGGGCATAGCTTAATGGTAAAGTTCCAGCCTTCCAAGCTGGCCATGCGGGTTCGATTCCCGTTGCCCGCTATTTTCCCTACGAAAACAAGCCTCCCTCGAGACCGTAGTCATAACGGAACAGGCGAAAAGTCATAACTGATCCGCCTATTTCCGCCATTGTCCATTGTGTTCCGGCCCACAGCTTTTCACGCCCGGGCCGCGTTTTTTGACTTGTGGCCCCGCCTTTTTTATCGGTGCACTTCGCGCTTTAGTCGAGTTTGTGGTTTGTCGTACCAACCTCTAAATACGTTTTTGCTCGCAGTTCTTCGCACTCCATAAAAACCGCAGTGAGCACGCGATCCTCCTCATCGTTCACGTCGTTGGCAACGGCAATTCCGAGAAGGCTCTGCTGAACCACGTCAAGCGCAGCGTCCCATGACCGCGCATCGACTTGTCCGCGCGGCCATGTGAAGATCGATTCTGGAATGACACATTTCACAGCGTGATCTCGCGCAAGCCGATGCCGCTGGCGTAAGCCGTCTTAGTTTGCTCCCAAACATCTGAGGAAATTCTACGGCGCATTGTTCGCCTCGGCAGTGGTTGGTCGTTTTCGCGCTCGCTCATGTTCAAATGAACAGTTATGCTGGTTTTTAAGAAAACAAGCCGAATTGCAATGACAGTGATTGAAATCAGACCGCACCGCTGGGGCTGGGATGTTGAATCTCCCGGCGTCAAGCCTGTCTTCCCGGAGAAAGATCAGGCAATCAACTACGCGCAGAACCGCGCGAGCTTTCGCTCCGGACCCAAGATAAAAAAAAGCCTACACAGTACTATGAAGCCGTCGGCGCGACGCTGCTCAATGAGTTCTTGGGGCAGCACTGCCCGGGCGGAAGAACAGCGTAGACATTTTTGAGGCGAAGTTCGCGCACCGAGAGAAGCAAATCGAGGCACTGACCGCGACAGTTCCAAAGAGCTTGGTATTAAGCTCGAAATGAGGAAGCCTGGGCGCCACATTGTCGGCAATGATTAATGTGCGCTAAAAACCGGCGCGCGGTTGAAGCTTATGAGCGGTCGCCGCCTCTTTCTTCAGATTCAGTAACATGTCGAGGGGGTTCATGCAGACGTTTGAGCGATGAAGCTTGACACTTTAACGGTGCTTTGCGCAAAATGCAGCGTCGGGGAAATCTGGATCGGGCCGGGACGTTTTTGCTCCCGGGAGCGCTCTGACCCTATCTGGATGTAGCAGTTAAACAAGTAACTGCCGGGAGAAAGAAAGAGACTCCCTATGCATTCTCCCCTCTTGCAGATCTTCGGCGGCGTTCGAAGTCTCGGGATCAGAGAAACGAATCCGTCCGCTGACGCGGACGGAATGCAAACGAGCGAAAACGACCAACGAGCCAGGATTGAGAAGCTTCTTAGGTCCGAGCATCTAACGTATCAGAAGATTGATCTTGGAGAGGGCCTGTCCACCCCCGGCCGCGACCGCACATCGATCGATGGCATATTATTCGCTGATCAATTGGACGGGGAATCCATTCTCGACGTCGGTTCGGCGCAAGGGCGGTTCTGCATCGAAGCCTTGCGACGGGGTGCCGCTTCGGCTATAGGGCTCGAGACGTCACCGGAACGCATTCGTCACGCGCGTTACATTGCCGAGATCCTTCGCGTGCGGCCGCGGCCGACCTACTTGCGCGAGGATGTTGAGCACTGGACCGCACCAGCAAAATCGTTCGACCGGGTGCTCTGCCTGAATGTGCTTCACCATCTTTATGATCCCATTTCTGTTGTGCGCAAGTTAATGTGCATTACGCGGAAGCGACTCTATCTCGAGGTAGCTGCTGTAGATAGAAAACAGATGTTCAGGGTCGCGCACTCCTTCACCATGTGGGACGTTTCAAACGCGCCGATCGCGCTACTGGACAACCCGAAGGATGCCAGGAGAGCGGCGGACCGGACCTTCACATTCACGCCCACGGCGCTGTCGATTGTTATCAACGGACACACGAAGGCGTTCGAGCCCGTCATCGTTCACAGATCGAGCTTCGAGAACAGGTTCATTATCGAGGCGCGCCGCCGACAGATTAATCATCTGGTGGTTGTCGCTGGAATGACATCCTTAAATCAGCCGAACAGAGACAGCGCTTCGGTATACCTGACGGATACATCGCCATTACCCCGATAAGTAGGCTCGACACACTGGTGACGGGGCCAATCAACACCCTCGTCTTTCATTATGATCTTCTGCGTCCTTTTGGCCGACCGGTCCAGTCCCACGGAAGAGACCCGGCGCTACATCTTCTCTCGTCAGCTGAAAAAATCACCGTGATCACGTTGTTCAATTCAGCTGAAGAACTGGTAAAAAGAAAGTCGAAGAGCGAGACAACCATAGATCCGGCGAGCAGACACCGCATTCTCCTTAAGATGTACCGCAATTCGGAGTTCCTAGATTCCTGGTACGAAGCTTGGTTCGACGAAATGCAGAAGTACGCCAGCTCGACCGTGTCCTCTCTACACGTTCGCACGAATGACAACTATGACATTGTAGCGGATCACAATGAGTTCCGTCGAATTTTGCACCAAGGCGCCGACGCAAACTCGGCCCCGACAGAGCTCATTCGAGACTTCTTCGACTCAAGAGAGCACGGATAACCGATTAGCATGTTCACCGGGACAACAGAGGATCGTCTGATTATTCGATGAATCCCGCCTCATGAGTTTCGATTTCCTCATTGTCGGTGCGGGTTTTGCCGGTTCGGTGCTTGCCGAGCGAATTGCGAGCCAGCTTGGCAAAACCTGTCTCGTCGTCGAACGACGTAATCATATTGGTGGCAATGCCTACGACCATCACGATAGGGCAGGCGTTCTGGTCCACGACTACGGTCCACATTATTTCCGCACAAATTCCCAGCGTATCGTCGATTACCTCAGTCAGTTCACTGAGTGGCACCCAGTGGAGTATAAGATCTTATCTTGGACACACGGCCGCTTTTGGCAATTTCCCATTAATCTGAACACCTTCGAGGAACTCATCGGACGACCATCAACTACTGAGGAGATGGAGGCACAGTTGGCTGAATGGCGTGTTAAGATCGCCAACCCAAAAAATTCTGAAGAGGTGATTGTGTCGCAAGTAGGATGGAAGCTGTACGAAATGTTCTTCCAAAATTATACGCGCAAGCAATGGCAACGCGATGCCAGGCAGCTCGATCCAAGTGTTTGCGGGCGCATTCCGATCCGCACGAACCGTGATGATCGCTATCTCTCAGAAAAATTCCAAGCTCTGCCAAAAAATGGTTACACATCGATGTTTCAGAAAATCCTCTCGCATCCAAAAATCGACGTGTGGCTAAACACCGACTATCGCGAGGTACGTCAACACGTGCGGTTTGGTCACCTTATTTTCACTGGGCCGATAGATGAGTACTTCGATCATTGTTTCGGTCGCCTGCCTTACCGCTCACTTCGTTTCGAACCAGAAACCCTGCCACAGGAATATTTCCAGCCGGCCATGCAAGTGAATTATCCGAACGATCACGACTTTACTCGCATTGTAGAAATCAAACATGCGAGGGGGCAAAAGCTTCCGTCCACTACGATTGTGCGCGAGTATCCCCAAAATTTCGGGCCTGGCCACGAGCCGTACTATCCAATTCCAGCTCCGGACGCGAAAGCGCTTTATTCTAAATACGCTGAGCGTGCCGCGTTGGAGAAGAACGTCGGCTTCGTTGGCCGACTCGCCACGTACCGCTATTACAATATGGACCAGATTGTCGGCATGGCCCTGGCAGAATTTAACCGCCTGCGAATTAGCCGGCAGTATCAGGTCTCAGTCGCTCAACCCTCGATGCTTAGTCCAGCTTTCCTATAATCGTGTGACTCTGACTTCTCACCTATGACCTCGGCTCTTAGCCTCTTGACTTGCTGTAGTCGGCGGTCGCCGGGCGAAGTCTGGTTGGCGAAGCTCGGGGTGCCGCTCTAATGACGCATCTTGTTTCTATCCTGATACCGGCTTACAACGCCGAGCGGTGGATCGCTCAGACCGTTCGATCCGCACTGGCGCAGACTTGGCCGAGAACAGAAATCATTCTCGTTGATGATGGCTCTCGCGATGAAACGGTTTCAATTGCGCGGCAGTTTGCGTCGAAGAATCTTTCTATTGTCACGGAGGATAACCAAGGCGGTTCAGCAGCGAGAAACCGGGCATTCAGACTTTGTCAGGGCGACTTCATTCAATGGCTTGACGCTGATGACTTGCTTTCACCCGACAAAATCGCACGACAAATGGAAGCGGCAGTTAAAGCGGCCGATAAACGTATCCTATTCTCGTGTCCTTGGGGTTACTTTATGTATCGACCTCATCGGGCCTGGTTTAATCGGACGCCGCTTTGGGCCGATCTCGCTCCCTTGGAATGGCTCGTTCGTAAGTGGGAAAATAAGGCGCACATGAATCCGGCGACCTGGCTTGTCAGCCGTGAACTGACGGAGGCGGTGGGCCCATGGGACACGCGCCTAATATATTGTGAAGATGGCGAGTATTTCTGCCGCGTCATCCTGGCAAGTAATGGGATCCGCTTCGTGCCAGAAGCTACTGTATTCTACCGTACGAGAACCTCTTCCAGCGCAAGTTACATGGGCCGGTCGACTAGGAAAATGGAGTCTCACCTTTTAAGTACGCAGTTGGAAATGAGCTATCTTCGGGCATTCGACGACAACGACAGAGTTCGCGCGGCGTGCCTGAAGTCTCTGCAGACATGGTTAATCAACTTCTATCCGGAACAACCGGCTTTCGTGAGACAATCACAACAGCTTGCGGCAATGCTTGGCGGCCGATTGGAAATTCCCAAGGTATCCTGGAAGTACCGCTGGATTCAGAAGGTGTTTGGCTTTTCCGCAGCTAAACGTGTTCGTCAGCGCTGGAATCGGTGCAAATGGTCTATATTGCGATCCTGGGACAAAGCCCTTGTTTCGTCTGGAAGGCGGAAACATGGACCAGTGGAATAGAAGTCTTCGCGCGAACTCGGCCCGTGTGAAGCTCTCATCCGTTCCGATGAATACTGAAAATCCTCTTTCTTTGCTAGCGTGATCCCGCCGACCGGTTCGACATCCCGTCTGCTCCATCCAAAGGAGGAGGAGGAACGCAACGAGGAACACTTCAAGACCGATCATCTTTTGCGGAATCTCAAGCGGCATACAATCTCGGGCGGGGCAGTTACGGTGTCAGCCCAAGCAGCGAAGTTCGGGTTGAACCTTGCCTCTACGGTCATCCTCGCACGTCTGCTGACGCCACGAGATTTCGGTCTTGTGGCCATGGTGACTGCGGTCACCGGGTTTCTGGCAATTTTTCGGCACGCAGGCCTTTCTACACCCACCGTGCAGCGAGAACACATCACGCAGGCCCAGGTTTCCAATCTTTTTTGGATAAACCTCGCGGTCAGCGGCTTGTGCGCTCTCATTCTAGCCGCTTTATCGCCGGCTATGGCCTGGTTTTACCGCGACCCGCGAATAACATACATCACGCTTGTTCTTTCGACTACCTTCCTGATAGGTGGCTTCAGGGTCCAACATCTGGCGCTGCTTAAACGGCAGATGCGCTTTAAAGCTATTGCATTAATCGAAGTCGGGTCCATGGCGACCGGTGTTCTTGTGGGCGTTGTCATGGCGCTGTTGCGCTATCGCTATTGGTCTTTAGTCGGTCTAAGCCTTGCGACGGAAATCGCGGCATTTTTGCTAACGGGGTTGGTGTCTCGCTGGCATCCGCAGTTGCCTAGCAGAAACAGCGGAATACGCCCATTGGTCGCATTCGGCGTCCATCAAACTGCCGGAGATTTCGTATTTAGCCTGGCTAGAGGCTGCGACAATCTCTTGATCGGCCGGTTTTACGGAGCCATTGCGGTTGGCCTTTATTCGCGCGGAGCTGCCCTGGTCATTCGACCGCTGGAACAGTTCCTCTTGCCAATCGGCGCAGTCTTCCTCCCAACCTTGTCCCGTCTACAGTCTCAACCAGAGCGTTATCGCTCGACATTTCTCCGGCTTTACGAAGCGATCGTCATGAGTGTGTTTTTTTTCTCGAGCTTACTGCTTGCGCTGGCCCTCCCGGTAACTCTGGTATTGCTAGGGCGTAAGTGGGGTCAGGTGAGTACGATTTTCGCCGGCTTCACATTTACCGCGATTCAGCTTCCACTCTCTGCTGCTGGCAACTGGCTGCTCACCAGCCAGGGACGAGGTAAAGACATTTTCCGCGTGACTTCGATCAATGCTTTACTGACGCTCGCCTCTTTCATAGTCGGGTTGCCGTTTGGACCTTTGGGTGTGGCGATCGCTTTCTCGGCTACAGGTCTCCTGGTTCGGATGCCGATCTTGTACTATATCGCCGGGCGGCGCGGTCCGGTAAGCACTTCTGATTTGTGGACAAGATCCTTGCGGCATTTGCCTCTTTGGGTGGTCATGTTTGTGGCGACTTGGTTGATGCGCGCAATGGTCGGCCAGTCGCACCCGCTGACTCAGTTACTCATCTGCGCGCCTGTTGGAGTCCTTACCGGGATTGTTTTTATCTGCATGTTTCAGCCGCAACGAAAAGTGGCAACAGATTTACTCGACACTGTGAGAAAATTAAACAAGAACCAATGAACGAAACTACGCATCTGCAGAACCGTGATCAAAGTCGCCGTAAGTATATCTTCGTATGCGGTCTGCAGCGAAGCGGGACCAGTGTGCTCGGTCGTAATATTGCGCGGCTGGAAAACTGCACGGGCTTCAAAAATACAGGCGTATTAATGGATGAGGGGCGGTTTCTCCAAGATGTTTACCCATTCGATGGGCAGTTCGGCGAAGCTGGTAGGTTTGGGTTCGACCCACGGGCACACCGCACCGAGACCTCGGAGTTGTTAACACCAGAAAACATCGCGAGCCTGCGGACGAGCTGGCATGCTCGCTGGGATGCCAGCAAGAGCATCTGCGTTGAGAAGACCCCTGGGAACCTTCTCATAACTCGGTTTCTACAAGCGGCATTCCCGGACAGCTACTTTGTCGTAATATGGCGCCATCCTGTACCGGTGAGTATCTCTACCCAGAGATGGAAAGTCTGGTTGCACTGCCACCAATTGTTTGACGAAGACAGAAAATATTTGAAGCATATGTACGCGTTACGGTACGAGGATTACGTCGAAAATCCGGCGAAGTACCATGAGGAGATTGCCGCATTCATCGGCACACGTGTTCCCGACCCACCTACACAAGACACGTTCCGTTATGTTGCCCAATGGCGCAATCCCCGAGGTGTGCGCGTTCCAGAAGGTGCGATGGAAAACCTGACCAGCGTTCACAACCAGAAGTATTTCAGCTGCTGGTCTGACCTTTTGAATACCTCCCTATTTAAACCTTACTATCGGTATATCGCCGCGAAGTATGAACCTGAATTTGCGAAGTACGGCTACTCTTTGACTAAAGGGTTCGGTCTGAAGGAGGCATGCTTTCAACGAGCAGCGAGGACCTCGCCCGTTGTTGGAAATTTGTACTCTCTGATGGCAGATGCTTGTGCTTTCGTTGTGCGCCTAGCGACTCGATCGAAAGGATATATTAAAAGGCAAATCAAGGCGCGCTTGCCTGAGCCCGTGAAAATGAGAATCAAGTGTCTCCTTTGGAAAAGCGTCTCCTAGCAAAGCGATTACCTTGCCAGCGTCGTGAACGTGGATCGCTGCATCATGTGACCAGCTGCAAAATTTTGCGGAACCGATCGCATTGCTGATTGCGTCTGGCTCGCCGTACCACAAGCGACCGTATGCAAGCACGTCGGAAATTAGTCCCACGCTGGCGTGTCGCAACCAGTAACGCTAGGAGATAAAGCTATCTGTGGGGTCCCTTTCCGGGTTTGTTTTTGTGCGATCCGCGCGTAAGCAAATAATCTTCAGCGATCTCGCGCACGATGTCGTAACGATTGAGCTTGCAGATGCTGCTCAGTTCCGATGATCTCCCGATGCGGGTCGAAATGCGCGGAAATCCTATCCTTTGCAGCAGCCGGTTCGGCGGCGCGTTGTCAGCTTTAGGTTCGCAAACGATGCGCTTCAGCCTAAAGCGTTCGTAAAAATCGACTGCTGCCAGACAAAAAAGATGGGGGCCGTGCCCTTTGCCGCGCAAATCCGCGCGCCACATGTGCAAATGAATGCTGCCAGAGTCAGCGGGCACAATGTCTTTGAGTGACGAATGACCGATCGCCTCGCCGTTGATGCACCAGGCAAGCACAAAAAAACTGCGCACGCCATCATCCGGCGCAACGAGCATCGCCTCCAAATCGGAGCGCATTCGAGCGGCTGACGGCAGGCGATCAATTGCGATTCCCAAGCACTCGATCTCCGCCTGTGAAAGTCCAAACCAATAGTTGATGAAGCCATCAAAATCCTCGGCTGCAAGCGGTCGGACACTCAGGTCTATAAGCTTCGACAAGATGACAAAATCAATTTCACTGCCGATTTTCTGCAACCGAATTTATCTACCGAGATCCGCTTCCCTCGTAAAGCACTGTCGGAAAAACCGAAAGGATTTGTTATACGTATCGCGACGATTGAGGGGGATGGCAGGTCCGGCGGGTTGGGAGTAATTTTATCCCAAGAAAGCTTTCTTAATCGTTCACGAAGCTATTTACATAGATTGAGATTTTCCACGAACGCATAATTCCGACCACGCAAAAAAAGGCAATTCGCATTTCTTTCGGAGTGGAAGTCGTCCGCTGATGTTCAGCCTTCAGGTTTGTTGCGGGATACAGGCTCGCGTCCACGTTTTAACTTTTCTTCTTTTTGCTTTTCTTTTCCCCCAGATCACCATCCGTGTCACTTTGGCAAACCCCAGAGAGGTTTTATTAACGTAGCGTTCCACGCTTCCCATTTCGCCTGCAGCTCTTTCGCCCTGTCCGGCATCTGGCCGAAAAGATCATTGGTTTCGCCGATGTCCGTGGCGAGATTGTAAAGTTTCGGGCCGGCAATTGGCTGATTGTGTTTGCCTGTTCGCGTGTCCACGTTGCTGTCATAATGGACAAGTTTGTAATCGCCCAAGCGGATCGCCATCTGCTCACCAAACCGCCAATACAGCGCGTCGTGCGGTGCGGTTTTCTTTTCGCCGGAAAGATATGGCAAAAGATTTACGCCGTCGGTGTCGCTGGTATCGGCGCCGGCGGTTTCGAGTGCGGTGCGGGTGAGATCGAGTTGAATGACCATCTTGTCGAGGACCGCGGCCTTGATGTGATTTTTCCAGGATACTATAAATGGAACGCGAATGCCGCCTTCGAGCGTCGTGCGTTTGGAACCACGCAGAGGATCGTTAACCGAGCAATTGACCGTCACACCGGGCATCGTTGGACCGCCATTGTCATTGATGAAAATTATAAAGGTGTCTTGCTCCTGACCTGTGTCGGCGAGCTTTTTCAAAACGCGGCCGACATTTTCGTCCATCGCATACATCATCGCCGCGTAAGTGCGACGCTGTTTGTCCAGAATTTTCGCGAATCTCGCGAGGCGATCATCGGTTGCGTCCATCGGCGTGTAGACAGCGTTGAACGCCAGATAAAGAAACCACGGCTGGCCTTTGTGCCGTTCGATAAAACTGCAAGCCTCCCGGCCGAAAGCGTCAGTGAAATATTCTTTACCATCTACAGGTTCCGTGCCGCGCAACATGCCGTCCCATTTGAAGTAACTGTGCGAGCTGCCGAGAAATCCGAAGAATTCATCGAAACCGCGTTTCTGAGGATGCATTTCCGGCATGCTGTCGAGATGCCATTTGCCGACCAAACCTGTCGTGTAGCCCTGAGGTTTCAAGCGATTGGCAATCGTTTTTTCGGTGAGTGGCAGACCGGTCTCCCGGCTTGTGGGATTAAATTCGTGTCCGAACTTTTGCTGGTAACGGCCGGTCAAAAGCCCGGCGCGTGTTGGAGAACAATAAGGCGCGGAAACATAGCCGCTGGTGAAGTTGACGCCAGATCTGGCCAGCGCATCAAGGTTCGGCGTTGGAATATCTTTGCAGCCATGAAAACCAACATCAGCGTAACCCATGTCATCGCCGAGTTCGATTCCCGTTGCCCGCTATTGGTCCGGCGCAATCAACTCGCGATTCCGCCAGGCAAAACCGATGCCAGAATAAATCGTCAGCGCCACCGTAATCCAGACGAGGATCGGTCCTGCTTCGTGCCACGCCCGCAGCCACCACGTCGATGTGGCGTTCGCATATCGCAGCTCGGCGATCGAAAGCAGGCCGAGGAAAAATATAACGGTGATGATCTGCCAGGAGGTTTTGTGTTTGCCGAGACGCTCGGCGGGAAGGATGCGGCCCTCGGCACTAGCCATCATGCGCAAACCGGTAATCAAAAAGTCGCGCGCCACCACCGTTGTGGCTGCCCACGCCGGCACAGCTTTCAGAGGCACCAGCGAAATAAACGCCGCTGCCATCATGATCTTGTCCACCAGTGGATCCATCAATTTGCCGAAATTCGTGATGACTCCGTAGCGCCGAGCGATTTCTCCATCGATGAAATCTGTCAGTCCGGCGATGAGAAAAATCGCAAGGGCAGACGTGCGCGCATATTGCCAGGAGGAGTTTAACGCCAGAACAAAAAGCACCGTCAGCGCCAGACGGCTAAGGGTTAAACGATTGGCCCAATTCATTCTGCTGTAGCCGGGATTGGTGATCCTGGCCTTCTTCGGTTGTTAGTCCTAAATCGCGGTCGCTTCCAGATTGGCACATTTTTCTTCAGCTCGTCCACAATCCACTTGCTCGACTCGAAAGCAGCCGCGCGATGCTGCGCCCAGACTCGAAGAAATAGTGATGGCTCGCCAGCGCGTACGAAACCGACCCGATGATGAATCATGACTTTCTTCAATTGAAACTTCTCCGTCGCGGCCTCCGCGACTAATTGCAATTGGTGCTCGGCCATTGCCCGGTGCGCTTCGTAATCGATGCCCTCGATCTTGCGCCCATCCTCAAGCTCGCGAACAACGCCCCAAAAAACCACAACGGCGCCGGCCGCAGGATCGACATCATTCTCTGGCGCTTTAAGCGGCGCTTTCGTCAATAAAACTTTGCAAACCGGATTTGCCATGCGCTCCAAATGCCCGCTACAGTGAGGTCTCGTCTCTTTTGAGGCGTCAGACAAGAAGATACTAAAATGACCCCGAATCAATGTGAGATTGGCCTAATCGGTCTGGCTGTGATGGGTGAAAACCTCGCCCTGAACATGGAATCGAAGGGATTTTCTGTCGCCGTTTTTAATCGCACGACTGAAGTCACGGAGAAATTCGCCAGCGGTCGCGGCAAGGGAAAAAATATTCAGCCGACGCGCACGATGGAGGAATTCGTCGGCGCCCTCAAGCGACCACGCAAAGCGATGATCATGGTGAAAGCCGGTGCGCCGGTGGATGCGGTCATTGGACAGCTCGCGCCCTTGTTGGAGAAAGGCGACGTCATCATCGACGGCGGAAATTCTCTCTTCACAGACACCCAACGGCGCGGCAAAGAATTAGAGAACCGCGGAATTCATTTTGTAGGCTGCGGCGTCTCCGGTGGCGAAGAAGGCGCGCTTAAAGGCCCGTCCCTCATGCCGGGCGGCTCCCGCGAGTCGTGGGAAATCATCGCGCCCATTTTTCGCAAGATCGCGGCGCAAGTGGATGGCGAACCGTGCTGCCGTTACATGGGACCGGATGGCGCCGGTCATTACGTCAAAATGGTGCATAACGGAATCGAGTACGGCGACATTCAATTGATCTGCGAAGCCTACGCCATCCTCAAAGACATCGTGGAGATGGATGCTGCGCAACTAGCCGAGACTTTTGCCGAATGGAATAAGGGCGAGCTCGACAGTTATCTCATTGAAATCACGTCCCAGATTTTCCGAAAGATCGATCCCGAGACCGGCAATCCGCTGGTCGATATGATCCTCGACAAGGCTGGTCAGAAGGGAACGGGCATCTGGACGCTTCAATCCGCCATCAAGCAGTCTGTCGTGATTTCGACAATTAACGCCGCCGTT
>VBQC01000105.1:8208-10162 GCA_005887825.1 Verrucomicrobiota bacterium | reverse complement strand
CGCACCGCTGAGCTTCGCCCCTGCACGCGTGGGGCTCGAGATGACCACTTTGATACTGTGAGTTGGACGCAGCTGCTCGCGCGTATCCAGGTACAGCGTATCGCCGGAAATGTGGTTATCGATGTAGGAAAGGAGATTTTCATCCGTTGTGATGCGCAGAGCAGGTGCTCCATTTTGCCATTCGATTTGGAATTGGCCGCTGGTGTCGATGTTGGCAAAGGCGCCGATCGTGCGTTCATCGGTTTTGATATGGCCGTTGCCTCGAATTCCAACCCACCGGCATCCGGCAGCCAGAACGAGACAGGCGACAATGACTGAGATGGTGATCTTCTTCATAGGAAATACTCCCTCTCTTATTACGATGCAGCGAGTGCCCGCTTTGGATTCAGCAAAATTCTCAGACTAGCTTTCATTGAAGCGTTGAAACGGTTGTAGATGACACGGATTGTCGAGGAGGCGAATGAACACGATCTTCAGACACCCCAAAGCGGCTGTTCCCGCGGATAGTAGAATGCGCCGCGTGAGAAAAGAAGACCAATCCTTCAGTAGTGGGTCAGTTTCAATTTGATTGATCTTGTCCTTAGGATTGCTAGACCAATAAGCTGATGGCAAAGTGGATGCTGACATGCGCTACATCACAACTGCTGCAATCTTGATCTCCTTCGCTGTCTCTATCTCGGCCTCTCCAATGGAAACAAAACCAGACCCAAAAGTTTCTTGTGCGTTGTCGCCGCAGCAACTTGAAAAGCAACGAAAGAAGCTTTTGCCGGGACTGTTTAAGCGTGCCGACAACGTGACAGACCTTTCCGATGGAACCGATGGCATCCGACTCCATTTCAAGCAACGGACCGGATTACTGGTCGAATTGGCGCGCATCATCGAGCGCGAACAAGATTGCTGCAGCTTTCTAAGCTTCAATCTAGTGATTGAGCCGTCGGGCGGTCCCGTGACGTTCGACATTACCGGGCCTGCTGGAACGCGGGATATGCTCAAATCACTTTGAGCGTTTCAAACTGACCCACCACCAATACTTCCAAGCCCCGATTGCAGACCTTTCTTATGGCCGTGAGGTCTTGAACAAGTTTCGTCAGCCTGGCAAGATTAAAATCCGGGTGTTGCGCTTTCGACAACTCGCCCGGGAATCAGTGTTGGTCTTGCGCTTCGGCTAGTCGCGGCGCTTGCGAAAAAAATCCTGAAGGATTGCCGCGCATTCATTTTCTAGAACTCCTGATGTAATGTCGCATCGATGATTTAGAGATGGCAGTTGCAGGAGATTAATCACGCTCCCAGCCGCGCCGGCGCGCAGGTCGGCGCAGCCAAAGATCAACCGGCGAAGTCGCACGTGGACAATTGCACCCGCGCACATCGCGCATGGCTCCTTGGTCACATAAAGATCGCAATCGGTCAGCCGCCAATCGCCGACGGCCGCCTCAGCCTGCGTTAACGCCAGCATTTCGGCGTGAGCAGTCGCATCCTTGAGCAACTCCACTTGATTATAGGCGCGCGCGATGATTCTGCCTTCTCGCACGACAACTGCGCCGACCGGGACTTCGCCGGCTTCGTATGCCTTTTGCGCGTGTCGCAACGCTTCGCGTACGAAATACTCGTCGCCTGGTGGTTCAATCATCCGTGTAAGTTGCAATCGCGAGCACCTGCTCGCGAACACTTTCGGAGTCCTCAGCGCGGCAACCTTTCGCTTGGGCATCGCGCGCCGTGTTTGCCCTGAAAACTTCTTCGGCATATTAGGGACTGCTCATGCATAGCAACATTGAATCGCACTTGATCGAGAAGCGCGTTTTTAAACCATCGAAGGATTTCGCGAAGAAGGCGCGAATCAAAAGTCTCGCTCAATACCGGCGAATGTATCGAGAGTCGATCAGGCAGCCGGCCAAATTCTGGGCTCGCGAAGCGAGTGAGCTGCTCTGGCGCGCGCCGTGGAAAAAAGTGCTCCACT
>VBQC01000105.1:0-8114 GCA_005887825.1 Verrucomicrobiota bacterium | reverse complement strand
ACGCTCACCTACCAGCAACTGCATCACGAAGTTTGCCGCTTCGCGAATGTGCTGAAACGGAACAACATTAAAAAGGGCGATCGCGTCATCATTTATCTCCCAAATATTCCCGAGACCGCGATTGCGATGCTGGCCTGTGCGCGGATTGGTTCGGTGCATTCCGTGGTCTTCGGTGGATTTAGCGCGGACAGCATTCGTGATCGCATTATCGACAGTGGCGCGGTCGCCGTGGTCACAGCCGATGGCGCATATCGCCGTGGTGGAATTGTGCCATTAAAGAAAAATGTTGATGACGCGCTGCGCGGCGGCACATCGATCAAACGTGTGATCGTTTTTCGCCGGGCCGGAAGCGACATCCACATGGAAGAAGGCCGCGATGTCTGGTGGCATCGGGAACTGGAGTATGTCGATGCAAACTGCCCGCCGACGCCGCTCGATAGCGAGCATCCGCTCTACCTGCTCTATACGAGCGGCTCCACCGGGAAACCGAAAGGAATCTTGCATACCACGGGCGGTTATCTGGTCGGCGTTTACTCGACCACCAAGTACGTCTTCGACATTCGCGATGAAGATATTTTTTGGTGCACCGCGGATGTCGGCTGGGTCACCGGTCACAGTTACATTGTTTATGGTCCGCTGGCCAATGGGGCGACGACCGTTATGTATGAAGGCGCGCCGAACTGGCCAGAGCCCGATCGCTTCTGGAAGATCATCGAACAATATCGCATCAACATTCTCTACACCGCTCCGACGGCGATCCGGGCATTCATTCGCTGGGGCGATGATTGGGTAACGAAACATGATCTCTCATCGCTCCGCCTGCTCGGCACAGTCGGCGAACCGATCAATCCGGAGGCATGGATGTGGTATCACAAGAATGTCGGCGGCGGGCGTTGTCCCATTGTCGATACCTGGTGGCAAACGGAGACCGGCTCGATTCTGATTACTCCCCTCCCCGGTGCAATTCCGACCAAGCCCGGCAGCGCAACGCTTCCCTTCTTTGGCGTCGATCCAGCCATTGTCGATGAAAAGGGACACGAAGTCGGCCCGAACGTCGGCGGTAAACTAATTATTCGCCGGCCCTGGCCTGCGATGTTGCGTACGATTTACGGCGATAAAGCGCGCTATCGACAGCAATACTGGAGCGAATTCAAGGGCAATTATCTCACCGGTGACGGCGCGCGCCGAGATGAAGACGGCTATTTCTGGATCGTTGGCCGGATTGATGATGTCCTGAACGTCGCCGGGCACAGGCTTGGCACATCAGAGATTGAAAGCGCGCTGGTCAGTCACTCGCAAGTTGCCGAGGCAGCCGTGGTTGGAAGGCCGGATGAATTAAAGGGTCAGGGCGTCGTCGCATTTGTGACGCTGAAAACAGGTGTCGATGCCACTCGTGGGCTGAAAGCGGAATTGCGCGATCACGTCGGCACGCACATCGGCGCAATCGCGAAGCCGGACGAAGTTCGCTTTGCCGAAGCGCTGCCAAAAACGCGCAGCGGCAAAATCATGCGACGGCTTCTCAAACAAATTGCAAGCGGCGCAGAGGTCACCGGCGACACCACCACGCTGGAAGATTTCAGCGTGCTGGCAAAATTGAGCGAATCGGAAGAGTAAACCAATGCGGCATTTTCAGCCTTCGATGCAGGATCGTTGCCATGATTTCACACAAGATTTCAATTTTATCCCGCTCTTGATCCACGTAGCGTCATTGTCGTGAGTTTCATCCGCACAGGCTTCCGTGAAATCGCATTGAAAGTTAAGCGCCAGCGAACGCGCATGGCGCTGCGGTACGAGAAGCGGCTCCTCCAGAAAAGCGAAATAAATCTCGGACGCGAAGGCACTACGCAAGCGGCGAATTTCCCCGAGCTGCGCAATGAAATCGTCGCACTCAAGAAGCTGGAGCAGGAACAAAAAGAAGTCGCGTTCCGGATCGCGCAGATTGAAGAAGGAATAGAGAAGGTCGAGGAAGAGCGACAACGAAATAAGCGCGACCAGGACGCGGCCATGTCCAAGCTGGAGGCAGAGAAAAAGCCGCTGCTCCAGCAACGCAATCAAGTGAAGAACGCTCTCGATCTTTGCGAACGGGAACTGACCGCCGTGGAGCGCCGCATTCAGGCGAGTGACACCGCCGACCGTGATCTTTTGAAACAACTCTCCGATCTACATGCGCTCAAACCGCCGCCCGCAGACTTAGAAGCACGATCAGCAAGCATCAGTACGCGTCGCGCACGCCTCCCGGAAGAGCGCGCCGAACTTGTTCGCGCGCGCCTGGGCAGTGCGGATGCAGCGCGTCTGGCCAAGGAGAAGTTAATCGCTGCAGAGGCGGAACTTTCTGTGGTGGAAAAAAATATCCAACGGGTCCGGACTGAATTTGAGGCGCGCGACCGAAAATTGAACGATAACATCCGCGGCCAACAGGAAACGTTGCGAGAAGCGCGCGCACATCATCAAACCGTCGAGGAGCGAAAAAATCCGGCTTACTTGAACATTGGCCGTCACCTGGCTTCGCAGGGCATTGCTCCGCCGAACGCACCGCATCTGCTAACGGCGGCCCATCGTCACCGGGAGGCCGTGGATCGACATTTGCAACACAGGGCGGAGCTCGCCTTGCTCTCTGGTCAGATCGATAAGCAGGAACTGCGAAAATTCTACTTCTGCGCCATTTCTGCTGTCGCACTGCTGGCGATTATCCTGCCTCTCACCCTCCAATCTCCGCGCAAACGCGAATGGTTGCCGCAAGGGACCGACACCATTCTGTCGATCAACACCGAGCAATTCGAGCGCGCGGATCTCCAGAAACGCTGGCGCAAAGACCAACCCGATATTTGGCCAAAAACCTGGTCGGGCCTGATCGGCCCTGCCGCGTCAACTCCGGGATTGCAATTGCCTCACGACGCCGCGCGCATCACTCGTGCTGTAACCACGGATGAGCCGGGAAACACACGAGAGTTCGTCCTGGTTGAGGCCCGCCGCGATGTCTCCCGCGCGATTCGGATGATCGCCAGCGACAAGACTTTCCAAAAGCGCACCATCAGCGGTTTGCCAGTTTGGGAGCGAGCGCCGGCTCTTGCTGTCGCCCGGGTGGGGCCAGCGACGCTTGCCGTCGGAGCGCCAAATGAAGTGGACGAGCTAGTTCTCGTACGGCTCGGGATGAAGCCGGACCTGAAAATCACTGGTCAACTCTTCGACCGTTTCCAAGCGCTCGATCGCGAGAGTGCGCTGCGGCTCATTTCGCGCGATCCACCCGATCTCTCGCGCATTTTTCATCCCATCTTTGCGCGGGAATTGCTCGAGGTTCCGCAATTACTCGGTCTTGCAGTGACCTTGCAAAATCCTGTAAAAGCCAAATTGCTCTTAAAGATGAGTTCGTCGAAAAGTGCCACGGAGTTCGCCCGAAACTTACATGACGCTCCACAGCAGTGGCTGCGCCTGGCGGACTCCGAATTGTTTCTCTACTCCCAACCACCGGAGATCCAAAGACAAGGAAACTCGAACCTGGAGTTGCGCTTCGTCGTCCCGGAGAATAGCGCGCGCCTTCTCATCGAACGCCTTGCTAAAACGGACACCGGAGAAGTGGTCACAGCGCGTTGACGGATCAAGCCAAATGCGGCACGCGCGCTTTTTTGTATTTACTCTGGCAGGACTGGCGCTGCCTTTATTGGATGGAAATGCTGGGATCCAGCTCGTTGATATCAAATCCGTCGATCCGACGATCGTTGTTGAGTTGCGCTACGGAGGTCGAAATAATCTCACCGGACGTCCACTATATCCCTTTGGAACACCCGCCCTCGTCCGTCCGGAAGTCGCTTCGCGTTTAGCTACGGCGCAAGCCTTTCTCCGGCACTATCAATACGGGCTGAAAATCTGGGATGCGTATCGACCCCCGTCCGTGCAGGTGAAGCTTTGGCAAGCCGCGCACAACAACGATTATGTCGCCAACCCCGCAATTGGCGCTGGCTCACTGCATAGCTGGGGCGTCGCCGTCGATGCTACCTTGGTTGACGCGTGGGATCGCCCCGTGCGCATGCCCAGCGATTTCGACGATTTCACCCCGGCTGCAATGTGGCGTTACACAGGCGCCGACCCGGCAATCCGCTCGCATGTACATTTGCTGCAGATTGTCATGCGAAATGCCGGTTTTTGGGGATTGCGCACTGAGTGGTGGCATTTCACGATCACTGATTGGCCTAAATATTTGCCACCCGACAAGGCGAAGACTGCTGCACAAGTTTTTGGGACCCGCTGGGAAGGCAAATTATGATCGACACGTTCCTTCGAGATTTGCGGCAGCCCGAATATATCCACGTATTGATCAATCCGTTGCCAATCTACGGATTGTTTTTGAGTTGGGTCGGCCTGATCATCGCGCTTTTTTTAAGGAGCCGGCGTGCTCAGATCGCTACATTGGCGCTCGTACTCATCAGTTCCACTTCGGCGTGGCCGGTTTACGAATTCGGCCAACAAGCTTATGACCGCGTTCTGTCGATAGCCGACTCCGATGGGCAAGCCTGGCTCGACGAGCATCAGGATCGTGCCGAGGACCTCATCTACATTTTCTATGCGCTCGCGGCCTTGAGCGCGATTGCGATCGCAGCGCCGATGAAATGGCCAAAATCTTCTGTGCCGCTCGCCGTCGCGGCGATTTTGCTGGGCGCTGTGACCTTGGGAACTGGCGGCTACATCGCCTATGCCGGCGGCAAGATCCGGCACCGCGAATTCCGCAACGAGCCGCCACCACCGAAAAGGGCAGAACACGAGCACGATTAAATCGACAAGGGAAAGCCGCTGAAGCGTTAAAACGTTAAAGCGGTGCCGCTTCAGCGCTTCAACGATGACAACCGAGCTGGACCGCGCCGAACGCGATGTCGAAGAACACAGCGTTGCGCTCACAAAGCCTCTGGGCCTGCGCGATCTCGTCCTGACGCAGATTGTCTTTATCGTTGGTTCAAGCTGGGTCGGCACGGCCGCGAAGCTTGGGCCAGCACACCTCTTTTTCTGGTTGCTTGCCATTTTACTTTTCTATGTCCCGCAGGCAGCAGTCGTCATTTATCTGAACCGGCTCATGCCATTGGAAGGCGGGATTTACCAATGGGCCAAGTTCGCGTTCAACGAATTCACCGGATTCGTCGTGGCATGGAACCTCTGGCTGTTGTCGATCATGGTGATCGCGATGGGCGGAATGTTCGTCACGACAAATCTCTCCTATGCGCTGGGCGAGCCGGGCGCGTGGATGCGAAACAGCCCGTGGTGCGTCTCGCTCATCAGTTGCGTTCTGGTGGGTGGCCTCGGCTGGACCGGTGTTCGCGGATTATCGTTAGGCAAATGGCTTCACAACATCGGTGGATTCGCCATGCTTCTGGCTTACGGCGCGCTAATTGTTCTACCGTTCGTCATGCTCGCTCGCGGTGATCTCAGCGCATATCGCCCGCTCCAAATCGCCGGCCCCACGATGTCGATCTTCTATTGTTTCAATATCTTCACCAAGTTGGCGGTCGGCGCGCTGAGCGGCTTCGAATATGTGGGCATTCTGGCCGGGGAAACGCGCGCACCGGCGCGCAACATCGGCCGCTCTGTCATTATCGCCGCGCCGATCATCGCCCTGATCTTCATTTTTGGAACGAGTTCAGTTCTCGCTTTCATAGGAAATAATCAAATCGATCTGATCGGCCCGGTGCCGCAGACGTTGAGACTCGGCCTGCATTCATTCCGAATCGCCGGCGCGATTGCTTCAGTCGCGATTGTGCTGATGACGGTACGCTCGATTTCCTCGATTAGCATTCATTTCACCGGCAGCTCGCGGCTGCCAATGGTGGCCGGCTGGGATCACCTGTTGCCGGCGTGGTTTTCGCGTCTACATGTGCGTTACAAAACGCCCATCAATTCAATCATGTTCGTCGGCGCGATCACACTGGTGATTGGTATCTCGAGTCAAATTGGCGCTGGAATGCAGGAAGCATTTCAACTCGTGGATAACGCCGCCAACGTTTTTTACGGAATCGTCTATGCCGTAATGTTTGCCATCCCGATTGTAGGCGCGGTCGCGATACGCGCGAGAGCGCGCACATGGCTGCGACTCGCAGCCGCTTGTGGCTTTGCCGTCTGTCTGTCGGCTATCTTCTTCACGATCTACCCGATCATTGACGTGCCAAGTCCGCTAACTTTCGCCGCAAAAATCATGGCCGTCACAGTTACTGCCAACGCCATCGGTGCAGCAATTTTTGTCCTCGGTAAGAGGCGGCGTGCCGCGCAGAAAAACTTGACTGCTTAAAGCAGTCAAGTTTTCGTAGCAATTCTCGATTTAGCGGAACGATATTGGCACAGACTGCTAACTCTTCCGCTAGCAATGATCGCTCCCACAGAGGTGTCGTTCACGTGCTCGTCAAACTCGACTGCTTTAAGCAGTTGAGTTCTCAGCAGCTCTCGATTACCCATCGCAAGTAGTCGGGCAATCCGGTAACCACAGGGATGAAGATTATTTCAGGCACGTCGTATGGATGAAGTGCGCGCAACTTCTCCTGAAAAGCGGCTTGTTGATCCAGCGTAGTTTTGAAGAAGACAATTGCTTCGCCTGCGGTTTCGATTTTGTCCTTCCAACGATAGATGGAGTGAACAGCCGGAATGATATTGGCACATGCTGCGAACTTGTCCGCAATTAACGTGTGCGCGATGCGATCGGCCGTCTCCGCATCCGGAAAAGTACTGATCGCCAGTAGAACTTGCTCGGCCATTGGTTAGGCCGGCAGGAATGCACTCAAATGACCAAGCGCCTCGGTACGCCTGGCCGGCTCGCCTCGGCAAATCCAGCCACCGCCCAGCACCAGATCACCATCATAAATCACAGCCGCCTGCCCTGGCGTCACGGCACGCTGTGGTTCGTGCAAGCGAATGCGAGCGCGATTGTTCTCCAACGGCGTGACACTCGCGGGCGTGCCGGGATGGTTGTAACGAATTTTTACCGTCGCTTCGAGCCGAAAGCCCGGATTACCGATCCCCGCTACAGGGTGCCAGTTCACGTGATCGATTTCGAATTCATCGCAAACCAAATCGTCCGCGTCTCCGATGATTACGCGATTTGTCTCTGGATCAAGATCGACAACATAACGTGGTCGCGGCGAACCGCCCGGCAACCCTTTGCGTTGACCGATTGTGAAAAGCTCGATCCCGGCGTGTTCGGCGATAAAATTTCCATTAACATCGTAAATCTCGCCGCGATGAAACTCCGTTTCGCCGAGATGCGAGCGCAGAAACGCCTTGTAATCGTTGCCGGGGACAAAGCAGATCTCCTGGCTGTCGATCTTGTCAGCGACTTTTAGACCTAACGAGCGCGCAATGTTGCGGATTTGCGGCTTGGACATTTTGCCAAGCGGCGTCAGCGCGCGCCGAAGTTGTGGCTGCCGCAAACTAAATAGAAAATAGGACTGATCTTTGCGTAGATCGACACCCTTTCGCAAGACGGCGAAGCCGGGCTCATCGACCCTGGCTACAGGATGCTCGATGATCGCGTAATGGCCAGTCCCGATATAGTCGCAACCCAATGCCGCTGCTTTGCTCCAGAGATTGCCGAACTTGATCTTTTCGTTGCACATCACGCATGGATTCGGCGTTCGACCGGCCCGGTACTCGCTTGAGAAATAATCGATGACGAGTCGCTCGAACTGATCGGCTTCGTCGACTACGTAATGCGGAATGCCCAGCGAGTGCGCAACGACACGCGCATCAGCCACCGCTTGTGGACCGCAACATTTGTCCTCGGCGCGTGAGATGCAATCCTGCGGCCATACCTTCATGGTCACGCCGATGACCTCGTAGCCCTGCTCGCGCAACAAGTATCCCGCCACGCTGGAATCCACCCCACCGCTCATCCCAAGGAGAACACGTTGTCTGTTTCGGTTCATGCAGCGAATAAGGTGAACGTTGGAAAGCACGCGTCAAACGCGCATCGGGTAGCGCACACGAGACGCGTGCACTACCCAAACCTCCGCTGCCACACGCGCTACAGTTTCGCTGGCGTGCTCACGAATGGACTTCCACGCAGAGTAAAACGCCACGGCAAATGCGCGGAGCGGCTAATGCCGATGCGCTTGTCGGCCACAACATCGACCGTCGCGTCGGCG
>VBQC01000007.1 GCA_005887825.1 Verrucomicrobiota bacterium | reverse complement strand
TCGCGACGGAGAGATTGCCGCTGCCCGCGAAAAAGCTACCGAGGCAGTTTACGAGCAGAATGCACTCTATGCCTATGCATGGGCCGAGCGGGCGCGCACGGTCGTTTTAAAACTGAAAAATGACGCCAGCCGCAGTAGCCGCTTGTCGGTAGACGCGGACACTATTTTCGAAGCGATGGGAAAGCGCCTCGGTGTGAGCAGCGAAACCTTGCGCAACTTCGTCGAGCGCATGGATGAAAAAGCGAATGAAATTATCCGCGAATCCGAGACATCGCCGCGTGCGGCGGGCACGACACCCGCCGCACGCGGCTTCGAAGCAGGCGTAGCGGCATTGGAGGATCTGAATCAATCCCCCCTCTTGGTAAAAAAGGAGTTCTTCGAGCCGTCGCTTGTCGATGCGATGAAGGCCGCATACAGCGGTGCCAAAACGCTCTCCGAATTCGGTAGAAATATTTGCGCAGCATCGAACACTCCTGTGCCAGACATCGGTACACTCATGACGAGTCCACCCGAATTCACTGTCTGGAGCGGAGTTCGCGAAAGGCGCTACCGCCTTAATCCGGAAGATTTCTTTATCGCCGAAAACACACCGCTTCCAGAGGCGCTCGATTTCATGCTGCAAGTTGCCTTCACCAGCGCGCCAAACGTGGACGACAAGAACTACGCTGACGTCGAACCATGGGAATTCCCGGCGCTACGCACAAAAATCCACGAAACCGTTCTGCGCTCAATCGAAGCGGACACGCGTGCCAAAGCGATCTATGATTCGGCGATAGAATTCACGCTGCTCCAGCGCTTTTTCCGAATCGCCTTTGACGGCTTGCTAGGTGACGAATTTCCAGTTGAGAACCTCGGCCAACTCGCGCAGGAACTAGGCTCCGTCGCGCCACCGGCCACCATCCGCACATTGCGCTGGAATGCGCGGCTTGGTTCGGTCGAAGCTGCCACGTACAAAATAATCCGCGCGGAACTGCTCCAACTCGCCGCGCTCGGCGACGACGCCAGGGGAGACACCGCCGGTCCGGTGGAAAAAGGCCTCGTCAAGCTATTGCCCACCTTGGAAGAGACGTTCCAGAAGATTGATGCCATCCGAGCAACGATCGACTCGCCGGCCCAGTGGGCAAAAAAATGGAAAACATTTTCCGATGGCCGAAAGCAATGGCTCGATCGCTGGGAATCAAGCGTGAAGGCGCTTTCAAGTGCAAATGACGAGCGGGGCGGCAACGACGATAAGCAGCGCGATGAACTGAAGATGACGATCCGCTTTCTCGAGCGTCAGACCGCAGCGATGCGGCTGCGCCAATCCCTTGGCGTCGAAGTAGACGATGAGCAGATCATGCGCGAAAGCGCGGCGAAAGTGCTGCCGCCGCTCGACAAATTCGAACCGGATGTTGCCGGCGTTTTCTCTCGCGCGCTTATCGCCTCGGACAGGTAATTAAACCGAGCGTATTCCTTTGTCCTAAAAACTGCGGCGCACCGTTCCCGCGACCGTTGCCAATGTCGTTCTTATTCATGTGCTTTCGGGGTGATAGAGTCACGCCCTGCAGACAGAACTCCCAGTTTGCGGAAAAGATCCGCTCGTTGCAACAGCGCGTGTTCTTGACCTTCGGAATTCTGAAGATCCCGGCAGAGGCGCGCTCTTTCATCGAGCAGTTGGAGCGCGGCATCGTAGTCGCCGAGGAGTTTCTGCGATTCGGCCTGATTGCCGAGACAGATCTGTAGGCCGTCGTCGTCGCGAAAGCGGCGGCAGATCATTTCCTCTTCGCGTAAGACTGCGAGGGCCTTGGCGGCCTTTCCGTCGAGATTGTGGAGCACCCCGAGATTGCCGAGGCAGTGGCGGAGGCCGTCGAGATCGTCAGTCAAGCGGCACGTCTCGCTCAGCGTGCGCAACGCGGCCACGGCGCCTTCGGGATCTTGTTCGTGCTGAAGCAAGGCGCAATTCGCGAGGCACGCGAAGAGCGCGGGATCGTCGCCAATCTTCCGGCGCAATTGCTCTTCTTGTCTCCATGCCCGCAGCGCCCCCGCCGAATCCCCGCGCTGGCGCAATGCCCTACCCTCACCCGCCAAGCTGCGAGCTTCCATCGAATGATCACGGCGTTCTCGCGCGAGCGTGCTGAGCTGGCACCAAGCCTCCAATGCTGCAGTCGGATTATTTGTCGCAGCCAAGAGAGATGCGTGAAGTTCCAGAGCATCCCCGAGAACATCGGGTTCGGTAGCCTTGCGCGCTTCCTCGAGCAAATAACTGTTAATTGTGAGAGCTTCCCGCGCGAGGCCTAGCTCGCAAAGTAGCCGAGCAACTACGTCGCAAACGCGCGCATGTCCTTGAGGATCGGCAATCACAGCGCGATATGCAATTTCGGGTCGGAATTCCGGTGAACTTTCCGCAAGCCACGCCCAGCCACGCCGGGCCTCGGACAGGGCGCCGGGAGCGCACAAAAAGTCCGTGTCCGCAATCAACTCGGCAAGCGCGTCCCAATGCTGCAGTGAGGCCAATTGCCAAGGCAATTCCTCGACCTTCCTCAGGCTCCAGGGCTCATCGCGAATACCCGACGATGCACTCACGCGCAGTCGAATCCCTCCCTTCAGAATAACGTTCACAGATCGCATCGCGGAGCTCCAGTCGGTCACAACGCAGCCGCCCACGTGTGCTGGCAAGCGCTTCGCGAGCAGCGAGGAGAATTGGCGATAGCTTTGCCGAAGGCAGTGGTGACATACGCGACGCCAGTAAGATAGCTAACTCTGCCTCTGTGAGTCCTCGCCGCGAAACCCGCAGCAATGTAAAAAGATCCCGGACGCGAATGGCGTCGCCAATCCCTTCAAGGCGCGCAAGCATCTGCCCGTAAAGCTCTCGCGCGGTTTTCGCCTGCAAGCTTTCGTCGATTTTGTCAGGGAGTCGTTCGAACGAGCCAAACATCCGCAGTTCTTCGAGCAACGTGCGCAAATACAGCGGCTGCGCGGTTTGCCGTGCGGAGGCGATCCGCTCCGTGCTTTCGCGGTTGAGCTTGCGCCCGAATGTTCGCAGCCATTCCGTAATAAAAGTGCGACGATCAGCAACGCTCCAGACATCCAATTTCACTAAGTGCCAGCGCTGCCGCCGAGCACATTCGATCAGTCGCGCGTTCGTTGCAGACATGATCACGCGCACATGCGGCGGCAGATGTTGGGGAAACCAAGCGAGTGGCGCTTCCGGATCGAAATCGTGGATTTGATCTACACCGTCGATAAGCAAAACCGTTCGCTCCGAGAGCCGCCGCAATGCGTCAGTGAAGCGCGAACGAAGCTCAAGAGCATCAAGCGTTGCGGGCGGACCTGGAGGGTCTTCGGGGTTAGTCCTCTCGATTTCTGCCGTAAACGCTCGGGCGATTCTTTGCCAACCCTCACGATCTCCAAACGATCCGACGAACCAAGGCACGATGTGCTCGGCCTGCTGCTCTGCCGGGGAAAATTTCGAGAACAGTCGCCACCACCAGGAATCAGGTTTCGAGATGATCCATGAGTTCTCCTGCCTCGTGAAGAGTGCAGATTTTCCGCTACCGCGGTCGCCCCAGATTAGGAGAGGCGGTCCAACTCCCGCAACATGGCGATTAATCGTCCTCAACCAGGCTGCATGACCAACAAAAAATGCTCCACGCGCACGCGCAAAACTCCACTGCGCTTGGATCGGGCGTTCGCGCTGGACGGTTGGAAAATACCCTTGGATCATGTCGTGCAGGTCAGCGGCAACGATGCCCTCGAGATCCTCAGGCGAGGCATAACGCGTAACTTTGTGCCCGCTGCCTTCTATGCGGCGCTTCAAATCAGCTAGTCGAGAACGCGCCTCGTCGCTCTCGGCTTGATATTCGATAGCCTTTGAGCTCCGCGAAGGTCGCTCGACATATTTCGGGTCGCGAAAATAAAACAACACGGTCGGAACTGGGGCCGAAAAAGACAGCGCACCTGCAACGATTTCCATTTCCGTGACGCTGCGGTCACGAAGCTTTCCGACCCATGGAAAACGTTCAAGAATCTCCGCGGATAGCTCCTTCGGCACGTAGCCATAACGCTCACCGAGCAGTGCGATGAAGAAAGGGCTACACAATTCCACCTCCTCCAGGCACAATCGCAAGGCGCCGCCACACCGTGATTCTTCCATCGTAATCCCCCAACGCAGATCGATTTCACGCCAAATTACACCTCTTTGCTCACACCGATGCCGCACTTGGGGAAAGACGCGAGTCATCAGCATATCGCGCTCACGCTGCATATCGCGAAAGGTCGACGACACAAAAATCCGAATTACCCGAGTAGATCGCTCCTGAAATGGCCGCGTTAAATTCATGCAGACACTCGTAGAATGTGTTAAAGCCGCCTAACTTGCACGTTAGGTTATCGAAATAAAATCGAAAATGAGCAACGCACTTTACACCCGCGTCAAAGCGAATTCCCTATAGGACGCATTCGATCTAATGGCGAATGCGCGCGTGAGTGCTGTGGAGACAGGACAAGTAAGAAAGTAAGAAGGACGAATCAAGAACGAAGAAATGCGGCACAAACAATTGCATGAACACCGAAGAAATAGCGTCAAACTGGTGGTTTTGCATCGCGAGAAGAAATGGCTCGAGGCGATAAGCAGTTTGTATGCGAGTAAGATGGTCAGCGTGGAGGCTCAAGACATCGGCGAGAATGCCGGCAGAGGTGCGCGGCTGGATCCGGTGCTCTGAGAGGCGAGCTTGCAGCATGGATGATTGTGTGAATATGAATTCCAAATTTTCGCACAGGCATCGCCGGCGCAAACCGGGCTGAACTTTGCATTGGCTAAACACTCCCCCGTGGCCCTAGCCTTGAAGTCATCGCTTTACCCTCGCGATCTCCTCTGGAATTATTCCGGCATGATTTTGGCGTGAACGCCTGCAAGACAAGATGAGTGATATCTTCATCAGTTACGCACGGGAGGACCGGGACGAGGCAAAAACTCTCGCTGAATTGTTTCAGCAGCAGGACTGGTCGGTTTGGTGGGACCGGAGTATTCCTCCTGGCCGCTCTTTCGACGAAGTGATCGAAGAGGCGCTTGGCGCAGCAAAATGCGTGGTGGTCCTCTGGTCGAAAAACTCGGCATCATCAGACTGGGTCAAAAGCGAAGCGGCAGAAGGGTTGCACCGGAAAATTCTGGTTCCGGTGCGCATTGACTCCGCGAATGTTCCGTTGGAATTCCGACGGCTTCAGACGGTTGACCTTTCCGACTGGAAGGGCGACGCCGGACACCTTGAGCTTGGCGGAATTCTGGAGGCCGTCGCTGCAAACATAAAAGGTGTCGTGCAGCGGCCACCAAACGAGGGCAAGCGGCGAAAGCCCATCAAACCGGTGCTGACTGTATTGGCAATCGTGACGCTGCTGGCGGCAGGATTCGCGTTCTACAAATTCGCCGGAGGCGGAGCGAGACTGGGTTCTCGCGCAAGTCCGAGTGCGATTCCGGAAAACGCGAGCCCTGCGGGTGAGGAATTAATGCGGACGCCAGAGTTAGGACTCGAGTTTTGGCAGCGCGATCAGAAGAGTCTAATGTTTGCCACTCAAGCGGAGAAACCCATCACCAGAGTCTTCCTGAAGCGCGCACCTTTCGAAATACGATGTCCTCACTTCGAAGGCGCCGCTCAGATCTGTGCCTGGTCAGATGCTTCCATCTTCGACGCGATCGTCGCCGCAAAAAGAATCGAGGACATTCCCTATTTCTCACCTGGCACGGGAAGGGCCGATACGGAGTTTGGCTCGGCTAGCTTAGGCTTAAGTAATCTCAGCCACCATCATTTTGTCCCAGAGCGGCGTCGCGCGATCTCGAGCCAGCAGGACTCAATCTTTTTTTCTAGCCTGATGAACGTGGAAGATGGCAAAAAGCTGACCGACTGGCCGACAGTTTACCTTGTCGTCTTCGTGAATCTCAATCAGACCGATGAAATCGATTCCCATGAGTACGAGTGTCTGATTCTCGACTTCGGAAAGTGACGCAACTGCACGCGAGGATAACGCGCTCATGATCGATCGACAACGTCACTAGACCGCGCGGCGCGGGTAATAGCCTTCACTCCGTCAATCAACCCTTCCATTCTTCGCTCATGTTGTAACAGGCGCAACCGGTGCGGACACTCCGTCTGGGACAACATGGGTGGATTGGGAAGGCATCCGATCAAGCTTGGGATTGATGTGCATCAGGATTTTACGTGGCGGTGATGCAGGAGGGCGGGAGCAATCCCAAACCGCCGCAGCGCTTTGGCAAAGAAGAGTTTTTGCACTGGGCGGCCAGACTCAAGAGCCAGGGAGCCGAAGTGCACGCGCTCTATGAAGCATGCGGGTTTGGCTCAGCGCTCTGGGGATCCCACTGTTTCCTAGTCTGTCCGCAAAAGCTAGATGAGCAAAACAAGCGGGTAAAGACAGCACGGCGCGGCTGTGGGATGCGGTGAGCGGCGAAGAGGCCGCGGCAGGATTAACTCCGGGTTACAGCGAGTGGGAGTTTCTTCAGCGGAGATGCCGCCAGGAGTGCCTTGAGTTTATCCAGCTGATCTCGCGTGGTCTTTGTCATCCATTGTTCGGGAGCGGCGCCGAACGCTTCCTCGAGCCCCTGCTGACCCGGCGCTTCCTCCCCTAATCCGATGTGCGCTTCTGCGAGGGTGGCCAGAACCCAATACCGGATTACAGCAAGCTTACTTCCAGCAGGTACGCGCGCGGCCGGCGGATTCAATGCCACCCATTGCTCGCAGATCGAGATAACCTCCCGACGCACACGCCGCGCTTGCACGAAGTCCGCAACGGTTTCTGCGAAATCAGCAGCATGAGCCGCCCGCTCGTTCAGTAGGTAAGCGTAGTTGATGCCGTTGTAGTAGTCGTTGCGCAGATAGAAGCCACGCTCATAGCCGCGAATGGCTTGATCGAGATAGCTGCTGTCTTTAGTCAGCTCCCAGAGCCGCTTGTGCACCGAGCCCCAAAGGCCAAGCGTCTCAGTGTCGTTCGAAACCTGCGGATCGAGCAGCTTCAGAAGATCACGCGCTCCTCTGAGCGCTTCCTCGGGATTGGGATATTCGCTCTTGTAAGTCGCCAGTGCTAGGCGTTGGAGGATGTAGGGATCTTCGGAGTTCTCGACTTGCTGGTCCGCGGATGTTTCCGAAGCGCCGGCCCTTCGCATCTCACGAATTTCCTCGAGCAGTATTTTCGCCTTCACCCAATCGCCTTTCGTTTGGGCTTCATCGACGCGCTGCATCATTTCGCTATGAGCCGGGGGTCCGACGCCTGCAGAGCGGGAAGATGCCGTCGATGAGGGACTCGCCTCGGATACGGCGGCTGCCACTGCTTGTTTCACCTCCTCCGCGAGTGACGGCGGTGTAAGGCGATCGATGAATTTATAGACCGGGCTATCCCAGCGCAGCTTTGGCTCGACTGCCATGATCTCCTTGATCGCCCTAGTCAAGTCGCTGGTGAAGCGTCTCGCTTCGCTTACGCCAATGTCTTCGCCCAAATGCCGATATTGCCGGATGACAATGTGGTTCAAATCGAAAAAAGGCGATTTCATCATCTGTTCTTCGGCGATGATGACGGTCGTGTAAGGCCGGAGAGCGTGCCGCACACCGAGTTCGTAAATGGCGTTCCGATTTGAGGTGGAGAGGTCGGCAACGACCACATCCGCCTTGAGCAGCAGTTCGTACATTGGCACGTCGATGAGTCCCGAATGCACGATCTCGTCCGCGCGGATGCATTTCAGACCCGCGGCTTCGACCGCCGGTTTGATGAGGTTCTGGTAGGATTGGTTCAGGTCGAGAACGCGACCAGTCTCGAAGTCTGTCTTTTTACCGAAACCCATCACGACAAAACACGAGCCTTCTTCTGGGGCTGGATCTAATTGTGTTGGCATATACTTCTTCTCCTGAGTTATCCCGTTAACGATTCCGCCTGCACGGGAAGTCCTGCGAAATGGGAAGTCGGTACTTTTTGTGCGACCATCGCGCGACCCACCTCCCGCATCTCGTCGATGTACTTGATGGAATCCATGCGCTGGGTATGTGCCGGCTCGATCTCCTTGAGGCCGAGCGCATCCAGGTCTTCTCGGGAAAGTTCAGCGTTGTAGCGGGCGGCGTACTTCTTCCGGTCCCCCAAAGGAGGAAATTGAATCTCTCGATTTTGCCGCGATGTCGCGGTTTTTCGCAAGCGCAGCCCGGGGCTGCTACGACGAGAGCCCGCCCAAACCAGTACTACTATGGATTTTGTCGGCACGGGGGAGTTGCCTTTTGAGAATTAGCGCTGATCGTGGCGCGATAAGAGGCTGGCTGTCAAGAATGTTTTGGCCCGCTTTGAACCAAGGAGTGAACTTTCAGCGCGCGACATTGAGTTGCGAGGTGAGGAAAAAACCCAATTCGACATGAAAAAATCGTGAGGAAAAATACCATTACTTTCGAGAACGGAAACCGCGCCGTCGTTATCACCGCACCGCGCGATGCAAGCGCGCAGGCGATCTTAGACGCTCTCGAAATCACATCGCCCCGTGCCGTGATTCTGCTTTTTGGTGGCGCAGCCGGACTCGACGATTCGCGCAAAGCTCATCTTACCACTTTGTTTGCCGATGGAGTAACTCCGGTGGCGGCCGAATTGGGTGCGCTGATTATCGATGGAGGCACGCAATCCGGCGTCATGGCGATGATGGGCGAAGCGGTCGCGCGATCTCCCGGGACATCTCAGTTGCTCGGAATCGCACCGAAAGGGAAAATCACGCATCCGGAAATTCCAGGCGCGTCCGCGGTCTCGGACGGCACTCCGCTCGAACCAAATCACTCGCATTTCGTTTTGGTGGAAAGCGCGGAATGGGGCGGCGAGACCGGAAAGATGTTGGAACTGGCGCGCGCGTTCGACGCGCCGATCGTTGCAATCCTCGTCAACGGTGGCGCGATTGCGGCCGATGAAGTTTTGCAAAGCGTGCGCAATGGATGGCAACTCCTCGTGGTTGAAGGCAGCGGAAGATTTGCGGACGAACTAAGCGCAGCCGTACGCGATGGTCAGTCTGCGAAATCCGTCGAAGTAAGTGAGATCGCACGCTCCGGCCGCGTCGCGTTATTTTATGTCGCTGACCCAGCTGAAAAATTAAGAGACGAGCTGCGCCGAATGCTTGGTTAAGGGTGCGCAGTTTGGGTTTCCGGAATCCGTGCCGGAGCGGACTTGGCGTAAGCGATAATTTCCGGGCGATACTCGAAATGCATCGTATCAAAATGCCACCATTTGCCGCCCCAGATGAAACCGTGACGCTCGAAGTTTTCGATGATTTCAGTTGGCCAGTTCTTGCGCGAAAAGGTTTCCATCTGTGTTGGCGACTGCCAGCGCCAATAGGCGGCCTTCTCCACGTTGAGATCAATCGCCGTACCGAACGAGTGCTCGCTGAGCCTTTCGGTACCGGCGATTTTCCGCCAGTTAAACGTGCCGGCCAGCTTGTTGACATAGGCTCGTAGCTCGGGCTTGTGCGCCAGCAACGTGGTCAGGTCTCCGGACACGGCGCGCAATGCGTCGGCCGCTCCGCAGCGCGCGTTAAATTTTACCGAGTGGCCACAGAACTCCACGGCGACGCAATTCTTAGCGACGGCCGATTCAGACTCACCATACAACGCCATAAAAAGCGCTTCAATGCGGTAACGCCCCGGATCAAAGTCCTTCGGCAACCGATCGGTCGGATTCGCCAGCGGATAGGTCTGATAGAACATGTCCTTGATGTCGGGATGATCGAGTCGCTCTTCGAATGTTTTTGTTAGGCCGTCGTCGTAAATGAATTTCTGGCCGGTAAGACAGACGACGAGTCGCTGGTCAGAGCTAATTTCCAAGCCCTGCAGTGCTTCGGGATAACCTGCTGTGAGCGCGGTCAGGATTGAAACCAGCTTTTCATCGTGATGAAATGAATCGGGCAAGCTCCGCGCCAGAGCTTGAATGTCGTCGTGGTATTCAAACCGCTGATTTTTGGAAAGAACCGGCTCCGCGGAAAAGAGATTCGCTACAAGAAGCGCAAAGAGGTTTATTAGAAAGCCTCCGCGCAAAGAGCGGGCGAGGTAATGCACGGGCTGCTATTGGCCTCCCTCGAACGATTTGATCAGAGTGATATTGGCTTTCTCGTATTGATTCATGTGGTTGTAAACGCGATCCTGATCGTCATCCACACCGCGATAATAATTCCCGAGTGTTTGGGCCAATGCCATGCCCTGTGGACTCGAGAATTTATAACCGTTCCGGGCAAATATTTCGTTTCGGGCGCGCCACAAATCAGCATGGCTAAGACTCGAAAGCTCAGTCGCACTCAGGTAGCGAGAGCTTGAGTCTGGGAAGAGCCATGGTCCGCGCGCGGGCGCAATCGATGGCTCAGCAACCGGTGGCGACTCTGGCGGGGCGATTCGTTTGCTTGGCTCATTCTCTTGTTGCGATTGCTTTGTAATCGGCGCGATCTGGTTGGTGTCTGCTTCAGCTTGTTTTGTAATAGGTAAGTCAGTCTCAGTCGTATTGCGGCCGGCCGGTGTTACATAAGGGGCCTCTCTCTTGTGGCCGAGATACCATCCCGCTCCGCCGACAATCATTAAGGCCGCAACTGCGACAGCGATGGATTTACCCGGAAGCACTCGTTGAGACGGTGGTGGGACAGCCGATGAAGACGCGGGGGAGATTTGCGGGATTACCATCGGGCTCCCACTCTCCGATTGAGCTGGCGCGTTTGCACCGGGAAGAGGAGGACTCTTCAGCACTGCCTTGACCGTTTTCGCCAGATTGTCCAAATGGCGTTCCAGCGGCGGCGAAAACGCGTCCATCCACTGCGAAGTCGAAATGAAATATTCCAGCGCCCTTGTGGGCGGGATGTCGGCAAGGCGAAATGGAATGATGTAAACGCCCTTGTTAACAGCGCGCTCTACTTCGCGTTTGATTTGGGACGAGGCGTTCGCGCTCTGAGAAAAGAGCAGGATCATGATTCGACTGGATTCGATCGCATTAATAATCGATTCGCCCCAATCGGCCCCGGGCACAACGTCGCGTGGCGCCACCCAGCAGATCACTGACTCTGCTTCGAGCCGCGCCACGATCGCATCGGCGACAGCTTTGTCTTTTACCGAGTGACTTAAGAAAACATCGTGAGCCATTCGCCTCCGCTGTTTCGCGTATTGCCTTCTTCTCAATCTAACAATGGGGGATGACAGAGCTTCGATTCAAGATAAATCGACCAATTGACCTTGCCTGACCAAAGAGAAAGCCCATTATCGATGACAATGAGTTACCGCGACAAATTGAATAAGATCGGCCCGCGGAAACTGCTTGCACTCGACGGTGGCGGCATTCGGGGTGTAATCACGCTCGAAGTTCTCGCTGAAATCGAGCGTCAACTTGAAAAGAAACTCGGACGCGGCAACGACTTCGTGCTTGCTGATTATTTCGACTACATCGCCGGCACGAGCACTGGCGCCATCATCGCCGCCTGTTTATCACTCGGCCTGCGCGTCAGCGACGTTCTCGGCTTCTACATTGAGAGCGGACCGCTGATGTTCTCCAAAGCGCGTTTGTTCCGCAGGTTCTGGTACAAATATGACAGCACGCCGCTTGCGAAAATGCTGCAGAGAAAGTTTGGGGCCGACACTGAATTCGGCAGCGAGAAACTGAAGACTCTGCTCATGCTTGTGCTGCGTGACGCCACGACCGATTCTCCCTGGCCGCTGAGTAACAATCCGAACGCCAAATACAACACACCGCTCACTCGCCCTGGCTGCAATTTGAAGTTTCCGCTATGGCAACTCGTGCGCGCCAGCACTGCTGCGCCGACTTTCTTTCCAGCAGAAAGTATTGTTATCAACGAGAAGCGGAACCTCTTCGTCGATGGCGGAGTGACGATGTACAATAACCCCGCTTTTCAGCTTTTCCTAATGGCGACTGTGGAGCCGTACCATCTCAATTGGCCAACAGGCGAAGACAAGATGCTGTTAGTTTCCGTAGGGACGGGATCGGGCGCAAATGCACGATCGAAGCTTACTCCGCGCGAGCTGCACTTGCTTTACAACGCCAGTTCCATCCCCGCAGCGCTTATGTTCGCGGCTCTGAATGAACAGGATTTTCTTTGCCGGGTCTTTGGCAAATGTGTGGTCGGCGGTTGGTTGGATCGCGAGGTCGAAGACATGGTCGAAAAACGGGGTCCCGTCTTTCCGAAGCTTTTCACCTACTTGCGCTACAACGCCGATCTCACTGCGGACGGCTTGAAGGCGCTTGGCTTGCCGGGGATTCAGCCGAAGCACGTTCAAAAAATGGATTCAACGAAGTACATCGCGGAGCTTCGAGAAGTTGGCCGAGCCGCGGCAAAGACGGTAAGAGCGGAACACTTTTTCTGAAGGAGGTAGACGCGGCGAGTAGGAAAAGGGCTCGGCACGAAGTCGCGATAGAACACTTTAACGCTTTCACGGCATAGCGAATTGTCGCGCCTGCTGTTAGCAGAACCTTGCGCCTCTGAGTCCTTGGTCGCTTTCGCGGCGCTTCTTTCCGCATCCTTGGTGCGATTTTTTTAATTGCCGACGCGCGCGGTCTAATTTTGAGCGGAACGGTTTATCGCGAACCAAGCTAACGTGGCTACAAAAAATTACTGTGCAGCCCCGCTAACTGGATGCGGCGCCGGACACGGATCGGGCTGGGGGAGGCGCCCGCTGAGTGATACGACGATTTGGTCGCGCATCGACTTGTTCCAGGTTTGCACCTTCGTCTTTTCGGATTTTCCCTGATCGCAGAGCTGCTGCTGCATCGCTTCCGCGGCGCTGTTGGAAAGCATCCAGCCCAGTGGCAGCGGGACCTTGGCAGGCGCGAGCGAAAAGAAGTAGACTTTGGTCTGATCTGTCGTGGCCTGCTTGGCGCTGATCTTTTCGTAAAGTACATCCTGCGCTTTACCGATGGCGCGTTGCGCATAAACGCCGCGCGCTTCCCTAGCTGAAAGCAATGCGTATAGCGGCGCGAGCGCATCTTCGAGGAAGGCGCCCGGCCTGTGACGGTCAGCCTCTTCTTTTGTCGTCGTCGAATTGCGGAGTTGTTCCCTCAAAGCTGTGATCTTTCGATCGCTGAACCCAGTGCCGAGCGGATCGTTGCTGATCATAATAATCTTCGGGACAATATCGCCGAGGTCATTCGCAGATTTGCTCATGGCCTGACTAACTTCGCGCAAGATATCGAGCGCGGTTGTCGCGCCGGAGTTTTCAAAATAGCCGCCGTCAACAATATGGCTTCCATCGGTGTCGAAGCGGCCGGCCGGACTCAGGTACGTAAATCTGGCACTCAAATGCGCTGCCGTGCTCAGAGGGAAATCAACCGCCGACTTGCGTCCTTTCTTGTGTTCCAATGCGAGCAGCAGCTTTCCGGTAGCGTCTTCTGCGTCGAGGAAGCTTCCGTCGATGATTAGATTCGATACGATGACGCGGTTCCCAGTTTCGACTGAAGTGCCGTTCAGAAAAAGCGCCGGCACGTAGATATCTTTCCTTTTCCACAAGTCAAAGAATGGCTCCGCGAGTCGATTTGTGGCTGTTGTGTCGCGCCACGCTTTTTCCCAGCTTTGTTCCAGCCAATGTCCCCGGTCGAGAAACATGTAGGGCCACGGCCAGAAGCGTTGAACAAAATCCGGGTAAAGCATCGCCGCCACCGCAGGCGAGAGGAAATCACGTCCCAACATTATTTCCGCGCGTTCGGCGAGGCTGCCGGGCGTGGCGTCGGCGAGCAGAGCGTCGAAGACCACAGCGCCAACACTTCCGCCCGAGACGCCGCTGATTGCGAAGACGTGATCGGCAAAAGATGGCTCGACGTCCTGAATCGATCCCAGAACGGCAGCTGTCCAGTATGCTGCGCGAATTCCACCGCCTTCCGCTGTCACGATAAATAGCGGATGGACGAGACGATCGGGATATTTCTGAAGGATGCGAGCATGCCATTTGATTAAGGCTCCCTGCACGGTGTCGCGCTGAAACGCCTTTTCGCGCACGACTGTGCGAACACCGTGATTGTCATTGGTTAGACTGCAGAGCGCGACCCAGATCGCGATAATGGTGAGGAGCGGCAGACGATAACGATCTCCCAGATAAACCAGCGCGCTTCCCCAGAAGACCCACGAAGCGGCTGCGAACATCAGCACGGCCCCAGTTCCAAGATTTCCAGCAAAAAAGACTGGATTGATGATGAAGAGCAGTGTCAGTGCGCTAGAAATGACGGCCATTATCAGGATCGCAACCCGGCTTTCTCGTTCCAACTGTGCCAGGGTCTCTCGGTCTTGTAGTCCGGTGCGATCGTCTCGTAAATCCAGCCAGCGGCGCCGCAGAACAAAGAAAACATAAAGCAAAATTCCAGCGAGCAGCGAGAGCATGCCGAAGTAGAGCAACCTCACCGGTGCATCGGCTTCATAAGTGTGGCGCGCCCTTAGGAAACTCCAACCCACGATTCCCAGCGGCAAAAAGCCGAGAAACCGCGGAACCTGGCAGCGTAACCAGCTGTGAAACCGTTCCCACCCTTTGCTGCGCTCGAAGTGCGAGCGATCAGCTTCCGGAAAGTCAAAATACAAGAGCACCCGCGCCGAATACCAACTCGCCAGCGCCCAAAGCAACAAGCCCAGCGCAAAGAGACCCAATCGCGCTCCATTTGTGGCGCTGGTTTTTCCTCCGGGCTCGGCCAGCGCCCGCAGCACTTCAGTACCTTGATTTACCCATAAGAAAACGATTGCGCCCAGGATAGCGACGATGAAACTAAACCGGCACGGCTTAAGTTCGTGATAAATATCGAGCAGCCACCAGCAAGCGTGTACGAGCCGTTCGATTAGCCAGCGGCCCCAATTTTTCATAGTTTTGCCTCCACCCGCTGCGATCGTGCACAACTTTCCCCACTCGCGCCAAGTTAATTCGGGCACCGCCGCTAATGGCTTAATCCAAAGAATTCCTTGTCTGAGCTGGACGCGGCAGAAAAATGTTAGCCACCGTTTCACTGGGGGACTCGTTAGGGGACGCGGGTGCTCCAAGCAGAGGCACCGACTGGTTTCGACATCCGATGCCCAAGAAGGTGGATGCGAATGGGCGTTGGCCGATGGTGCCGGCACTCCTGCATCGCTTCGAGTTTCTTGCGACAGGTCGACCTTCTACCGGACTGGAAACTTGGTGCGTCTAACTTTCTCGAACTCTCGTGATCGAGCCCGAGCGCTCGCCTTTGGGCTAGAGGCTGTATTCCGAGAAGGGCGCCGTTTCTTTGGTCATTTCGGGTTCCATTCCCGTTCGTGTAGGCTTGTGTAAGTCTGGCGTTTGCTCCGCGGCTGGATCAGGCTCTAGTACAAATCCTGGCACGCGCCGATCTTCGGTGCCATTACCGAGTGAGCCAGGGTGGCGAAATTGGCAGACGCGCCAGACTTAGGATCTGGTGGAGAAATCCTTAGGGGTTCGAGTCCCCTCCCTGGCACTTCAAAGGAACAAACATCCGACATCCAACATCGAATCAGAAGCGGGATCGCCGGGCGTTGGATGTTGGCTGTTAGACGTTAGACGTCAAATCACGCGCCACTTTAGTTCGCGCGAATGCCGTTTAGTTTCCCTTAAGCGTATTCCACCGAGAAACGCGTTGTCGTTTTGTCCCGGGTCAACATCGTCCGGGAGTTTGTCGAAGCGTCTGACATTGCCGCCACCCAGCACAACGTAATCCGCAATGAAGGATCGCTTCAATTGCGCGACCGCGTAGGTCACTTCTCGTTTCCATTTTTTTCACTCAGCACGCCAAGCCTGGAACGCCGAGGTAATTTTCAATGACGTGGCCGTCGGGATACGGCAGGTCGCCGAGTTCGAGCGACATCAAGGTCTTGTCCCACACCAGCGCGGAGCCGAGACCAGTTCCGAGTCCCAGAAAGAGCATGCGCCCACCACCGTAACTACCGAGTGCTTGCATGGCCGCATCGTTGATCACGCGTATCGGTACGCCGAGGGCTCTGGCGAAATTGAAACCAACCCAGCCTTTGCCCAAATGTTTCGGATCTTTTATGATGCGTCCCTTGCGCACGCACGCGGGAAAACCGATCGACGCCATGTCGAATCTCCACCCGCGTGCGCTCTCTTTTTGCGATCAGTTGTTTCGGTCTCATGCGCGGCCCGGATCCAAATACGCGCTCATCGCGAAGCGACATGAGCAGCTTTACGCGTGTGCCGCCGATATCGACGACCAGAACTTTCCTCTTCATGAGCGACCGCCGCTCCGGCTATCGGCCGACCCGGATCAATCGCTGCAGGGCGCTTTTCCGTTCCGGTTTTGTCGCCGTGCTGGCAGGCCAGCATTCCACAATTTCAAGCGCGAGGAATCGGAACAGCGTCAGACGAGCAGATTTCAAATCGAGTCGCAGATTCTTCGCAATTTGCTGGACGGACCGGACGCCATTGAACTGCGATGCAAATTGCGCCTCGTCGGAGGTCAGTTTCAGTTTCTGAACGCGTTCGAACCCGTCTTTCGTGTAAGCGGGAATCGATGTTGGATCGAAGCTTACGTGTTGGTCGAGATTCTGAACGAGACGCAAGGTTTCCAAGGCCCAGTCGTCCACGTTTGGCGCCCCAGACACATCGGCAGCATCGCTCAACAGATCGGCATTCTTCTCAAACATGATCCATACGCGGGGCGCCACCCAAAGTTGGGAGAAAAGTCTTTGCCCGTAATTCTGCATCAGCTCCATCGCTGGCTGGCGGTCTATCGATTCTTCGCGGGCAAGAGTAAGGAAAAACGGGGCTCCGGTTTCTCTCTGTTGATCGCGCCCCCTGTCAACAATCACCACATCGACGTTGGCGAGAACGGTCGGCGTCTCCGAGCAATAAAGGTCTGGATCTCGAGTTGTGACAAAAACGATCTCGCCGTCCCGCGCCAGAAGGTCGATCGGCTCCTGATCCCAAAATGCCCGCAGCGAGCCTGTCAGCTTCTCTTTCGCGATCGCTTGAAGCGCGCGGTTCAAAGAAAATAAGATCGTGCGACCGCAAAAATAAACATCGGCCGCGCCCGACTCCTTTGGAGGATCGACCTCTGTGGCCGCAGGGGAGGCGCTGGGTTTGGCCCAGTCCGGGGCTGGTTGCGTCGGGCGCCACCAGTCTTCAGGCTTGGCAGCAGACTTTTGGGCGCCAGGTTCCTCGCCCTCTGGAACAGGCTTGTCGCTGGCTTCATCTGGCTTCTCGCCATTCGAAGGTTCGGCTTCAGATTCTGTTGACTGCGGTTCGCCAGATGATTGCGGCATAATTGTAACAAACCCGATGTGAGGGTTTGTTCAAGAAGCCAATCATCGCAACGGCGATCTGTCGCCACCGATTGCGAAACGGCGTGCCAGCTCGCGTCGGCTAATTTTTCCGCGCTCATTCACCGGAACTGCATCCACGATAAAAACCCGCTTGGGCGCCTGCCACGTGCTCAGTTTGCGTCTGCAAAATTCCAATAGCTCGGCCTCGCTTATCCCGGGCGCTGCGACAACGCATGCTGCCACTTCTTCATTGCGCAGCACTCCGGCAGCTGCCGGACTCCCAAACACAATCGCCTGACGCACACCGCTAAAGCGCAGCAGCTGTGCTTCCACTTCTGCCGGATTCACCTTTTTCCCGGCGACATTTATCATATCCGAGGTCCGGCCAACGATCCGGAGTCCGTTCGCCGTTTTATTCAACAGATCGTCGGGGACAAAAAGTCCGCCGCCAAGCTTGGCTTGGTCCGATTCGGGAAAATAACCATCGCCTACGGCGGGGCTTCGCACGCGGATCTGGCTCGCGGACGCTTCTGGATCGACCATCTCAATATCGACGCAATTCATCGGTTGACCGACAAAGCCTTCATCCTCATTTGTTGCGTCGCGATCGTAACAAATCCCGCCGCATTCCGACGCGCCGTAAAAGGAATGGATCGGCAGCTTGAATTTTTGCCAAAACTGACGCACTACGCCGATCGCCAGCGGCGCGCCAGCGGAAATGCAAAGCCGAAGATTGCGTAGCGTGGGGACATTTTCCATTTGGCAGAATGCCTGGTAGAAGACCGGCATTCCGGGAAAAACCGTCGCGTTACTAAGGGCGAGATCGACAAGCACGGCCCGCGGCATCCGGTCCTGGCTCAACACCATCGGCACGCCACGCGCGATCAGAGGTGTGAGTAAATTGCTGAATCCGTACGAATGCGAAATTGCAATGACCCCGAAATTCAGATCGACATCGCTAATTCCCATAGTGTCGCAGATCTGACTGCAATCGGCGAGGAGTTGCTCGCTGCGAAATCGGATCGCGCGCGGCGCAGCAGTCGTGCCCGACGTTAGCTTGAGAAGCGATGGCGGATGCCCGCCCCAATCTGCTGTAGCGTCGGCCGTTCTCAACCGAAATAGCCCGGGGGAGTTTCCGCTGGTGACAACGGACACTACAGCCCTGGCGCGACAGACGTCTAGCGCTGCGTCGCGCTGTTGATCGCTAATCGATTGTTCCAGAGGGAGGACAACTAGTCGCCCGCGCAAACAAGCGATCAAAATCGACGGCCAATCTTCGTGGTTTCCGATTTGGATTGCGATAACGCTTCCGGCGTTAAACATTTCCATCTTCGTCTCGAAATCGCGCGCGCGTTCTTCGATCTCTGAAAACTTTCGCACGACTTCGCCCCGCGTGTTGAAAATCGCGGGTAAATCTTTCGCGCGAGCGACGGTGCGCCGCCAGGCGGCAAGCAATGGGTCGCTCGATTTCATCCCTTGCGCGAGCCGCTTCGCGCGATTACATTTCGCGCTCCTTTTTGAAGATGAAAGCAGACATTCATCCAGAGTATTACCAGACTGATATTGTATGCGCCTGCGGCGCGGTGTATCACACCCGCTCAACGCGTCGCGATATTAAAATCGGTATTTGTGCCGCTTGTCATCCATTTTTCACGGGCGAGCAGAAATTCGTCGATACGGCCGGGCGCGTCGAAAAATTCACCCGCCGCTACGGCAGCACCAAAGCCACGCGGGCTCAGACGAAAGCTTAGCTGAGCTGTAGCCGCCTCGCTTTGACGAGGCGCCATCCCACGCGATGCGGCGCTTCGGGATAGGAACGACTTATGGATCTTAATTCCCTTATTGAACGCAGACGCGAACGCTTCGCCGAACTCGAACGCGAAGTCGCTGATCCGCGTCTCTTTGATAATCGCAAGCGCGCCGGCGAAATCATGCGCGAACATGCGAGCATCAAGGAACTGCTTGCGCACTGGGATCGACTCGAAACAGCGCGGCGTCAGTTGGACGACAACCGCGAGCTCACTACTTCGCGTGATGTCGAGATTGCGGCGATGGCTGACGACGAAATCCCCGATTTGGAAAAGCGGGTTGCCGATCTTGAGCGTGAAATTCAAATCGGCCTGCTTCCATCCGATGAGAACGAAAATCGAGATGCGATCGTGGAAATCCGCGCCGGCACAGGCGGGAGCGAAGCTGCGATTTTCGCCGCAGATCTCTACCGGATGTACGTTCGTTACGCGGAATCAGCCGGATTAAAGACCGAGGACTTGGAATCGAGTTCATCGGAGCTTGGCGGACTAAAGGAAGTAATTTTTCGCGTGTCCGGCGAGTCGGTTTTTCGAAAACTGCGTTACGAAAGCGGCGTTCACCGCGTGCAACGTGTTCCGGCGACGGAAGCGCAAGGTCGGATTCATACATCGACTGCAACCGTCGCCGTGTTGCCAGAGGCGGAAGATGTCGATCTTGAATTGAGGCCGGATGATTTGCGAATTGAAGTTTCGCGCGCTGGCGGTCCGGGCGGACAGGGCGTGAATACGACCGATTCGGCGGTCCAAGTTTTGCACATTCCAACTGGAACGATCGTTCGTTGTCAGGACGGACGTAGTCAGCTCAAGAACAAGGAGAAAGCGATGTCGATCTTGCGGGCGCGCTTGCTGGAGCGAAAGCAGCGCGAGGAAGCGGAAAAATACAGCGCGCAGCGCCGCGGTCAGATTGGCACCGGCGGCCGCGAAGAAAAAATTCGCACCTACAATTTCCCACAGAACCGCGTGACCGACCACCGCATTGGCTTGACGCTGTATAATTTGGACCGCGTAATGGACGGCGATCTCGGCCAATTGATCCGAACGCTGCAAGCCGCAGACGTCGCCGAACGGCTGAAAGAACCGGCGGTAGTGTGAGCAGTCTGCTTCCGTCGTTTCGACCGAAGTGGAGAAATCTCTTACTGTTTTCCGTTAATCGCAGCTCGATCAGATGACAGTGAGAGATTCCTCGACCCATTCGACTTCGCTCAGGGCAAGGCTTTCGCTCGGAATAACAAAGGAACGTCATGACCGTCCTTGAAGTGTTGCAATCGACGGCTGCGTATTTCAAAAAACGAGGAATCGAGAATCCGCGCTTGAATGCGGAGCATCTGCTCGCGGATGCGCTCGGCCGCACGCGCATGGAACTTTATCTGGAGTTCGAGCGCACTCTTGACGAAACGGAACTCGCGCCATTGCGGGATCTTGTCCGACGCCGGGGTGAAGGCGAGCCGCTTCAGCATTTGCTCGGCAGTGTGGAATTTTGCGGCCACGTTTTTCTTTGCGACAACCGCGCACTCGTTCCGCGGCCCGAAACGGAGCAGTTGGTGGAAATCGTCGAATCGAAAATCGAAAATCGAAAGTCGACAATTCTGGATGTTGGCACCGGCAGCGGCGTGATCGCGCTCAGTCTGGCGAAAAAATTCCCCGAGGCGCATATTTTCGCCGTCGATGTCTCGGAAGATGCGCTGGCACTGGCGGGAGAAAACGCCATCCGGCTCGGCTTAAGCGGACGCGTGCAATTTAGAAAAGGCGATCTTCTGGAAAATTTGGATGAAAGATTCGACCTGATCGTTGGGAATCTTCCCTATATCGCAACGCGAGATCGACACGCGCTTTCACGTGAAGTCTTACACGATCCGGGGGTCGCGCTTTTCGCCGGCCCGCGCGGGGACGAATTGGTGGGCAAATTGATTGAGCAGTCCCGCATGCGGCTTCGCCCAGGCGGAATGCTGGCCCTGGAAATTGGGGTCGGCCAGGGCGAAGCGCTTCTTTCGGCCTTGGCGGAAAAAAATTACCGCGACATTTGTTCAAAAAACGATTATTCAGGTATGACACGGTTCCTTTTTGCCAGGTATGGATAAGATCCTCATTCACGGTGGCCGCCCGCTCTCCGGGTCGATCAAGGTCAGCGGCTCGAAGAATTCTTCGCTGCCGATCCTGGCTGCGACGTTGCTTACGCCGGAGCCTTGTGTGGTTCAGGGGGTGCCCGACCTGAGCGACACGCATTACATGTTGCAGATTCTAACCCATCTCGGCGCGCAAGTGGAACGCGCCAGTGGCACGGTCACCGTCGCGGCGGAGAACATCGAATCCGTGGCGCCTTACGAGGTCGTGCGCAAAATGCGCGCCTCCGTGTGCGTGCTTGGCCCGCTGTTGGGGCGCTGCAAAGAGGCGACAGTCTCTTTGCCGGGTGGTTGCGTCATTGGCGATCGACCGATTGATCTGCATCTGACAGGTTTCGAAGCGCTTGGGGCGGCGGTGCGCGTGGAGGGTGGCAACGTGAAAGTTTTTGCACCGAAGCTGACCGGTGCCGTAATCAATCTGCGGGGCAAATTCGGTCCGACCGTCCTCGGCACCGATAACGTCATGATGGCCGCCGTGCTCGCCGAGGGCGTGACCGTAATCGAAGGGGCGGCACAAGAACCCGAAGTCGTGGATCTTGCCAATTTTTTAAACAAGATGGGCGCGAAGATCGAAGGCGCCGGAACGCGCCGGATCATCATTGAAGGGGTGGCGGCGCTGCACGGAGTGGAACATGCTGTTATCCCTGACCGAATTGAAGCGGGGACATTTCTGGTGGCTGGGGCGATTTGCGGCAAAGAAGTTACCGTTAAGCGGGTCGAGCCGGAGCATGTTCGCTCGATCACGGACGTACTTGGCAGTTGCGGTTTTCCAATCAACATCGCAGACCACGCGATTTCGATCTTGCCGAACGGCGAAGCCAAGGCGTTGGAGTTAATCACCGAACCATATCCGGGCTTTCCCACCGACATGCAGGCACAGATGTGTGCATTACTCTCTACAAGCGACGGTATCAGCGTCGTGACGGACAATATTTTTCCGCAACGCTACATGCACGTCGCGGAGCTAAAACGCATGGGAGCGCAAATGCAGATGGAAGGCGGAACTGCGGTGATCCAAGGGGTTGATCGTCTTTTTGGCGCGCAGGTTATGGCGAGCGATCTGCGCGCGTCCGCCGCCCTGGTGCTTGCGGGATTGAAGGCGGACGGAATTACCGAGGTGAGTCGCGTGTATCACATCGATCGGGGCTACGAGCGGCTCGATGAAAAACTGAGCGAACTCGGCGCCCACATCGAGCGCGTAAAAGAAGCCTGACCGAATTCTTTTTTTCTTGCTCTTCTGTCAGCAAGGGGGCAGTCGTTGTTTCACGCAAGCGAAAGGTTAATTATGGATCAACCACCACCGCCGCCTCCGTCACCAGCTCCGGCTACTTCATCCGATGTACGAACCTGGTGCGTTCTTTGCCACGCCAGCGCATTGCTCGGCTTGTTTTTTCATTTCTTGGGTCATCTTCTCGGCCCGCTCATCGTTTGGCTATTGAAACGCCGCGACTCACCCGAGATTGACGCGTACGGAAAAGAATCTCTCAATTTCCAACTCTCCATGCTGATTTACGACGCAATCGCGGGGATCCTCTGCATTGTGCTAATCGGTATTCCGATTCTGATCGCCCTCTGGGTGCTGAACACCGTGCTTGTCATCATCGCCTCGGTCAAAGCCAGCGAAGGGAAGTTCTATCGCTACCCGTTTACGATCCGGCTGATCAATTAGGACCTGTAGACGTCGACCTCCGGGCGACGCGGCGCTGATGTGAATGGCATGCGCGTTTCGCAGAGCGAAACGTCTACAGCAGCGCTCGCAACGTCTTAAGGTTCTCCACGTCTTCGCGTAAATCTTTGCCTTTCGGCGTTTCCAGCACTTTGGGAATTTTGCGAAAACGCCGATTGCGCATGATGAAGCGGAAAGCAGCCAGACCGATTTTGCCCTTGCCGATGTGCTCATGTCGATCCACCCGCGAGCCGCGCGCGGTTTTGGAATCGTTGAGATGAATCGCAACGAGACGGTCGAGACCGATTATTCGATGAAATTGGGCGAAGACCTTTCGCACGGCTGATTCGCTGCCGATATCGTAACCCGCCGCGAAGACATGCGCGGTGTCGAGGCAAATACACAATCGCTCCGGCTCGCGAACGCGGCTGATAATGTAGGCGAGGTGCTCGAATTTGCTTCCCAAGCACGATCCCTGGCCGGCGGTCGTTTCCAGCGCGATCCGCGTCTTTATTTTCGGAATTCCAGAAAGCACGCGGTCGATCGATTCGATAATGCTCTCGAGTCCGGCTTCTTCGCCTGCGCCGAGATGCGCGCCCGGATGCAACACCAGAAACGGCAGTTTGAGTTGATCGGCGCGAATTAATTCTTCAGCAAGAGCGCGCAGCGAATTCGCATGAAACTGCGGATTGGTGGCGGCGAGATTGATCAGATAATTCGCGTGCGCAAAGACCGACAGTAACTCGCGGCGCTGGGTGTGCTTGAGAAACGCGCCAATCTCCGGGCGAGTCAGCGGTCGGGCAAACCACTGCATGTTGTTTTTGACGAAGATTTGCATGGCGGTGCACCCGATGGAACAGGCGCGCTCAATAGCCGCGTGCACGCCGCCGCCGATCGACATATGCGCGCCCAAAAGAATTTTCGATTGCCGATTTTCGATTTGCGATTTGGGCTCGGGTGACGGTATTCGTTTCAATCGAAAATCTAAAATCTCTTCGGGTGCCAGTCCGGTTTCTTCAGACTCCCTTCACCAGTGTATTCAAAAAGCTTGTACACGGGCGTGAGCAGCATGCCGGGGCCCTTCATGTTTAATCGCAAATTAAAATCGAGTTTGTCGTCGAGGAAATGAATGTCGCCGTTGCCGAGCATGCTGAAGAGGGTACCCGCGGCCTCGAAATTCTCGGTATGGATAATTCCCTCATCGGTCTTAAAGTCCGCACTCGCCTTGTGCGCGATGCTGTAGCCGCTACCAGGGACAATATGGTTAAGGATTCCTGAGAGCGGCCCGAAAATTGGAATCGCGAAAACGTCGCCATTGGTCACTTCCACCTTTCCGCGGCCACGCATGGCGCGCAGATCGTTCCCCAGGCCGGTGAAATCATACGTGCCGCTCAACTGCCCGTGCGCTGTCTTGTAATTGTAGTACAAATCGGTCAGCTCTGGGAAATTGATTCCGTCCACGGAGACATTCGCTCGATAAGGGGGATCGCTTTTCGCCAGTGAGATGTCGGCACTTCCACGCAGCGTGCCGGAAAGGAGGCCGCCGCGAAGATCGGTAATTTCCAAACGATCGTTGGTGAAGCGCAATCGTCCGGTGACTCGGTCGAATGGCAGCGTCTTCCCAAGAAAGACGTAATCCATTCCGTTGGTGCCATCGACCGTGATCTCCAGCCGCGTGTTTTTGCCACCGCGAAATTGGTACAAGCCAGTAGCCGTGACGACGGGCGGGCGCCGAAATTTGTAAGGCACAACTGTTTTCCAGACCTTTGGGTCGATCCAAAGGATCGCTTCGGCAGGATGCAACGAGCTTTTAATATTTGAGATGCGGACCTCGTGTTTTTTAAAATCGTAGGTGAAGCTGCCGGAGCCGGTTCCTTCATCGCGCATCACACGAAAATCTTCACAAGTGATGGCGCCATCGGCGAAATGGATTTTGGTGCTCCCGCTGTTCATCCATGCGCCGCGGAACCGGGTCCGGTCCAAAGCAATGGTTCCATCGCCTCGCCAATTCTGCGGGTTACGATCCTCACCCCGGATCGCGAGATGGATTGTGGGCGAACGTTGCCATTCCCATTCCCGGAGAAATTCATCCAGCTCGGGAGAGGCTAGTGTGCGAATCGCGCTCGGGGCGATTGTGCTCTCGAGGTTTAGACGAAAGTCGTTCGGCGCATCGAAGAGATCGGCCCTGAGCTGGCCGCTTTGATGCCGCAGGCGCAAGTCCCAAAGCAACGTGCGCTCGCCGTCCCAGGAGAAATCAGCCGCGAGATCGGAGAACGGCATCCTCTTGTAAGTGAACTGGCCAAAAGCAGCGTGACCGATGATTTTAGGTCGAAATCGATTTGACGCGATCGAGCCAGAGATTTCGAGGAGAGGCGGCGAGTGAAACGTCATGTCGGCAAGGGAGGCGCCAAGACCAAAAGCATCGAGAAAAGCCTTTAAATCCAGGCTGCTGCGCACTTGAAAATTCGCGGTGCCGCTCTCCAGGTTCCAATCGGCGCGTCCGTCAAAACTGCCCACGCCGTCACCCCATTCGCAATGGGTGACATTCAAGTGCTGGTCATTCCATTCGACGGCAGCGGACAAGTCTCTCATTTCGTAGTTGCCCCGTTTCAATCGATCACCGCGCAGCGTCGCCTCTACGCGCGCCTTCTCGATTTCTGCGACGTCTCCGCTGAATTTTAACTGCAGCGAGGGAAGTGTGGCTGGGAAGCTGAACTTTTGCAGTTCATTCACCACGCGCTGCGCAATCAACAATCGCCTTTGCCATTCTTCTGCTGAAACCGGCGGCGATGGCTGATAATTCTCGCGCTTGATTAATTGTCCAGTCGCGGAAATCCGAATTCCGCAAAAGATTGCCTCGGCTTGACTGACATAAATTTGTTCCGGCGGAAAAAAGACGTGGGCGCGGAAATTATTAAGTTGCGCCTTGTCGGTTTTTCCATCGGCGGTCTTGAGTGGAAGAGTGATTTGCGCATCGCGCACATCGAGCGCGTTGAGAAATGGCTCATGATGGATGAGCGCAGCGTAATTGATATCGAGCGAGACTTCGCTAATCAGGGCCAGCGTGTTTTCGCGATTCTTATAATCGAAGATGCGCACGTTCCGCGCGATCAGGCCGCGGAAAGGATCCAGGGTTAATCGTCCGACGGAAGCCTCGACGCCGCGCTTGTGGAGTTCCTCGACCACCCGATAGCGCCATTGCCGGCCGAAGCCTCTTTTTGCGAGATACCAGCCGCTGCCGAGAATCCCAAAAATTGCGGCGAGAATCGCCAGACGCATCATGCTCACAGCGATTCGGTGCGCCCATGTCGGTTGTCGACCTTGTGCGGGAGGTCGAACCTGCGGGGCTTCGAGGACGGGCACCATAGTTTTTTGTTAAATCGTTGAAGCGTTGAAACGTTAAAGCGTTAAATTGGCCTATCGCTTTAACGCTTCAACGCTTCAACGTGTTTTCTATTTCCGATCTTCCAGCAGTTAACGCTTCCCTCAATTTGGTGAGCACTGTTTTCATTTCAATGGGCTGGTACTTCATCCGGCATGGCGCGTGGCGGCGTCATATGGCGTGCATGATCACAGCCGTGATTTCCTCGGCCTTTTTCCTGGTTTGCTACATCACTTATCACGTGCACATCGGCGAAAAATCGTCGGGATACACGGGATGGATTGCCGCCATTTACTTTCCGATATTGGCTTCGCATGTCTTGCTTGCCTTTGTGACGTTGCCCCTGGTGATTTTGACGCTCATTCCGGTTTTTCGTCGCCGTTGGAATCGCCATAAGCGGATTGCGCGTTGGACGATCCCAATCTGGCTCTATGTTTCAGTCACAGGGGTGTTCGTATATTTGATGCTCTACAAATGGTTTCCTCCGCCAACGTTGTAGCCGTTGCCCTGTGGGCGACGCTGCGTTTGTGCGAAACAATATGGGCGTCACGCTTTCCACACGGAAGTGGATGCAGATTACCCGCCGGCGAATCTTGCGCTCGCCCGTTAGTTGATGTTTTATCAAGAGCTGTCCAGGTGAACGAATAAAATTTATGGTGACAATCGCGACGTTTAATGAACCGGAAAAGGCGAGGCATCTGAAACGATGTTTCCACGATGCAGGCCTAAGGGCGGATGTGCACAATGAAGCGCCTTTGCAGCAGGTTGGATTCATGTCGCGCCCGCAAGCCAATGCGAAAGTGATGGTGGAGGACAGCGATTTTGAGAGGGCGCAAAGTCTCATGGTCGAGTGGGAGGCGACTGATCCGGACATCTCCGCTGCCCTGATTCGTTGCCCGCAATGCGGCTCTTCAAACATCGAGTACCCGCAAATGACTCGAAAATTCATTACGCCGGCGCTCGTCGGTGTTCTCTGCGCGCTGAAAATTTTGCCAAAAGAATTTTACTGTCAGGATTGCCACTTCACGTGGAGCAACGAAGAAGAACGCACGCTCGGCCGCCTGTGGCACCGTTTCTTCCCGGGTGCCGAGTCTGGCAAAGAGGCTTCGTAGGCGCGCGGTTTGATTAACCGGCGCGATCCGAGCCTCGTGCACGATTCTTTTTATGGTCGATCTTCGATGACGTAGAACCGTGAGAGCTTTCCGTTCGCCTCGATATTCCCTTGCTCAGGACAGTTTTTGGACTTCGCTCCAATTCACAATCGTTCTCTGCCATCCATGAAGTGGCTCTTCGTGTTGCTGCTGGCATTGATCATCTTCGGAGGAGCCGCCTGGTTCGGCTACAACAGCTTCGTCAAAGAGGAAATGGCAGTGAAAAAGGAACAACGCGGAGAAGTTCCTCCTGCGCCCACGCCGGACATCAGTCTCCCCGAATTTCAGGCGGCGGCGCAACTGCGGCAGGAAGGGAAACTGACCGAAGCTCGCGACGCGTTCATCGCCTTCATCCAAAAATATCCAGCCGGACTGCACGCCGAAGAAGCCAGGGATTTGCTCGGCGAAGTGAATGTCGACATTTTGCTCTCGCGTCACCCTTCGCCTGAGAAAATGGAATACGTGGTGAAATCCGGAGACGTCCTTGCGAAGATTTCGCGGAAGTTGAAAACGACGCCCGAGCTGATTATGCGCATGAACAATATGAGCGGTACGATGCTGCACATTGGCGAACATCTGCTCATTTCGCACCCGGATTTTTCAATCCTTATTCAACGGAAGGCCAACCTGGTGGTGCTTCTTAATCGCGGCGCTTTTTTCAAGCAATATCATGTGCGTGAAGCCAAGCTGTCACCCAAGCAGCCGTCGAAAATCACGGCGAAGGTTGCGGAGACGATGGCTTGGAGAGGCGGGAAACGCGTGGGCCTCGGCAGCAAGGATTATATTAGCAGCACTCGCTGGGTCCGCTTCGCCGGGGCGCCGGGTTACACATTGTATTCAATGCCCGATTCTGCACATCCCAGTCTCGACCAGCCGCCGCCGCCGGTGGGTCTTGGCCTGACCGCCTCCGATGTCGAGGAGTTGAGCAGCCTTGTAAACAACCGGACTCCTGTCACGATTACTGATTGAGATTCGTTAAAAAGTTAAATCGTTAAGAATGTGAAACGGTTCCACTCACATGACACTTTTGCGTCTTAACGTTGTAACTTTCTTTACATCTTAGTCGCTTATGGACCTGCAGCCGCTCGATTTTGAAAAGCCGATCTTTGAACTGGAACGGCGTTTGCAGGATCTGAAGGATCACTCCGATGAGCACGATGTCGATCTTGATTCGGCGGTTAAGGCAGTTGAGGCAAAGCTTCGTGAAAACCGCCGCGAAATTTATGGCAAGCTCACCGCCTGGCAGCGTGTCCAAATCGCGCGGCATGTGCAGCGGCCGTTTGCCTTCGATTACATCGAACGATGTTTTACAAATTGGATTGAACTGCACGGCGACCGCCGTTTTGCCGACGACAAAGCCATGCCGAGCGGTCTCGCCATGCTTGGCACGCAACGCTGTGTGGTGATCACGCACCAAAAAGGGCGCAACACGAGGGAAAATGTGATGCGCAATTTCGGCTGTGGACATCCTGAAGGTTACCGCAAAGCGCTGCGATTGATGCAGCTCGGAGAAAAATTTGGCATGCCGGTGATCTCATTGATCGATACGCCGGGCGCATTTCCGGGGATCGGATCGGAGGAACGCCATATTGCGGAAGCAATCGCGGTGAATCT
>VBQC01000350.1 GCA_005887825.1 Verrucomicrobiota bacterium | reverse complement strand
AAAAAAGGCCCGTTCGTTCCATGCGCGACCGTTTTGAAAAAGCGATCCTGGAAACGGTGAGCGGAGCATCGGTTAACGGCGCCGGCGCCGCCCGGGTCCCAAACACATCGAGTTTCTCATTTGAAGGAATCGAGTCGCCAGCGGCCCTTCTTTTGTTGGATCGACATCGGATTTGTTGCTCGGCCGGGTCAGCCTGCCGCACGGGTTCCCGGGAAGCTTCGCACGTGCTGCGTGCGATGAACTCGGACACGAATAGCGCGCAGCGCAGTTTGCGCTTTTCTTTCGGTCGCTTCAACACCGACCCGCAAGTCGATCGCGCTATTGAAGTTGTCCCGAGAGTTATCGAAAAGCTGCGTCAGATGGCGGCGCCGGCTCGTGGAAGTGTCGTTTCATCTGCAACCACGGGAAGGCGGGTGAGCCGCTTCGTCGCGCGATTTCTTTCCTTTGGTGTTTAAAGAAAAGCTGACCGCGGCGAACTTGAAGCAACGATCACTGCTCAGCTCAAAGAGCAGGCGGAGCAAATCCAGAAGGTGAGCGCCCAGATTGAAGCGAGTCGATCTGCCCCGCAGTAGCCCTGAACAATCCCTGAAACTGTCAGTGACGTTTCCAAACCGCCGAGCGGCGAGGGGCGCTTGAGAAAGCTACTTTCGGACACCGGGTCGACAATTTCCTTGCAGGGCAATATGGTGCGCGAAGGTTCTTCTTATGAAGGAGACGCCACAAGATCCTACGGCTTCGCGCTACGAGCATGCCGCGCAGGGCTTGCGTCGCAGCGATCTCGATCCCGATCCGATCAAACAATTTGCAAACTGGTTCACGGCCGCGATCGAGGCTGGGATTCGGGATGTCAACGCGATGAGCCTGGCCACCGCCGGCCACGACGGCAAACCATCCGTGCGGATTGTTTTGTTGAAAGGTTTCGACCAGGACGGTTTCGTCTTTTTTACCAACTACGAAAGCGAAAAAGGAAAGCAGCTCGAAGCGAATGCCTATGCGGCGCTGGCGTTTTACTGGATCGAACTGGATCGGCAGGTTCGCATCAGCGGGACAGCGAAGAAAACTTCGCGCGAGGAATCACAAATTTACTTTCATTCGCGCCCGCTCGGCAGCCAACTGAGCGCGTGGGCCTCGCGTCAAAGCGAGGTGCTCGATGGACGCCGCGTGCTTGATGCGCGCATGGCGGAGATGGCAGAACGTTTTGGCAACAAGCGCATTCCATTGCCGCCACATTGGGGTGGGTATCGCGTCAAACCGGAAGTAATCGAATTCTGGCAAGGACGCCCAAATCGTTTACATGATCGCTTTCGTTACCGGCTACAGGCTGACGGCGCATGGCTGATTGAACGCCTCGCGCCGTGAATGCGCACCAATCCCAGCTCGCGATGGTGAATCGAGCAGTCCCTTGCCAGATGCTTCAGTGGCGGCGAAGCCGCATTTATTTTAACGTCGCCCGACGGAGCGGCCGATCCACCTTGCGACGATAATACCGTGAACATCGACATCATCCGCGGCGATATTACGACCCTGCATGTTGATGCCATCGTGAATGCCGCGAACACGACACTTCTCGGCGGCGGTGGAGTCGATGGCGCGATTCATCGCGCCGCTGGACCCGAATTGCTCGCAGAATGTCGGACGCTCGGCGGTTGCCAGCCCGGCGAAGCGAAGATCACTAGCGGATATGAATTACCAGCGCGTTACATCATTCACACAGTCGGCCCGTTTTGGACCGGCGGTAAGCGCGGCGAGCCGCAGACTTTGGCGAATTGCTATCGCAATTCATTGCTAGTAGCCGTTGAAAACCAAATCAAGACGATTGCCTTCCCGGCGATCAGCTGCGGCGCCTATGGTTATCCGATTCGGGAAGCAACGCGCATTGCCGTGGAAACAACGCGCGAATTCCTCGCGACCGACGACAAAATCGACAAAGTGATTTTCGTCGTCGCAAGTGACGAGATCCTCCGCGTTTATCAGCGGCTTCTGTAGCGGCGCTCTGCCTGCAACGTGGTAGCTCTGCGAAGACGGGTGAGCGCAGCATATTTTCTCGTAGTCGAGCGCCAGATCGCTTTCGATTTCTTCGCACGCCTTCCCTGGATATTTGTGAAACCCTTCGTAATCGATGCGATACGCCGGCGCGTAATGTGCGTAAGTGTAGTCCGCTTTCACGAAGGGCTGCTTTTCGTGGTGTTCCCGCCAGTTTTTTCTTCTTCAGTTGTTGGATTCATAGCTTCTGCCACTCCACGTGCGCCATACGCCGCAGCGATGCCGCCGACCACTGTTCCAAATGCCGCGCCTGTCGGTCCGCCGATTGCCGCGCCGAGGGCGGCGCCAGTGACAGCTCCACCGGCTGCTCCCACGCCAGTGCCCACTGGGTGCGCGCCCGGTTCGCCCGTGAACGGGTCGGTATTTTTCCTCGGTTTTTCCGTCATTCCGTCGGTGCCCCCTGCAGTATCGCCTTACCTGATTCGCGAATTGGCGCGCCAGCGGACGTGAAGGGCATAGTAATAACTTGAGAGACGCAACT
>VBQC01000006.1 GCA_005887825.1 Verrucomicrobiota bacterium | reverse complement strand
CACAAAAGTTTGCGCATTATCCAGGCGTCGGAACTTGGATTGCAAGTAGATTCCAGCGCTTGTCCCGTGCGTGGGACACTTCGGAGACCGTATTTGGATTGCGCCAAAGGCGCTCTTTCATGCCAGCTTGGGGACCGCCCCCAGGGATCCCATCATCCCTCGTCAACGAGCGCTGAAGGCGCGATTCAGCCAGCGGCTGATTGCGATAAATAGAACGAACTGAAACTGAATCGCGCTTTCAGCGCTGGCGTGTGGGCTTCCACGAATCCTGGGGCGTTGCCCCAGGCTTCGCGATGAATCCTGCGCCTTTGGCGCTACACAATACAGATCAGTAGAGATACGGCTTCGAGAGCGGGAATGCGTTTTTGATTAACTCAAGGCGTGGTTTCGCGTCATCCGCAACGACGACTTCCACGACATCGAATCGGAAAAGAATGTCGGGATTATCGAGCATTCGCAGCCAAGCCAGTCCGCCGCGCGAAACGCGTTTTTGTTTTTGTCGATCGACGGCTGCAACAGGCCGACCGAAGTCTTCCCGCGTGCGCGTCTTTACTTCGACGAACACAAGCGTGTCGTCATCCCGGCAAACAATGTCGATTTCGCCGCCGCTGCGGCCCTTGAAATTACGGTAAAGAATCTTGTACCCGTTACGCCGCAGGAAGCGACACGCCAATTTCTCGCCGTGCGCGCCGCGCCGGAGATGCACCGATTTTGACGAGTTCTTCGAGAGCGAGAAGCGGTTGCGCCACCGGTTCGAAAGATCGGCGATGGATCGAGCAAGGGCCGAATTCATGGAGCTTCAAGAGATGCAGTTCGGTGCCGTAACCTTTATGCTGGCTGAAAGAATATTGTGGGAACCGCGCGCAAAAGTCACGCATCATTCTATCGCGCGTGACCTTGGCGATCACGCTGGCGGCGGCGATGCTCATGCTGATGCAATCACCATCGATGATTGCCGTCTGCGGAAACGGAAACGGGATAACCGGCAGACCGTCGATTAAAACATGATCAGGCTGTTCGATCAGTGCTCTGACTGCAAAGCGCATTGCGTTATGGCTCGCCCGCAGAATGTTAATCCGGTCGATCTCAATTGAATCGACGACGCCAATGGTCCATTTGATTTGCGAATTACTGGTAAGCTCCACATAGATCTCCTCGCGCAATTCCGGCGCGAGCTGTTTGGAATCGTTTAAGCGGCAGTGACGAAATTTTTCCGGGAGCACTACAGCGGCGGCGACGACCGGACCAGCCAGAGCGCCGCGGCCCGCTTCATCAATCCCGGCTACACGAACCACGCCATTAGCGCGGAGTTTTTTCTCGTAGCGAAAACCACAGCGCCGATACATGCGTCTGCAGATTACACAAATTTCCGCAGATGAAAAAATGAATTGCGAAAATTGTAGAGGCGCGTGTCCTGATGCGCAGTCTTTGAGGTTTGCGGCTGAAGACAGCTGCCACTACACCTACTCTCTGACGGCGCTCGCTTCTTTGCCTTTGCGAGTACGAAGATAATTCAATCTGGCGCGGCGAGCGCGCCCTTCTTGCTCCACTTCAATTTTTGCGATGCGCGGTGAGTGCAATGGAAAAACCCTCTCCACGCCTTCGCCGTACGAGATGCGGCGCACGGTAAATGTTTCGTTTAGTCCACGGCCTTTGCGTCCAATCACAACTCCAGTAAATATCTGGATGCGTTCCTTGTCTCCTTCCACAACTCGCGTATGGACACGGACGCTGTCGCCCACCTTGAATGTGTTGGTGTCGGCTTTTTGTTGCTCTTTCTCGATGGCATCGATGACCTGATTCATAAGCTCATACCGCGCCGTGCGCTGCGGGCGCACACTCTCATCCGGAGGCATCGATTTTGCAACTTGAATTCGTGCTCCTAATCATCGCCGATAATTCGAGCATGAGCACGATTACCAGCACGAGGACATGCATAAATTATCCGTGAAAATCTGCCCAATCTGTGGCTAATTCCTGTTCTCGTCCGCGCCCGTAGCTCAACTGGATAGAGCGTTGGCCTCCGGAGCCAGAGGTTGTGGGTTCGACCCCCGCCGGGCGCAAACCGCCCTGCGAAGTGCCCAGTGACAAGTGACGAGTGCTTAGGAACAGAGAGGCCAGTGACTTTTCACTACGTCACTCGCCACTTAGAAATCTCCGCAACGCGAAAATATTCCTACCCCAGTGCCTCGATTCGGTTCAGCAGATCTTTCTTGCTCGTGACGCCGGTGACTTGATCCCGCAGCTGCCCGTTTTTGAAGAAAAGGAGGGCTGGAATAGCGCGAATGTTGTACTTGAACGAAAGGCTCTGATTTTCATCTACGTTAACTTTCCCAACCTTGACCGCGCCCGCTTTCTCGCGTGCAACCTCATCCAGCAACGGCGCGATCATTTTGCAGGGACCGCACCATTCTGCCCAAAAATCGACAATTACAGGCTTGTCGCTTTGGGTGACTTCGCGGTCAAAATTGGATTCATCGAGGTTGATTGTGGCGGAGTTATCCATTGGTTTTAGGAAACGTACGTCCAAATCTGAATAATCAAAATGACGACGGACACACCGAGCAGCACCCAGCCCAGCGGACTTGCACTTTTCTCTGCTGGCGCCACTGCAATCGCCGCGCTCTGCGGGGCAGCGAGTGGCATGGCAATAAGCGGTTGAGTCTTCTTCATCTGAACCGTGGGGAGCGGCTTCGAACGCGGGTCTGGCATGAGCGGAATGCGTGCTGTCTCTTTTCTCGGTCCTGAAGAGGGCGAACCTGGCGCGGGAGTAACTGGAGTGAGTACGGGCGTCGAAACGGCTGGCGGCTTCGGCGGGGAAGCTGGCGAGGGTGGTGGTGGCGGCTCAAAAAATTGGGGAGATGTCACATTCGGAGCGGCAGGTTTTGAAATAGGCGGCGGCTCCGCCGGAGCACCGACAGGGGGCTTGTCTGATGACTGACGAAGTGGCACCTGGATTCGTACAGTTTCGCGCGATTTCGTATTTGGATCGGGTGGTTTCGCTGCAGGCTGAGGCGGCAACTCAATGCGAACGGTTTCTTTCTTTGGTTCGTTTGGATCAGTCATCGGCAAAATAAGTATCAACAAATTTGCTCGGAAAACGGGCAGCTGTCACCTGCTAAGTGAATTTTCAGTCCAAAAAGTTTGCTTTTTCACCACCGGAACCTTAGGCTAGAAGATCGTATCCGCGGCTTCCAGTAATCCTGCGCCAAACGAATTCACCCACGGGCGCCGCCCTGGACAAGACGACGCGCGCATCGACATCCGGGGCGTCGTCTTCGCTCCGGGCGATATGCGGCTGATCGACCAATAATTTGAGTTCGCTTCCAACTCTTTCGCGGGCAACTTCATACGCGATCTGTTGCTGGATCGACATCGCCATCCGGTAGCGCGCATTTTTGATCTTCGCGGCAATTTGGTTCGGCATTTTGGCCGCGCGCGAGCCCTCTTCCGGTGAATATTTGAATATCCCGAGGCGTTCGAATCGAACGCGCCTAATAAAGTCGAGCAGAGTCTCGAATTCCCCCTCCGTTTCGCCAGGAAATCCGACGATGAAAGTCGTGCGCAAGGCAACCCGAGGAATTCCGGAGCGCAATTTGTCGATCAAAGTCTCGATGTGCGTGCGCGTGGTTTCTCGTCGCATGCGTCCCAACATCGAGTCGTCGATGTGCTGCAGAGGAATATCGATGTAGCGCGCAACCTTGTCGCATTCCGCAATCGTCTCAATCAATTCATCACTCCAATGCGCCGGGTGAGTATAAAGCAGGCGCACCCAAAATTCGCCTTCGATCTTTTGAATCTCGCGAAGCAACGCAGCAAGAGTCGGTCCCTGCGTCGAATCAACCGGTTGGCGCGGTCCCGCTTTCTTCCACCACAAATCCATTCCGTAATACGTTGTATCCTGGCTGATCAAATTGATCTCGCGCACACCTTCACTGACGAGTCCCCGAATTTCTGCGAGCACTGACTGGGGAGCCCGGCTGCGATGTTTTCCTCGCATTTGCGGAATCACGCAAAAACTGCACGGATGATTGCAGCCTTCGGCAATCTTTACATAAGCCGAGTGCGCTGGCGTAAGCCGGAACCGCGGCGTGTCGTAATCGGGGATGTAAGTTGGACGCGGAGTAATGAAGTTAAGATCGACATGGTTGGTCGCAGGAGCGGCAGAAACATCGAACATCGGACGCCGAACATCGAACGTCGAACTCTCGGAATTGGATGTTGGAAGTTGGATGTTCGATGTTGGATGTTTTTTCAAAATCGTTTCGATAATCGCCCCCAGCTCACTGACTTGATCCAAGCCAATAAATGCGTCCACTTCGGGCAGCGCTTCGCGCACCTGGCTCCCGAACCTTTGCGATAAGCAGCCGCTTACGATCAGTTTTTGATTCGGTCGCCTGTTCAAAATGCGCTGATCATGCGCCTCCAGAATCGCTTCGATCGATTCTTCCTTGGCTGAATCGATGAACGCACATGTGTTTACTACCAGGACATCGGCATCCTCTGCGCGCGAGGTAACTTTCATTCCAAGCTTCAGAACACTGCCGAGCATGATCTCCGCATCGACCAGGTTCTTGGCACAGCCAAGGCTGATCATGCCAACCTTCGGTTTACCGAGAGAACCGATCGCTTTTCTCCTTATCTTCATGTCCTAGGTAAAAAAACATCCAACATCGAACATCGAATGCTGAACCTTCGACGTTCGCTGTTCGGCGTTGGATGTTGGGCGTTTTCTATATTTAATCAACCGTTACGTCCTCATCGTCCTCTTCGAGCTCCTTACCATTTTTCTTGATCTCAACGGCGTCACGATCGAGAACGCGAATCGAGACATGTTTACCGCGGAATTCCACCGTGCCGTCACCCGGGGAGATCCAGCGCTCCAACGCAGGATTCTGGCTTTCATCATTTACGGTAACCTTGATGTAGGTTCTTTTAAGTGGACGAATAGCGACGCGATTTGGCGCGCTTGATTCCGCCGGCGATGGATTCGTTTCCCCTTGGGCCTTTGCAAGATCCCCTGGACCCACAGGCTTGGCTTTGCGCACTTCCGGCTCGGCTGATGTTGCGCGAGCAGCCGAAGCGGCTGTCGCCGTTGGCGCGATCGTCGGCACGGGCGAAACCGATGGTGGAGTCGTAGGAGCGGACGCAACATTGCGTGCCGGTGTTTCGGCGGTCGCTGTTGGTGGCGGAGTCGTGGGGCCCGGCGTGGATCCGGCGGCCGGCGAGATTTGGGCGGTAGGCTCCGCTCGTCTTGGAGCAAGCCGCTGCAAATTGAGAATTAATTTCATTACCCCAAAGCCGATAACCAATACGAGGATGCCAAAGATGAGCGGCATCGGTGAGATGCGCTCCCGACTGGAATGGCGCACCACCGGCGCGCTGACTGGCTTGGGAGGAGGATTGTCCTGAAGGTACGAGTAGCCATCGACCGTAACGCGCTCGGAATCTTCAAATGCGTCAAGATACGGCGTAACATCTACGTCTAGAAATTTTCCGTAAATGAGCAGGAAACCTTTTGCGTACGCCAGGCTGGGAAATTGAGAAAAATCATCCGCCTCAATTTCCGCCAGCCGGGCCGGACGAATCTTCGTCATCCGGGCTGCTTCGTCGAGTGTAAGATTCCTCGCGCGCCGCGCCTCCTGAAATTTTTTACCAAGACCCTCAATTGTCATCGCACGAAATGCCGGCTAAACGGCGGCATCGAGATCGACCAGGATCTCCCGCGGTTTGGCGCCTTCGCCGGGACCCAAAATACCGCGCTGCTCCAGAATATCAACGATGCGCGCGGCACGTGTGTAACCGAGTCGTAGCCGTCGCTGAAGCAACGATGTAGAAGCACGCTTTTCCTGCCGAATGATCTCGATGCATTTTTCGACCAGCTCCTCATCTTCGCCGGTTACTTCTTCCTCCGGCGCCGCGACGGATTGAAGCTTCTCATGCATCGCCGCGTCGAAATCGGGCGGGCTTTGGGCAGAAACAAATTCAACAAGGCGATGAATTTCATCGTCGGTCACGAGCACGCCTTGTGCACGAATTAGACGTGAAGTGCTCGGGGGGAGGTAGAGCATGTCGCCCTGCCCGAGCAAACGATCGGCGCCATTTTCATCAAGAATCACTCGACTGTCGATCTTACTCGCTACTTGAAACGCAATCCGGCAGGGGATATTTGCTTTGATCACGCCGGTGACGACATCAGCACGCGGCGTTTGCGTCGCGACGATCAGATGAATCCCGGCTGCTCGAGCCATTTGTGTAATGCGCGCGATTGCAGTTTCCACGTCAGCTGGTGCGGTCTGCATCAAATCGGCCAACTCGTCGATGATGACCACGATGTAGGGAATTTTGTCGGGAATTTGAAGCTCGTTCTTTGTAGCCGGCATCGGTGATCCCGGCCCGCTTGAAGCCGCTTCCCCGCCGGCATCATCGATCCCGGCTACAGCATCCTTCTTTTTGACCGGACGGGCGTTGAAACCGACAATGTTACGCACGCCGACGCGGGCAAAAATTTTGTAACGGCGTTCCATCTCGTCAATCAACCAACGCAGGGCAAGCAGCACTTTTTTTGGATCCGTCACGATCGGGAAGACGAGATGCGGCAGAGAATTATAAGACTGCATCTCCACTACTTTCGGATCGATTATGATGAAGCGCAGTTCTTCCGGAGTAAACCGGAAGAGCATGCTGGCAACAAGCGCGTTGATACAGACGCTCTTACCGCTCCCGGTAGTTCCCGCTACGAGCAGATGCGGCATTTGTGCCAAATCGGCAATGATCGTTTTGCCGTAAACGTCTTTACCGAGAGCGAGCGGAATTTTTGCATGCTCCTTTGCCTCCTCCCAGCCGGGTGATTGCAAAAGCTCGCGCAATTTCACCGTCACTTTTCGACTGTTCGCGAGCTCGATGCCCACAGTGTCTTTCCCGGGAATCGGCGCGAGAATATTAATGCGCTCGGCGCGGGTCGCTCGCGCAAGGTCTCGCTCCAGACTCACGATCTTGTCCACGCGGACGCCTTTTGCCGGATAGACTTCGTAGCGCGTAATGGTAGGGCCTTTCGTGATGTCACCCGGCGCTACCGCAATGCCAAACTGCGCCAGCGTGTCAATCAGAACTTGCTGGACATGCTCCAATTCCGACGGATCCGCGGCTGCACGTCCCTCCAGATTATGCTCGTCCAGCAAGTCCATTCCGGGCAGCGCATAATTTTCCGATTTCCAGGCCCGGCTTGTCAGGCCCGGCGCGGCCTTTGGTTTCTCTTCGCCGGCGCGCAATTCGGCGAGAGACGGTTTTCGACGACCAGTTGCCTGCTCGTTCGGAAGTGCGGTTGTATCGACGACCTTCGGCTTTGGCCGATTTACGAGTTCGTCCGGCGAAACAATCGGGCCAGCTTGTCCAGGCACGAACATGCCCTTTTTCTTCAGCTCCTTCTCGTATATTCGCCGCTGCTTCGCGAGCTGCTTCTCACTGATTTCCAGTTTTTCTTTGAGATCGGCTTTTCGGAATCTGCGGCTCAATCGCCATTCCTGCAGCCTTACACTCCCACGTCTCGTCGCGGCAACCGTCTCGCGAACAAGATAAATCGGACGCAGTCCAGTCACTAGAATCAAGGTCGTCGCATAAATTCCGATCAGGAGGATAAGCGAACCGAACGGGCCAAGAGAATTGCGGAGTAAACCGTGGTGCTCATCGGCGAAGGCATATCCGATCCAACCGCCCGGACCTTGAATGTTGAAGGCCGCATGCCAGCCGCGCAAATGGTACGGTTGCAGATGCAGTAAACAAGCGCCCGACCCGATGAAGAGAACGATCCACGCCAATCGCCGCGCCACGCGCAAGCTCGGGTGAAAAAGTTTCGCGGCGCCAAATCCGAGTAGAATCGCCGCCAAAAGGTACGCGGCCGCGCCGATCAATTGATAGCAAATTCCTGCAAGGATCGCGCCAACCGGTCCGATAAAATTTTGCGCGGGGTGATTCGCTGGCGAAATATGGCTAAACCAGATCCACGACGGCACATCTTTGGGCGTGTAGGAGATCAACGCAAAAAAGAGCAATGTGCCGACGAAAAGGAGAACGAGCGCGAAGACTTCGTTCCAAGCGTTGTGTCTGTCCGTGCGAGCCACCGCGTGTGATAGTAATCCTGCGGCGGCGTCTTTCAATCACGTTGTGTGGCACAGGCATCTTGCTGTGGGGTATCCGGGCGTCTCGCCTGGACGCGTCAGGTTTATCACAAAAAGCGCTTCACTTCCCAAGCCTTGAGTTTCGGCGGCGAGGTTGCCCTGCAAATTTTCGGCAGGTTGGAAGCCCGCCGGCCCCCACAGGCAAGATGCCTGTGGTCCTTCAGCTTTCATCCTTGCACGCGAGGCTGGAGGACGGTTACTGTCCCACGCATGGTGCGAGTTTTCGTTGCGAAGGCCGTGTCTGTTCTCAGCGCCACTGCAGTGATGGCCATTTGTTCATGCGAAAAACATTCGCTTGGCGAATTGCCGGAAGTCCAGAGGGAACAAATCGATCCAGCAAAGGCTTGGTCCCAAGCGAGCGAGATGGATTCTGAAAAATCTTCTTCCTCGCCGACGCCAGCCGAATTTTTCCCTGCGAAGACACGTCCTTAATCAAAGCCAACGTTATGGCCAAACACAAATACGCAACGACGCCGCCGAAAATCAGCACGATGCCACCCGGTGTTCCCTACATCATCGGGAACGAAGCGGCGGAGCGCTTTTCCTACTACGGGATGAATTCCATTCTGACGATCTTCATGACCAAGTACCTATTGGACAAAATGGGCCACTTGAGCGTGATGCAACCCGCGAACGCCGAAGCATGGTATCACACTTTCGTTTCGGCCCTTTATTTTCTGCCAATCTTCGGCGCGATCCTCGCCGACGCCGTCTTCGGAAAATTCCGAGTCGTCTTGTGGTTGTCGATCGTTTACTGCGGCGGTCACTTCACTCTGGCTTTGATGGGCTCGCCGGTGGCGCACGCGATTGAGCCGCGCTACTTGCTCGCCATCGGTCTGCTCATGATCGCAATGGGCGCGGGCGGCATTAAGCCCTGTGTCTCAACCAATGTCGGCGATCAGTTCGGCGAGACGAACAGGCATCTGCTGACTCGCGTCTTTAACTGGTTTTATTTTTCGATCAACGCCGGCTCGGCGCTCTCGACGCTTTTGATTCCCTGGTTGCTGGAACCTTACAAAGCCGCGCCGGATGGCCTTTTCGCCAAACTTTCGCCGTCGATCGTGAGCTTTCTCGAAAGTCCGCGCCTTCACAGTCCGGACATCGCATTCGGCTTGCCCGGTATCTTCATGGTGATCGCGACGATTTTCTTTTGGGCCGGCCGCAAAAAGTTCGTTCACATCCCACCGGTGGGCCTGCGTACGTATGCGCGCGAAATTTTCAACAAAGAGACCGGCAAAATCCTGCTCAACATCCTAATTCCGGTCCCGTTTGTCGCGATTTTCTGGGCCTTGTGGCAGCAGAATTTTTCTTCCTGGATTCTTCAAGCCGAGTCGATGGATCGACATCTTTTCGGTATTGAGTGGCTGTCGTCGCAGATCCAAACGGTCAATCCGATTTTCATTTTGATCATGCTGCCACTCTTTTCTTACTGGCTCACTGCGAAAGATGGGCGCCGGGTTATTTGTCACTGCTGCGTCATTCTTTTTAGTCGCCATGATCCAAACACGAATCGACGGCGGCGCGCGCCCGAGCATTGTGTGGCAAATTTGGGCGTTCGTGATTTTGACCGCGGGCGAGACTCTGGTTTCGCCGACTCATCTCGAGTTTTCCTATACCCAAGGGCCAGTAAAACTTAAATCGCTTGTCATGTGCACGTATTTACTCGCCGTTTCGCTCGGCAACCAATTCACCGCAGCCGTTAATTTCTTCATCCAAAATCCTGACGGCAGCGTGAAGTTGCAAGGAACGAGCTACTTCATGTTCTTCGTTTGGGTGATGCTGGGAACGGCGATTTTGTTCGCAATCGTCACGCCGTTTTACAAGGGCCGAACTTATTTGCAGGACCAGACTCAAGTTGCCGGCGACGCTGAACCTGCGATGGGGTTTGCGGTCCAGCCGGAAGCGTAGCGATCAGATTCAAAATGAAAACAATCATCCTAGTAGTCGCATTGTCTATATCACTTTCGATATCCACCGCCCGAGCGAATCCGAAAGACGACGAATTTCAGAAGATTGCGCACGATTACATCGAACTGGAGCTGGAGAACAATCCAGAGGAGGCGACCGAACTTGGCGACCATCGGTTTGATGGGCGGCTAACGGATTATTCGCCTGAAGCGCGGGCGAAAGAATTAGCTACGCAAAAAGAGTTTCGCGAAAAGCTAAACGCCCTCGACGGATCGCAAGTCACCGGTGCGAACAACGTCGATTTCCGCATTCTGAAGGAGAACATCGATTACAAGATCTTCCAGGCTGAAGAGTTAAAACAGCCTGATTGGAATCCGCTCATTTACAATCAGAGCCTGGCGAACAGTCTTTATGTTTTGGTCGCGCGAGATTTCGCGTCGCCAGAAAAACGGATTCCGAATTTGCGCCAACGCATGGAGGGAATTCCGCGTGTGATCGCCCAGGCGAAGGCGAATTTGCAGCATCCGCCGCGCGTCCATACAGAAACGGCAATTGAACAAACACAGGGCGCGATCAATCTTGTTCGCGAAGGACTTGCTCCCCTCCTTGATCGCGCGCCGCAGATGAAAAAGGAACTCGCGCCCTTGCAGGAAAAAACCGCAGCGGCACTAGAGGATTACAAAAAATGGCTGGAGAAAGATCTCTTGCCGCGCTCCGACGGCGATTTTCGCCTCGGCGTCGAGAAGTTTCGAAAGAAACTGCGCTTCGCGCTCGCCTCCGACCTGTCGATGGAAGAAATCATGAAGCGCGCACAAGCGGATTTGCAACAGACGCAGACAGCCATCTACGAAACGGCACTGCCACTTTACAAAAAATATTTTCCGAAGGCTGACCAGCCCGCGCTTGCCGATAAGAAAAAGATCACGGCCGCGGTTTTAAATAAATTGGCGGAGCAACACCCCGACGATAACACGATCGTCAGTTACGCCCAAAAAATTGTCGGTGAAGCGACTGACTTCGTGAGATCGCACAATCTGGTGACCGTTCCGGATACGCCATTGGACGTGATCGTAATGCCGGAATTCAAGCGAGGTCAGGCTATTGCCTATTGCGATGCCTCCGGTCCTCTCGAGAAAAATGCTAAAACATTCTTCGCTGTGGCGCCGACGCCTAACGACTGGTCAAAGGAACGCAAAGAATCGTTCTTCCGGGAATACAACAATTACATGGTGCGCGATCTCACCGTGCATGAGGCGATGCCGGGACATTACTTGCAACTGGCTCACGCCAACGAATTCCGCGCGCCCACACTGGTTCGCGCGATCTTTCAGAGCGGCACATTCGTCGAAGGCTGGGCGGTTTACTGCGAACAGATGATGGCAGAACAGGGTTACGGCGGTCCCGAGGTCAAGATGCAGCAGTTGAAAATGCGGTTGCGTGCCATCGCCAACGCGATTCTGGATCAAAGCATTCACGCCGGGAACATGAGCGAGCAGGAAGCGATGGATTTGATGACGAAAGAAGCTTTCCAACAAGAGGGTGAAGCCGTAGCGAAATGGAAACGCGCACGGCTCACCTCCACACAGCTTTCCACTTATTTCGTCGGCGTGAGCGAACATCTCGATCTGCGCGATCTCGCCAAAAAGAAAGCAGGCGCATCGTTTGATCAGAAAAAATACAACGATCAGGTGATTTCCTACGGCAGCCCACCAGTGAAATACGTACGTGAATTAATGGGATTGTAGGGCGTTTCTATGAAGCGCCGATTGAAATAGGCGGCTGACACAGCCGCCGCTACATCTTACAGTCCTTAATGGCTAATCTCGCCACCTGGATCCGCCCGAAAGATAAAAAATGGTTTCGACCATTTTTTGCGAAGGATCCTGACGCTCATGTTTTCGATGCGCGCACCGGCGACGTTCCGATGGACCAGATGGACGGATTGCTGCTGACAGGCGGCTCGGATATCGCGCCGGAATTTCTGCGCCAGGAAATTGTCGATCCAACCTTGATCGATAAGGATGCGGATCCTTTGCGAGACCACTGGGAGTTCGAGGCGATTTCAAAGTCGCTCGCGCGCGGTCTGCCGATCCTCGGCATTTGCAGAGGCATCCAGGTTTTGAATGTCGCGCTTGGCGGCACGCTTAAGCTCGATATTCCAGATCACAAGCTCCCCGACCAAAAAGACTATGATATTCAGCAGTTGCGTTACGACACGACCGCGAATCATCGATTCGAGAAAGTAAACAGTTCGCACCATCAGGCGGTCGATCGAGTCGCGGACGGTTTCACAGTCGAAGCGTGGTGCGCTACCGACGATGTCATCGAGCAAATGCGTCTGCGGAATTATCCATTCGCGGTTGCGGTGCAATATCATCCCGAGCGTGGCAAAATTTACGACGCATTGTTCGCGGATTTCTTTGCGCGGTTAAATAATCGTTAAATTGGTAAGCGGTTAAAGCATTGCAGCGGTTGAACGCGTGCCATTGTAAGGATGTAACTATTTAACCATTTCCGGTCTTCCCATGACGCCACAAAACACCGTTGCCATGGTTTACGATTACGATCAGACGCTTAGCCCGAGTTACATGCAGGACGACGTGATCTTTCCTGCTTTTGGCATTAATGGCGAGAGTTTCTGGCGGCGTTGCGCTGAGCTCATGCGGGAACAGGGGTATGACAACGAGCTCGCTTATATGAAGGTGATGCTCGACACCTTCGGCGTGGATCGGCCGACCAATGCAGAGCTAAGAAAGCTTGGTAGCAAATTAAGTTTTTACGAAGGCCTGCCGGAAATGTTCGAAGAATTTCGAAATAATCTTCTCACGGAGGAGCAGATCGCCCACGGCATCATGGTGGAACATTATATTATCTCGTCCGGACTAAAGGTGCTGCTCGATGGAAGTCGTTTACAGCCTTATGTGCGCGCCATTTTTGGTTGCGAATTTGCAGAGGACGAAGAAGGCCGGATCAGTTTTCCCAAACGCGTCATCAGTCATACGCAGAAAACGCAGTTCTTATTTCGGATTAACAAAGGCCTGCTCGACATGTCGCAGGACGTCAACGACCACATGGACGCGTACATTCGCCCAATTCCATTTCCAAACATGATCTACGTCGGCGATGGGCCGACTGATGTCCCCTGCTTTACGGTGATGAAGAAGAACGGCGGGCAATCGATCGCCGTTTACAATCCTGATGATCCGCAGCGGGTTGGGTTTCGGAAATGTTACCAACTCTCAGCCCACGCCGATCGCGTCAAACACATCGCTGCAGCAGATTACCGGCCGAACACGCATGTGCGACTGCTGCTAGAGCAAATGGTGGAGGAGACGGCCAACCGCATAATCGCACAGCACAAGGAAGCAATCGAGACCGGCACCGTCCCTGCGCCCAAACATTAACTGTAGCGGGGCGCTCTAATGGCGCCGCGATCGCCAGCTTTTACTCGCTGCGATAAACGCACCGGGCCGTTGGCGTTTCGTGCACCACGATTTCGCAGAGCCCGGGACATTGAGATTCCAATTTCTTCCAGAGCCATTCTGCGATTTTTTCAATCGTTGGATTCTCCAAACCTTCGATATCGTTGAGGTAAGCGTGGTCCAACATTTTCAGAAGCGGCTTCATCGCGTCGCTGATATTTGCATGATCATAGACCCATCCTGTTTTTGGATCGACACTGCCCTCGACAGAGACTTCCACCTTGAAACTGTGTCCATGCACCCCTCTGCATTTATGGCCCTCCGGCGCATTCGGCAGAGTCTGCGCCGCTTCAAAAGTGAAGTCCTTTGTTAATCGAGCTCGCATAACTCAGACTCCTCGCTGTGTCGGGCTCCAGATGAACTTGTGCATCTGGAGTTGAAATCGAACGTCGAGTTTATCCGCCAAAATCCAGTCGACGATTTCGCGGGGATCAATCCTCCCAAAAATCGGCGAGAAAAGCACGGCATGACAACGTGAAAGCAGATTATACCGCCGCACTTTATCGCGTGACCATTCGTAATCTTCGCGTGATCCCATCACAAACTTCACCTCGTCGCGCAAGGTGAGATGGTCGATGTTCAACCAAAGGTTTTTATCGACTTCGCCGCTTCCCGGTGTTTTCAAATCCATGATCCGGTGGACGCGCGGATCGACTTTCGAAATATCGTGCGCACCGCTTGTTTCGAGTAAGACCGTGTATCCGGCATCGCATAAAATCGACATCAAAGGCAGCACATTTTTCTGTAGGAGCGGCTCGCCGCCTGTGATCTCGACGAGCGGACAATGAAAAGCCTCCGCCGCATCTGCGATCTGCTTCAGAGTCTGTTTCTTCCCTTCGTAAAAGGCGTACTCTGTGTCACAATAATTGCAGCGCAGATTGCAGAAAGTCAGCCGCACAAAAACGCACGGTCGCCCCACCCAGGTGCTTTCGCCTTGGATCGAGTGATAAATCTCGTTAATCGTCAGCGTCTCTTCGCGCTCCCGCATAATGTCAAAGCGTCTTACGCGAAGAGTCGCAAAGCAAGTTTCGCCGCGAAATACAGCACTACCGCCGTGGCGAGCCTGTGACCAGACCTGCCATACTGGCGTCGCCGTTACGGTCTGCTGGCTGCCAACTATTGAAAAAGACCCGGCGTTCTAACGCTGAGGCGTCTTCCGATCAGCAAGAGATTACAGACCGCACTTTGTGCCGGCTTCAGTGATGCTGGAGCGAGCTCGGAGAAGAGACGCCAAGTACGTGTCAGTGAAAGGTGCACTATTGATTCGCACCAGGTTGGCAGGCGTTTGAAGACGCGAAAAGATGGCGTAGGCAATCTTACTTCTCGGGACGCTCTTCTCGCCGTACCCGGACGGAATATTGCTCGACCAGTAGCGGACACATTGCACGCCTAACCGATTCTCCATGCCAAGAAAAATGGTGGAATGGCCGTGCTCGCTTTTGCCCACCTGCCGCGACCAGAAAATTTTCATGAAATCGCCCGGCTTTGCCTGATCAAAGTCGTCGAAGTTTAGTCCAAGGCCCAGCTCGTGAAAAAGGCGCGCCGTGCCCGGCCCATTCGCGTTCCACCGTCCCCAAATCCCTTCCCCATCGCGTTGATCTCGGATGATCAGTTGTTCCAACGTGGCATAATCAAAGTGCAGCTCACCGCGAGCGCGCAAAGCCTCTATCGCCCTGATGAACACGAGATAGGTTGCGCCCGAGCAGAAACTTGGCGAGGCCGCCGAAGGCAGAATGAAAAATTTGCCGGACTCGAAGTGGGCCGACGATTGCAGGCGGATCTTGGCGAAGCGCGAAACAGAATAATGGCCGCCCTGCGGCATTTGTTTGATCTGCTCGAGGATCAGGCCGTTGTAATCTTCGGCGAAAGATGCCCGCATCGTGAACCCAAGAATCACGAGAGAAACCCAAGTAGCCCGTCTCTTCACGACGGAATAAGTAAACGTCAAAACGCAATCTGGCAATGGCCACTGAGTTTCTTAAATGTAGCTGCGCTCGCCGCAACGCGCGCAGCTTTGTCATTCCGAGCGAAAGTCTTGCCCTGAGCGAAGTCGAATGGGTCGAGGAATCTCTCACTCTAATCCGATAACAATGAGAGATGTCTCGACTCCGCTCGACATGGCAACCGAAAGGAGCGGCCACTGCAGCGCCAGTTGGCTTTCGTGATAGACTATGCTAGACGAAAAACGGATGCTGCGTTTCACAAAAATGAACGGCGCGGGAAACGATTTTGTCCTGATGGACAATCGCGCGGGCGACATTCATCTGAATCGCAGCCAAATCGCACACCTTTGCGATCGTCACCGGGGAATCGGCGCCGATGGGATTTTGTTGCTCGAAAAAGCGGCGAACCGCGCGGATTTTCGGATGCGCTACTTTAATGCAGACGGCGGAGAAGCGGAAATGTGCGGCAACGGCGCGCGTTGCTTCGCACGTTTTGCAAATAGGGTTGCAGGGGCGGAAGGTAAAATTTCTTTTGAAACTCCGGCTGGCGTCATTTCGGCCAGGCTTATTGGGGATCTCGTAACGCTGAAAATGACTGAGCCGGCTGATTTGCGACTGAACATCCCGCTTCGCATCGCAACTAAAGATAAGGCAATTCATTTCATCAACAGCGGCGTACCGCATGTAGTTATTCCCGTCTCACAAGTTGACGATGTTGATGTCCAGAGAGAAGGCGCGGCCATCCGTCACCACGAAATGTTTTCACCAAAGGGCGCAAACGTGAATTTTATTGAAAAACGCGGAGCGAATAAGATTGCGGTCCGCACTTACGAGCGCGGCGTGGAAGATGAAACCCTTGCGTGTGGCACTGGCGTGGTCGCGAGCGCGCTCATCTTTGCCGCTTGTGAAAAGATCAACGGTCCTGTCGGCGTTCTAGTGCGCGGCGGAGATGAACTGCAGGTCGATTTTGAGAGAAGCGGCGAGCAATTCAAGAATGTCACATTAACCGGCCCGGCGGAATTCGCTTTCGAGGGAACAGTCGAAGTTTGATTTCCGTAGCTTTACTACTTTGTAACCCTTGTAACGTTTTTAACGTCTCCCGATGTTTCGCGGCACATTCACAGCCCTGGTCACGCCATTCCGTGACGGTGGGATCGATACATCCGCATTTGAGAAACTGATCGAAGCGCAGATCGCCGCTGGCATTACCGGAATCGTCGCGGTCGGCACGACCGGCGAATCGCCCACCCTTTCACACGAGGAACGTGAACAACTGATCCGGCTTGCGGTCGCGACCGCAAAGAAACGTTGTCAGGTGCTCGCCGGAACGGGTTCCAACGCGACGCATCACGCCGTCGCCGACACAAAAGCAGCCGAAAAACTGGGCGCAGATGGCGCGCTCCTCGTTGCGCCTTACTACAACAAGCCGAGCCAGGAAGGTTTGCTCCGGCATTTCAAAGCGATTGCCGATGCCACGTCTCTACCCATTATGCTCTACAACATTCCCAGCCGTTGCGGCGTGGATATCGCACCCGATACGGTGGCGCGACTGGCGAACGAATGCCGGAATATCGTCTCAATTAAGGAGGCCAGCGGAAGCGTCGAGCGGGTAAGTGAGTTGCGCGCACATTTGCCTGAGTCGTTCACGATTTTGAGCGGCGACGATTCACTGACGCTGCCGTTCATGTCGGTCGGCGCGGTTGGGGTCGTGAGCGTGGCTTCGAATTTATTTCCGGCGGAAATTCGCGCACTTGTCCACGCTTACCAGTCAGGAGATGTAAAATTGGCCGAAAATCTGCACCGCAAATTGTTTCCGCTTTTCAAAGATTTGTTCATCGAGCCGAATCCGGTGCCGGTGAAGACGGCGCTCGGCTGGCGCGGCGCGATGTCGGCCGAATGCCGGTTGCCCTTGTGCGAAATGAGTGAAGCAAATCAGGAGCGTCTCCGCAAATCGCTCGCAGAATTCGAACAGCGATGAAATCCAAGGTTCGCATTTTGCTTATCGGCCCGAATGGCCAGATGGGGCGCGCTGTGTCCACCGCGGCGGAATCTGAGCTTGATTTCGTGATCGCGGCGCGTTGCGAGCGTGGCGATGCGCTCGAGGTAGAAATGACGGATGTCGATGTTGCGATCGATTTCACTCGTCCCGACGCAACCGACCTCATTTGCACGGCAGCGACGAAAAAGAAACTCCCGCTCGTTATCGGCACGACCGGACATTCGTCCGAGCAACGGGAAAAAATCGACGAGGCTGCCAAGACTTTGCCTGTTGTTTATTCTCCCAACTTCAGCGTTGGCGTGAACACACTTTTCTGGCTCGTGCGCAAAACCGCAGAACTGCTCAGTGACGATTTCGATCTCGAAATCGTTGAGATGCACCACCGGCTGAAGAAGGATGCGCCCAGCGGAACAGCAAAAAAACTCACAGAGATTTTGATGGAAACGCGCAAGATCGACAAAGTGCGTCATGGGCGAGATGGAAATATGGGCGAACGATTGGACACGGAAATCGGAATCCATGCGGTTCGTGGCGGTGATGTGGTTGGCGATCACACAGTAATTTTTGCCGGACCGAGCGAACGCCTCGAGTTGACGCATCGGGCGAGCAACCGTGAAACGTTTGCGCGAGGAGCGTTGTGCGCGGCCAGCTGGATCATTGGCAAACCACCGGGGCTCTACTCAATGCAAGATGTGCTGGGTCTGTAGTGGCAGCCGTGCCGGCTGCGCTTCTCGCAGGGCTTGCAGGCGACACGCCTGCCTCGACAGGAGGTCGCAATGAGAGTCGCCGTTGCACTTGGGTCGAATCTTGGCGATCGCCTCGATAATTTGCGCGCGGCGCGAAAACAAATTGTTGATCTGACAGATGTGCGGCCGCCAGTTCTTTCCTCGGCGATTTACGAAACCGATCCGGTCGATTGTGAGCCGGACGCGCAGAAATTTTTCAATGCAGTCGTTGAGTTCGACTACGAAGGCGATCCGGTGAATTTGTGGAAACAATTGGCGGCAATCGAGGTAGCGCTCGGCCGTCCGCCCGATCATCCGCGCAACGTTTCCCGCAAGATCGACATCGACCTCCTCTATTTTGGCGACACGGAAATCGACAGGAAAGAATTGCAATTGCCGCATCCGCGGATGCATTTGAGGAAGTTCGTGCTTCAGCCGCTCGCCGACATTCGGCCGGATCTAATTTTGCCAACGGGAAGGAAAACAGTTCGGGAGTTGCTCGCGCAATTTGATGACACATGTAACGTAGTTCGCCTCACGAATGAGTGGGAAACGCAATGAAAGACTTTCGTGAAATGAAGCGCCGCGGCGAGCGGATCACCGCGCTCACAGCTTATGATTATCCAACGGCGCGGCTGCTCGATGAAAGCGGAATCGATATCATTCTCGTGGGCGACTCGTTAGGCATGGTGGTGCTTGGCTACCAGGACACCACGCGTGTGACGCTGGAAGAAATGCTGCATCATACACGCGCGGTGGTGCGTGGCGTGAAGCAGGCCTTGCTTGTCGCCGATATGCCGATTCACACGTACGATACGCCCAGGCAGGCAGTGGAAACGGCGAAACAATTTGTCGCTGCTGGCGCGCAAGCGGTGAAGTTGGAAGGCGGTGCAAGCCACGTCGCGCACATCGAAGCGATCACGCAGGCGGGAATCCCCTTCATGGCGCATATCGGGATGCTACCTCAAAGTGTGCGGGAAGAAGGCGGTTATAGGGTCAAAGGACGCACACAATCTGAAGCCGACACGCTAATTGCAGATGCGCACGCAGTGGAGAGAGCCGGCGCGTTTTCTGTTGTGCTGGAAATCGTGATTGCGGACATCGCCAGGCAAATCACGAACACGATCGGCATCCCAACCATCGGCATCGGCTCGGGCGAGCATTGCGACGGGCAAATTTTAGTCACGCATGATTTGATTGGGTTGTTCCCGTGGTTTACACCGAAGTTTGTTTCGCCCGAGGCACGAGTCGCCGACGAAATTCGCCGGGCAGTCAGAGCATTTATCGAGCGGACGCGGATGGGTGTCGGAACCGAATCTAGATAAGAGATGTCTCGACCCCGAAAGTTTTCGGGGCTCGACATGACAAGAAAGAGAGAGGCGCGCGTGGCGGATGGCCTTCGGCAGACTGCGATTTCCTTCTTTATTGAGCGAACGCGAAGCGGCCGCGCGTTGTCTAATTCCAGCGGCAGGGGAAGCCTCCTGCCCGTTTGACAATTTTGCCGCGTTACTCGTTTATCTTCCTGAAGCGATGAGAGTTTCCGAGTTCGACAATTTCGACAGCCTCGAGACCGAAGGTTTGCTCACGGGCAGCAAAGAGCACAGTTGGCTCTGGTTTGGACTAATCGTTTCCCTGGGATTGCACCTCGCCCTGTGCGCTTATTTCTACCGGACGCGGTTCCAACCTGTGGAAGCCGCATTCGCCCAAAACCAGCAGACGCCTACGTTCAAGGTCAGGAGCATCGATGAATCGAAGCTGGATAAGCCCAGCGCCGATCAGACAAATCCCGCGGCCAAGCCGGAGCCGGACAACAGCGATGTGCAGTTGCCGGACGAAAAGAAATCGTTCGACAAGCTATTGCAGGACATTCAGGCCAGCGCAGCGATGCCGGACGACGTTCGCGACGTTTTGCCCAACCAACCGAAAGTGGATCAACCGGACATGGATTCCGTGCTTACCGAAATCGAGCGCTCGACTGCGCAGACTCCTCCAAGCAATGCAAATGCGACCCAGGAACAATCGTTGCTCAACAACAGCTCGGTATCCGGCCGGCCACAGCCGGCGTTGAGCGGCACCGAGCTTGCCACCAGCACAACAATCAAGCGGCCGAATACTTTCACGAGCAAATTGCCGGCCGACAGTGCCGGGCCGAACAAAGGGCGCGCTCCGGGCTTTAGCGATTTGGATCAGTTGCTGGCGCAAAAAGGTCCGCTCGGATCGGGCACAAAATTGCGAATGCCCGACGATCAACTGTTCGAATATGACAGCGCTACATTGCAGTCGAGCGCCATTGATCAATTGCAAAAGCTTGGCACGCTCATCCAGCGCAACCCGAGGGCAACATTTACGGTCGAGGGCTATACGGATTCATTCGGCTCACCTGAGTACAACCTCGATCTGAGCCAACGCCGCGCTGATAGCGTAAAACAATATTTGGTCGAGGCGATGAGAATTAGTCCCGTGCAAATCCAAACGCGTGGTTACGGCGCGGCGAAATTCCGGACGTCACCGAACGGCTCGATCGAAGAACAAAGCCCGAACCGCCGTGTCGAGATTGTCGTGCATACGAGCGAGGGCTGAGGTTTCTGTAGCGGCGCTCTGTGAGCGCCGAAATTGTAGCGCAAGTTTTCAACTTGCGGATTTGCAAACGCAACTTGCAACGTTGCGCCAGGTTAGCGGCGCGCCCGGCGGCGTTGCTCACGAAAAGTTTCGGAGTCACGCCCTACCAGTTTTTGATCCACGCCTTCTCGTAAGCTGCATCGGTCGCATTCGACGTGCCACCAGTACTCCACAGATCAAATGTGGGATTAAAACCGTAAGATGAGTTTGCCTGGTTGGCTGTAGAATAACCATAGCTATTTCCGAACGGATCCCGGATGGCGGTTACTGTTCCCGTTCCTCCCGCTGGTGAAAGCATATTGGGTTTGAATTGGAAATAGCTCTTCTGCGAATACGTGGAGCGATCACCGCTAACGTTTCCAGAAAGCTGACCATAAAGATAAAAGCTCGCAGCGGAATATGCGGCATTGCTGGGATCATAAGAAGTGGGTAATGGATCAGGTGGAGTTTGAGTAGTGAGCGCAGCGAGGTTGTCGGTTGTATTGTTCGTCGTATCCCGTGGGTAAATTCCATTGTCGGCCTTGTAACTTTCGCAAGCGGCCGACATAGCGGCGATTTCTGTTTCGGCGCGGGCGCGCGCGCCTTTCTTTTGCACGTAACCGACTGTGCTCAGAATAAGTCCAGCGAGCACGATGATGATGGCGATTACAACAAGCAGCTCGATGAGAGTGAAGGCGCCTGTAGTGGCAGGCGTGTCGCCTGCAGATCGTAAAGAGTTGCGGTTGGCACGGACGCCTGTACAGCTTTCGCGCACGCGTCAGGTTTGCTGTTGCAAGCCGCTGATAATGCTGATGAGCGGCGTAAAGAGCGCGAGCACGATCGTGCCGACGATAAACGCCAGAAACACGATCATGATTGGCTCGAGCATCGACGTGATCGCCGCCACCGCGTTATCGACCTCATCGTCATACACGTCGGCAATCTTCAAAAGCATTTGCGGCAACTGACCGGTTTCTTCGCCTACGTCGATCATGCTGACGACCATCGGCGGAAAAGCGCGGCTGGCCTCGAGCGGTTGCACAATCGATTCGCCTTCCTTCACGCTGTCGTGCACTTTCGAGATCGCGTCAGCAATGGCGGCATTGCCAGCTGTCTCGCGCGTGATATTTAACGCCTGTAAAATCGGAACGCCGCTCGTGACCAGCGTCCCGAGCGTGCGCGAAAAACGGGAGACCGCGGTTTTGCGGATTAAATCGCCAAAGAGCGGCATCCGCAGTTTGAAACGATCGATCCACCATCTTCCGGCGCGCGTCCGAGCGATGAATTTATAAGCCGTGACCGTGGCGACGACCGCGCCGAGCAGAAGCAAGCCATGGTTCTTAACGAGATTACTCGCTCCGATCACAAATTGAGTAATGGCCGGCAGCGGTTTGTTGCCGAGCATGTCGTGAAAAATCGCTTCGAACTTCGGCACAATGAAGACAAGCAGGAAGCCCATGATTGCCACGGCCATCGTCATCACGATGAGCGGGTAAACCATCGCCGCGACAACCTTGTTCTTAATCTTCGCGGCTTTCTCCTGAAATTCCGCAAGCCGGTTCAGCACAAGCTCGAGCACGCCGCCGACCTCGCCGGCTTTCACCATGTTGACGTAAAGATCGTTAAAGATCCGCGGATGCAGGGCCAGCGCGTCGGAAAATGTATTGCCGCCCTGCACGGCGTCAGCAAGCTTGTTGATTGTGTTTTTCAGCACCTTATCGCGTTCCTGCTTCATCAGAACATTTAAGCTTCGCAGCAATGGCAACCCAGAATCGATCAGCGTCGCCAGTTGACGCGTAAAAATCATCAACACCTTTGGCTTAATTTTTTTGCGCTGAAAGAGAACAATACCGGTCTTCGCGCGTGGTTTCGTCGCGCGGGCCATTTTCGCCACGCGGCGGCGCGCTTCTTTCCCGTTAGGGCTACTCTTGGCCTCCTCATAGACGCTCGTTGGGAAATAACCGGCCTGCCGCAATTGGCCGATTGCTTCATTGGTGGAATTGGCTTCAACCAATCCAGTCGCTTCCTGTCCCCGAGCATCTAGGGCAACGTAGTTATACTGCGGCATAAACAGCCAGATGATAGCTATCCCAGGGCCGCTGTCGAGTCTCTTGCTGGCACAGCCGCCAGCTATGTGTATCTGAGAACCTCTTCGATTGTTGTATCGCCGGCGAAAATACTGCGCAAACCATCCTGACGCAGCGTAACCATTCCGAGCTCAATCGCTTTTTGTTTCAAGGTGACTGTTGGCGCACGCTCATTGATCAGTTCACGAACCGGGTCAGTAATTTTCAAAAGTTCGTAAATCCCTTTTCGTCCTTTGTAACCTGTGTTGTTACACGCGTCACAGCCTTTGCCGTAAAAAAATTGCTTTTCGCCAATGTCTCGCCGCGCAATGCCCAGTTCCGCGAGCAATCCCTCACCAGGCTGATAAGGCGTGCGGCATTGACGGCAAATGCTACGCAGCAAACGCTGACCCAGAACGGCCTCCAGTGTGGATGAAATCAGAAATGGTTCCACACCCATATCGATCAAACGCGTGATCGCGCCCGGGGCGTCGTTGGTGTGCAAAGTGGTGAAAACGAGATGCCCAGTCAGAGACGCCTGAATGGCAATCTGCGCGGTCTCGAGATCGCGAGTCTCGCCCACCATGATGCGATCTGGATCCTGGCGCAGAAACGATCGCAAAACGCGCGCAAACGTCAGACCGATGGCCTCGTTCACCGGTACTTGCACAATCCCTTCCAAATCGTATTCGACCGGCTCTTCCGCCGTGAGCAGCTTCGAATCGATCGTGTTGATCTTGCGCAAGCAGGAATAAAGCGTGGTCGTCTTACCCGAGCCGGTGGGGCCTGTCGCGATAAAGATCCCGTTTGGGCGATTAATGAGCTCGAGTAGATAATTGTAGATATAATCCGGCATGCCGAGCGCCTCGATGTCGAGATTCACAATGCTCCGATCGAGCACGCGCAGCACCAGGCTCTCGCCGAATTGCGTCGGCAAAGTCGAAACTCGAAGATCGACACTGCGACCGGCGATATGTTTTTGAATGCGGCCGTCCTGGGGCAAACGTCTCTCTGCGATATTCATATTCGCCATCACTTTCACCCGCGAGATCACCGGCAGGGCGAGATGACGTGGCGGCGGCGCCATTTCGTAAAGGGCGCCGTCCACGCGATAACGGATTTTGAATTCGTTTTCGAAGGGCTCGAAGTGAATGTCGCTCGCGCGATCCTGGATCGCCTGATAGAGAATAAGATCGACAAACCGAATGATCGGGGTTGCGTTCGCCTCCGCTTCAACCGCAGCCTCGCCGTCGCCTTCGCGCAATTGCAGGAGCTCGCCAGCTTCGCCGAGCTGTTTGAGAACTTCCTCCATACTCGTCGTATCGGTCCCGTAGTGCTGCTTGATCAGATCCTCGATTTGATCGGGCGGCGAGACGACTACCTGGATGTCTTTATCGAGCGCGAAGCGAAGATCCTCTGCCGCTTGGTGATCGAGCGGGTTAACCAGTGCGACACGCAATGCGTTGCCGGTCATTTCAATCGGAAGCGCGCCGTGCAACCGTGCCAGGCCACTCGGAATAAAACGCAAAATTTCCGGCGCAATTTCGCGCGTCGTTAAGTCGATAAAGTCAAGGCCAAGCCCGTTGGCAATTGTTTGATAAAAACCGACCTCATCGACGAAGCCGCCGTCGACCATCGCCTGTTCAATCGATTTTCCATTCAGCTCAGCTTCGCTTAGCACGTCTTCCACTTGCGACGGCTGCAAGACCTGCTGCTCAACGAAAAACTCGGCAACCTGCTTGTTATTCATGAACTCGCGGAATCGTTAAGTCGGCAGCCATCAGTTCACGTCGCCTATGGTAATGGAAATGACTTCTTCGGCAGAGGTAAGGCCGGCCAGGACCTTGCGCACACCATCCTCACGCAGTGTCCGCATCCCCAGTTCCCGTGCGCGTTGCCGCAGCATCAAAGTGGAGCTGCGTTTGTTGATCATATGGCGCACCTCATCGTCGATCACAAAAATTTCAAATATGCCCATTCGGCCCTTGTAACCGATTTGACGGCATTGCTCGCATCCCACCGGCTTCATCACCTGCGCTTCCTGGAGCTGGCCAGGCTCAATTCGCAGAGCGCGCAATTCCGTCTCGGAAAGTTCCGCCGGTTGTTTGCAGTTGTTACACAGGCGCCGGACAAGCCTTTGCGCCATCATCGCGCGCACCGAGGAAGCAACAAGAAACGGCTGGACACCGATATCGACTAGACGGGCGACCGCAGAAGGAGCGTCGTTCGTGTGCAATGTGCTGAAAACGAGATGCCCGGTCAGACTGGCGTTCGTGGCGATGCTCGCAGTCTCAAGGTCGCGAATTTCGCCGATCATAATGATGTTCGGCGCCTGGCGCAGGATCGAGCGCAAGGCCGCGGGAAAGGTCATGCCTATCTCCGGGTTCACTGGCACCTGGTTGATGCCGTTCATCTGATATTCAATTGGCTCTTCCACCGTGATGATCTTGCGGTCCGGCTTGTTGATGTAATTGAGACAGGCGTAAAGCGTGGTCGTCTTGCCCGACCCAGTCGGGCCAGTGACAAGAAGAACGCCATCCGGGAGTCTGATCAGGCGCTCGAAGATTTCCTGATCGTCGGAAAAAAATCCAAGCTCCGGCAAACCCAGCTTCAAGCTGGACTTATCCAGCACGCGCATGACCACGCTCTCGCCGTGGTTGGTGGGAATAGTCGAGACGCGAAGATCGATCGGCTTTTTTTTGATCTTTACCTGGATGCGGCCGTCCTGCGGCAAACGCTTCTCCGCGATGCTCATGGAACCGGTCATGATCTTGAGCCTGCTGATAATGGCTGATTGAAGGCGCTTGGGTGGCGCCTGCATTTCCTGTAACACGCCGTCAATGCGAAACCGGACGCGGAATTTTTTATCCAGGGGTTCCAGATGAATATCGCTCGCGCCTGTGCGGTGCGCCTCGATCATTAACATTGAAACCAGGCGAATAATCGGCGCGTCAGCTTCATCCACTGCCGAGGCCGTGCCGTCGCCAATTTCGAGGCCAAGGTCGATGTCTTCTCCGATCTTCTCTTGCAGGACGTCCGCGGCTTCGTCGGCCGTGCCATAATATTTGATCAGCGCTTCACGGATTTTCTTCGGGCTGGTACAAACCAGTTCCAGCTCGCGCTGGAGCAGGAAACCAAGACTATCGATCGTATCGATGTCGAGTGGATTGCCTATCGCCACAACCAGTCCGGTTTCACCAAAAGTGACTGGAATCACTTTAAAACGGCGCGCTTCCTCGCCTCGGATCTGATTGATGATCTGTGGCGGAATCACAATCGAGGAAATGTCGATCCAATCCATGTGGGCCTGCGCGGCGAGCGCGCGCGAGACGTCCATGTCGGAAACGGTTCCGTCGTCGATTAAAAGATCGACCACGTTGTTTGCGCCGTTTAAGCGCAAGCGCGCGCTCTCAATTTGGGGCCGTGTCACAAGTCCCACGTCTTGCAGGATTCTGAGGACGTAATCTTCGCTCTGTTGCACGGGGGAAAAGATGCCTGAGCGGACAATCTACTGCAAATCGCGCAAGTTAAAAGGAACCAGCCCCGCAGGGGGAGAAAGAGACGCTTCTTTCGTCTCGGGAGAAACTTTTACTCCACCGTCACGCTCTTGGCGAGATTGCGCGGCTTATCAACGTCACGGCCAAGCTCGACGGCAAGATGATACGCGAGAAGCTGAAGCGGAATGACGGTCAGGATCGGCATCACGCAATCGGGAGCTTCTGGCACGGAGATGATTTCGTTGGCAACGTTCTTGAGTTGCTTCGCGCCGTTCCCGCTGGTGAGCGCAATGATGGGGCCCTTACGAGCCTTGACCTGCTCCATGTTATTGAGGTTTTTCGAGAAGACCGCATCGTCGGGCACGATAAAAACCGAGGGAAGATCCGGGCGAACCAACGCGATAACGCCGTGCTTGAGCTCGGCGCTCGGATGACCTTCGGCGAAAAGATAAGTGATCTCCTTCATTTTGAGGGCGCCTTCAAGTGCGATCGGAAAATTGAATTGTCGCCCAAAAAAAAGAACACCGTTCACATCGGCATATGTCCGGGCAATTGCTTTGATCTGATCGCTCAGATTCAAAACCTCCTCGATCTGCCCGGGCAACGCTTCGAGCGCTTCAATGATGCGGCTTCCTTCAGAGGTGGAAAGATTCCGCATCCGGCCAAAAAGCAGACCAAGAAGCGTTAGAATGACAAGTTGCGAAGTGAAGGACTTTGTCGCAGCGACGCCGATCTCTGGTCCGGCATGCATGTAAACGCCGCCGTCACTTTCGCGCGCGATCGTACTCGCGACGTTGTTACAGATTCCCAGCGTGCGAAAGCCTTTCCGCCGGCTTTCACGGAGCGCGCCGAGTGTGTCTGCAGTTTCGCCGCTCTGGCTAATGGCGAACACCAGCGTCTCGGGGGTAATGGGCGTATTACGATGACGAAACTCGCTCGCATATTCGACTTCGGTGGGAATATTCGCCAGCCGCTCGATCAAATATTCCCCCACCCTGCCGGCATGCAGAGCGGTGCCACAGCCGGTGAGAACGATGCGCCCGACATCCCGCAATTGCGCGGGGGTCATGTTTAAGCCACCTAGTTTCGCGGTGCATTCTTCCAAGCTAAGACGGCCGCGCATCGCATCGCGCACTGTGTTTGGCTGCTCAAAGATTTCCTTGAGCATGTAATGTCGAAAGTCGCCCTTCTTGATGTCCTCGGCCGTGAATTCGACTTTGCTGACTCGATAGTCGCCGATTTCTCCAGCCAGCGAGCTGATCTCGAATTTGTCTCGCTCGAGTGCGACCACATCGAAGTCGTTTAAGTAAACAGCGTCGCGGGTGTAAGCGACGATTGCACTTACATCGCTGGCCAGAAAATTTTCTTCTTTGCCAACGCCAAGCACAAGCGGGCTTCCTCGCCGGGCACCGATCATAAAATCGGGGACTTCCGCATGGACAAGGGCAATGCCATATGTGCCGATCACTTGTTGAAGCGCGGTGCGAACGGCGGTCAAAAGCCGCGCTTTTTTCTGGGGGGCGTCCACTGTACTCGCGCACGATTCGTCGTAGAGTTTCCCGATCAGATGGGCGAGCACTTCGGTGTCGGTTTCCGAGCGAAAATTGGTATCGCCACCCTGAATCAACTGTTCCTTAAGCGCCTGATAATTTTCGATCACACCGTTATGCACGAGCGCGAGTTTGCCGCTGGCGTCGAAGTGCGGATGCGCATTTTCATCGGTCACTTTGCCGTGCGTGGCCCAGCGTGTATGACTGACGCCGAAAGACCCCGAAAGCGGTTGCTTTGTCATTAAGCTGGCGAGTGCCACGATGCGTCCCGCACATTTCCGCGTCTCGAGATGGCCTCGGGTTACAATGGCGACGCCGGCGGAGTCGTAGCCTCGATACTCAAGACGTCGCAGCCCATCGAGTAAAATGGGCGCCGCTTCGGCACGACCAACGTAGCCAACGATTCCGCACATGTTTGGAGTGTAGTTGCGGCTGTCCTCAGCCGCAAGATTCGCGCGTTTGGACAGACGCGTCCTTTACAAATGCGACTCGCAAATCACACCAACGGACACGAAAACAGCTTCCATCTCGATTCGTTCACAGCCATCTGCGTGATGCGCGGCAACTTCAGCCAGCTTCAGCGGCAACGCTGGCTGGAGGCTCAGCGCCGCTGCGCCTGGATTACATATAACGGGATGCGGCTTTTGGTGTCGCCGTCAACCTTGAGCTCGAAGTAGTAGTCGCCAGGACGCTCAAGGTGAAAACCGAGATGCTGCCAGACGTGAATGTGCGTCTGAGATTGGTTGCCGGGAATCCGAATCTCAAAATCCTGGCGTATCGGCTTGAGAACGGGCCGCATGTCCGGATCGCAGAAGTGCATCTCGACCCAGTGGCGTCCCTCCTCGCCCACATCGAAGCGGAGCTTACACGCGACTGCGCACAGTGGATGATCACAGGGAAAAGAGTGAGCGCCGATCGTGTCAAACGATCCCAGAATGTTTAGCTTACCGCCGGCGACCGTGGCAGCATCGCAAAGTGTGAAGATTTCAGCCTGCATCGTTAAATATTTAGATTAAGGAAAACAAGATCAGCCGCGGCTGGCGAGAAGGCGAGTGAAAACAGCGGAGCAAAAAAGTTGCCGCAGATGGCAGCCGCTAGGTTATTGATTGGTAACAATGCAAGACCAGCCGCAGCGCGATTCACTTCTGAAAACTCCAACAGGAGTCACTGCTGCGCTACCGCCGGGCACAATCCAGCAAACGCTTGCAATCATTATGGGTGGTGGCGCCGGCACGCGTTTGTTCCCACTTACGAAAGATCGTGCCAAACCTGCGGTGCCGCTCGGGGGAAAGTATCGGATTGTCGATATTCCCATCAGCAATTGCCTGAATTCCGGGCTGCGCTCGATTTATGTGCTCACGCAATTCAACAGCATGTCGTTACATCGACATATTCAAGCCAGTTACAAATTCGACAATTTCTCGCGCAGCTTTGTGGATATCCTTGCTGCTCAGCAAACGTCCACCGGTTCCCAATGGTACCAGGGTACCGCCGACGCGGTGCGGCAAAACATGCGCTACTTCCTCGAGCGCCCGTTCGATTATTACCTGATTTTAAGCGGCGACCAGCTCTACCGCATGGATTTCCGCGCGCTGCTGCACCAGCACAGTCGCTTGGGTGCGGACATCACGCTGGCCACCAAGCCGGTCCATCGACATCAAGTTTCCGAGTTCGGCATCATGCAAAGCGGAGTCGATCGGCGGATTACCCGTTTCGTCGAAAAACCGACCGACGAGGCTGTGCTTCTTGAGATGAAGATGAGCCGGGAGTTGCTCGGCGCCATCGATTCGAATGAAGAGGAAGAATTATTCCAGGCGTCGATGGGAATTTACGTCTTCAACCGGAAGGTGCTGATCGAATGTTTGGAGAACGACCTGTTCGATTTCGGGAAACATATCATTCCACAATCGATCAAAGACCGGCATGTAAGCGCGTTTATCTTCAAGGGATACTGGGAAGATATTGGGACAGTCCGCGCCTTTTACGAGGCAAATCTGGATCTCACCGACCTGGTGCCCGAGTACAGTTTCTTCGACACCGAGGCGCCGATTTACACGCATCCGCGCTTTTTGCCTGGAAGCAAAATTAATGGAGCCACGCTGCGGCAAGCGATCATTTCAGATGGATGCATCATATCCGATGCGCACTTGGAACGCTGCGTGGTTGGGATACGCAGCATTATTCAAAGCGGTGCAACCGTCCGGAACAGCATCGTGATGGGCGCGGATTATTTCGAGCAGGATCGACATGAAGATTCAGGACGACCGCCCATCGGAATTGGGCGCAATTGCATAATCGACCGTGCGATCATCGACAAGAATGCGCGCATCGCCGACGGAGCCGTGATCACACCGGAAGGAAAGGCGGAGAACTTAGATGCGGAGAATTATTTCATCCGCGACGGCATCGTGGTGATACCGAAAAATGCCGTCATTCCAGCGGGTCTCTGGATTTAAGCCGCTGCGGCCGCGCAGGTCGGTTGACCTCGGCTCTCGGGCGGGATTTGTCCCGCTATCCTCGGATTCAGCTATCGCCTGTCGGTCATTCCGGCGAACTGCCCACCTGTCTCCCATTGTTCCTGTTTGTTCCATGGTATCATCGATTCGTGATGATCGTCGGGATCATTGACCAGACGGACTGACTCCTTCTGGCTTGCGCACGAGGCGAACATTATCGCCAATGCACATAGCAGAGCGGATTCGATGCTTCTCCGAAGCTTAGGGATTCGTTCCAGCATAAATTAAGGTATCTCCAGGTTGCACTTGGACGCCGCGCGCCAAACTGCCGGTGATGATATCGCCGATAGCGGTCGCGGGTTCAACTGAAGAAATGCGAATTTTTCCAATTGGAGTGCCCTGCCGCAAAACGAGCATTTCAGAGTTCGGTTCGACTCCGTGGCGGCCGCCGAGGTTAAGAACCACGAAATTGTACGCCTGATTGACTGCAAGAACAGTGCCGCGCACACCGGCTCTGCGGACGCCAGATTCCCGGCGTTTTTTCCCTTCCTGGGCTTGGGTCGAGTGTTCCTGAGCGCCCTGAAGTTTTTCGGATAAGAAAGCTTTTTCTTTTTCCGCGCTGTCAATCTGACGGCGGGCATCATCAAGTTGCGCCTGTAAATCTGCTGTCGAGGCAACAGAGGCTGGACTCTCCGCCGGTTTTGCCGCAGTTTCTGGTTCCTCTGCCCGCTTTTGCAACGAAGCAATCTCGTTCTGATTCGCATCCAATTTGGTTTGCAAATCAGCCTTTTCCTTCTGCAATTGCGCAATTTTCTCTTCAGCCTTTGCCGCCTTGTTTTCTGCTTCGGCAACTTTGTCTTCTCGTCCCGTTGCAGCTGTTTCGCCGGTTCCTGGACTCCGTTGCGGTTCAGCTGTGCGCCGGTGTTGAGCCGCATCGCGCGCCGCCGTGGCATTCACGACATCTGCGCGCAGCCCTTTCACTTTGTGACTGTTGAAAAGCCCCAAAATCCCCGCCAGCACCAGGCATAGGACGGAAAGTCCAATCACGTTTTGTTGCGTGACAGCGAAACTCGCGGCTTCTCGATGCGGCATACAGAGTGCCCTTGTACCAACGAATGATGCCCAAATGCAAATTCCAATTTCGGTTCATTGCACGATTAAGCGTCATTGGTGTTTCAATTCAAATTGCGTTTCTCAATGTTTCGACCGATAAACACGCTCCAATGGGTCAACAACATCGGGTGCGAGCCAAGCGCAAGCGACGAAAAGCCTATCTGCAGCGCAAGAGAGCAACAGTTCGCGCAACGCGTCGGGAACCGGCCAAGTCGAAGCCGAAAAAGCAACCCGCCGCGCCGGAGTAGGTCCAGCCTTACGAGGAAAATTCGACCAGCGTCCGATGTGATCGTGTTTTATGAAAAAGGCGCTTGTCCCGTGCCTAGCCACGCTAAAAAAACGTTGAATGGTTGAATCACGGCGATCGAAGACACGAAGGAATGGCGCGGCCAGCGCTCACAATCCCAGCTTTTTCTCGATCTCTTTAACTCGCGCGAAAAGTTTTCCGAGCCGGTGGACCCAGGCAATCTGTTGTTTTGCTTCCGCAAGCGGCACGGCCGGCGAAGCCCACCAGGTGCCCCCCTTAAGGCTCTTCGAGATGCCGCTTTGCGCCGCGATGACAGTTCCATCGCCGATTTCGACATGGCCTACGATGCCAACCTGGCCCCCCATCATAACGCGCTCCCCCACACGCGTGCTGCCTGATATGCCCGTCTGAGCCACGATGATGGAATTTTTGCCGACCACGACGTTGTGTGCGATTTGCACGAGATTGTCGATCTTCACGCCTTGCTGAATCCACGTCCGGCCAAATCGAGCGCGATCGACGGTTGTGTTTGCGCCGATCTCGACATCATCGTCGATCTGAACGATCCCGAGCTGCTGAATCTTCTCCTGCCGACCATCTACCATCTCAAAGCCAAAACCATCCGCGCCGATAACCGCGCCGCTGTGGATGATCACACGCGAGCCAATGCGGCTTCGCTCGCGAATTGTTACTCGCGGATAAATCAGGCACGCAGGTCCGATTATGGTTTCATGACCGATGTAGCTCCCCGCGCCGATGACCGTGTCGGCGCCAATCTTGGTGCCTGCTTCGATCACTGCGTGCGGCTGGATCGACACGCGCTCTCCGAGTTGGGCACTTGAATCGACAACCGCGTTTGGATGAATGCCGGGCGCGAACGTGATCGGTTTCGGCGCGAGTTTGAGCACGATCTGCTCGAAGGCCTTCGTTGGATTTGAGACGCGAATCTGAGCGGCAGCAATCGGCTCCGCGAAATCAGGCGGAACAAAAACGGCGGCTGCCCGCGTTTTCCGAAGGAGTCCGACGTATTTTCGATTGGCAAAAAAACTTATTTCCCCAGCGGTCGCTTCTGCGAGCGAAGCAGCACCGGTAATTTTCAGCGCCGGATCGCCCGCTAACTCGCCCCCGGACATCGTCGCGAGTTCTTGGAGGGTAAAGATCACGGAGGAGTTAAAAGCGTTGAAAACATCAGGGCGACTTCGCATTTTGGGGCCAGCGGGGCGGACGTTTGTCGATGAATGCCTGCACGCCTTCGAGAGCGGCTTCATTCATCATGTTGCAGGCCATGCTCTGCGCGGCCGCTTCGTAGGCGGCTGCGATGTCCAATTCAATTTGACGGTAGAAAAGTTCTTTTCCCATCGCCACCGCAACGCGCGGTTTGGAAATAATGCTGACAACGAGTTTCTCGATTTCGGCATCGAGCTGTTCCGGCTCGGCGACACGGTTGATCAAGCCGCGCACCTTCGCCTCCTCGGCGCTGATAAATTCGCCCGTCACAAGCATCTCGAATGCCGCCTTGCGCAAAACGTTGCGTGAGAGCGCCACACCCGGCGCAGAGCAGAAAAGACCCAGGTTTACACCGCTGACAGCGAACCTGGCCGTGCGCGACGCGACTGCGAGGTCGCACATTGCCACAAGCTGACATCCCGCCGCCGTGGCGATCCCCTGAACGCGCGCAATCACCGGCACTGGCAGGCGCTGCACGCTAAGCATCATCTGCGAGCACTGCGCAAAAAGACGCTCGTAATAATCGAGCGACGGCTTCTTCCGCATCTCCTTCAGATCATGGCCGGCGCAGAACGCTTTGCCCTCAGCCGCGAGGACGATCACTCGCACCGACTCGTCTTTGGCGATCACGTCCAAGTCGCGCTGCAGTGCCGCGAGCACCACCTCGGACAAAGCATTGAAGGCTTGCGGCCGGTTTAGCGTCAGCGTCACCACCCCGCGCGTGTCCTGGTGGCGCAAGACGACTGGTTCTTCAGCCTCCAAGGCTTTCGGGATTGATGCAGATTCAACTGACACTGAAGCAGCTTTCACGGCCTAGAACATGAACATGAAAATCTACCGCCGAAATTCCAAATCTAAAATCCGAAAAATTTAGTTTCCGTTTGGGGCGACGGGCAACATCATCGTCCTCGAGCGACTGCTCCGGAAGCATGGAAATTGTAGCGATGGCAAATCAGGAAGATAAGCGCACGCGCCTAGCGTGCGTCCTTCGGCACTTCACCGAAAGAAATTTTGGACGCGTCGCTACACAAAAAGAAGTTCGCGATGGCGGGGGCGCCATCGCTCCCGCAGGCGCGGTACGAAGCGTGTGCGTTATCCCGACATGAAAATCGTCGCAATCGCGAATCAGAAAGGCGGCGTCGGCAAAACGACCACTGCCGTAAATCTCGGCGCAGCGCTGGCGGAACTAGGACATCGCATCCTTCTCATCGATCTTGACCCACAAGCAAACGCCACGAGTTCGTTTGGTTTGCAAGAAGCAGAGGGAATCAGTCTTTACGAGCCATTACTCGGTGGCGCCTCCGTTACCGAAAAAATCTTTCCCACGCGACGCGACAGCTTGTTCATCGTGCCATCCGATATCGATCTGGCCGGCGCCGAGGTCGAGATCGCCCGAATGCCAGATCACCTCACCCGTCTGGCGGAAGCGCTCAAGCCGTTGCAAGCGGACGACACATTTGATTTCGTTTTTATCGATTGCCCTCCTTCACTGGGAATCCTGATGAGCAACGCGCTCGCCGCCGCCGGCGAACTCCTGACTCCAATACAGTGCGAGTATTTCGCGCTGGAAGGTCTAGTAAAAATTGTCCGGCTGGTTGAGCAAGTGCGCGATTCGGGGGCCAACGCGCGACTCGAGCTCGGCGGCATTGTCATGACGATGTTCGACGGCCGGACAAACCTTAGTGAGCAGGTCGTCGCGGATGTACGCGAGCATTTTGGCGAACGCGTTTATGAAACTGTGATCCCGCGGAGTGTTCGTTTGAGCGAAGCGCCGAGCTTCGGAAAATCGATCCTGGAGTACGCTCCCAATGGAGCTGCGGCCGACGCTTATCGCGCCCTCGGACGGGAGTTCATCCAGCGCCATCCTCCGCCAGCCGCTGCTTCCGACTAATCGCAAAAACAAGCGTGGGGAATCCGCGAAAAACCGTTTTCTTCTCGATCTTCATTCCGTTTTTCTCGGCAACGCGGCGCGACCGCAAATTATCAGGATGAATCAGCGAAATCACGCGCGGCAGTTTTAAATCTCGAAACGCATGATCCCGCACGGCTTGCGCTCCTTCGGTCGCGAGTCCCCGGCTCCAATAATCAGGATCAAGCCGATATCCAATTTCGATTTCTTCTGTTCCATCCACCTGTTGATGAGAAAAACCGCAGTAGCCGATCAATCGATTATCGCTGCGATGAATGAGCGCAAATTGCGATGGAAGCCCACGACGCTCCCATCCAATGATTTTGTCAACAAAGGCACGGGTTTGTTCCCGTGTAAAAACGCCGAGCGAAAAACGCATGAAACCCGTGTTAGCCATTAGCTCTGCCAAAAGATCAATATCTTCCTCGCGGAACGGGCAAAGAATTAAGCATGGTGTTTCGAGAACCGGCATTCTGATAATGAACACGAACACTCAACGAGTTTCGATTTACAATCGATATGCCAGCAAAGACTGAGGAATACGCACGGCCGGCGACGCCGCCGGACACATCGAGCTTAGTAAAAATGCGCGAAGCGTCGCGGGGCTGCACGGCGTGCCATCTCTACAAGCGGGCCACGCAAACTGTGTTTGGCGAAGGGCCAAAGAGCGCGCCGATCATGCTCGTTGGCGAACAGCCCGGCGATTACGAAGACGTCGCGGGCAAACCGTTCGTTGGACCCGCCGGAAAAATCATGGATCAAGCGCTGGAAGAGGCGGGAATAGATCGGAAGGCAGTGTACGTCACCAACGCGGTTAAGCATTTTAAATGGGAGCCTCGGGGAAAGCGTCGTATTCATCAGAAACCGAATTCGCGCGAAATTGCAGCCTGCCGTCCATGGCTTGAGGCGGAATTGCGCCTGGTGAAACCGAAATTGTTGGTCTGTCTCGGCGCGACAGCCGCGCAAGCGATCTTCGGTCCCTCCTTCCGCGTTACGCGCGAGCGCGGCAAAGTGTTGTCGTCCAAGTTTGCACCGCGGGTCCTTGCCACGGTTCACCCATCTTCTCTGCTTCGGCAGCCTGACGAAGAATCGCGCCAACGCGAATACGAGCGCTTCGTCATCGATCTTCGTGCGGCCTTAAAAGCAGCCGGCGGAGAATAGGAGATGGATCGAGCAGTCCCTGCTTGACGTTAAATCAATCGCCGAAGCAGCACTCTTCCTAACATCGCCCGCGGAACGGCCGATCCACCTGGCTGGCGAACGGCGCCGGCGCTTCTTGTTGTCGATCGCGCTACGATTTTGGTTCAGCCGATGTTATTGGAGAAGCGGCTGGCGGGTTCTTGCCTTTCTTTGCACCTGCGCCCATCGGCCCCAGTTTAACCGTTTTAGCTTCGAGTGTGCCGTCAGCATTCTTCCAATACGAACCGCTGGCTTCTTCGTTCTCGGTAATGTCTTTCATGGTCGCAGCTTTTCCACTCTTGGAGATCGAGGTCCTGTCTGTAACTTTGAAGACGCGCGATTCCTTTTTTCCGGTGATCGTGAATGTCTTCGCGTTTTGGTCCACTGCCGAGATCATTCCGTGAAATGGGACAGGCCGTGTGCTCTGCTTCGCTGGCGAAGCGGCTGGAGATGCGACCGTCTTCGCGGAGACCGAAGGCGAACTTGTTGCTCTCGGCATCGTTTGTGCGCTGAGCGGCATGCAAAGAGCCAGACTTGCGATGCAAAAGATGACGGCAAGATGAAGTTCGGTTCTCATGATTTGCCAGGTTCTTTTTGGTTGAATTGAGGCTCGGGATCTTTGCCGGTTGACAGGGTCACGTGCAATTTTCCTTCAACCGTCTGACATCGACTTGACGAGTGCAAGTCGCGCTTTCAGTTGATGAAAAATTGGCAAGGCGTGCTAATCTTCGTTCGCCAACAACGGGGGTATAGCTCAGTTGGTAGAGCGTCTCGTTCGCAATGAGAAGGCCAGGGGTTCGAATCCCCTTACCTCCACAAATTTCGCCTTCGAAATTCAAATGACCTCATGAGGGGATGAGAATCTCGTTCGACCGGTGGGGCGCGGAGCGCATGGGTTAGAAGCGAAGCTCATGAGCCGGAGCCAAGCGCAGCTCTGGATAATCCCCTTACCTCCACAAATTTCGCCTTAGGCGAAATTCAAATGATCTCATAAAGACTAGGAGGGGTGCTTTCCAAGTCGCCCTTCTTTGGGATTCGGCAAACGAAATCGGCAGCGCCGCGGTGTAGCACGAAGGATTGCGATTGCAGTGCAGAGTGCGGCGTTGCACGTTTCGGCGCGTGCGCACCGCCATTGTCTCGGTCATTCTTTTTCTCTCCGGTAGCAGCGCGCTTCTTTTTCAAACTCTCTGGCTCCGGCTAAGCGGATTGGCTTTCGGCAATTCGGTTTGGGCCGCTGCATTGGTTCTATCCAGCTTCATGGCGGGCCTCGCGCTCGGAAGTGCTATTGCCGCATCGTGGACGCTGCAGCGGTGGCGACCGCTGCGCGTTTACGCGGGATTGGAAGTGGCTATAGCGGTCTTCGGTTGCACCCTCGTGTTTGGGCTTCCGCTGCTTGGAGAGTGGATGCGTCCTGTTTTTCAAGCGCTCTGGAATCATCAGCAGTTCCTGAACGGTCTGCGTTTCTCGGTGTCGTTTTCGATTCTGATTATTCCCACGACGGCCATGGGATTAACCCTTCCCGTATTGCTGGAAGATCCGCTTCTAACCCACCAGGAATTCGCCCGCACCATCGGTATTCTTTACGGATTTAACACGTTGGGCGCGGTGGCCGGCGCCTTGCTAGGGGAAGCTTATCTGATCCGGACGTGCGGACTTTTGGGCACGGGGTTGACGGCTGGCTGCATGAGTTGCGCCGCGGCTGGAATTGCGTGGCTATTCTCCGGTGCAAAGCCGGTGACAACCGGGCAAACTCCAAAGCGATTTCGATTGCGGCTCTCGTTAGGCAAGCGGCCGCCCTGGAGTCTGCTCTTTGTTAGCATGGGAGCGGGCGCGATTCTTCTTGGCCTCGAAGTAATTTGGTTCCGATTCATGCGCTTGTATGTGGCATCCACATCTACCGCTTTCTGCGTCATGCTTGCTGTCGTGTTGGTGGGAATTGGCCTCGGCAGCGTCACATCGAGCGTGATTCCGCGCCGCCTCGCATCGCCGAGAAAATTGCTTCCGATTCTTTTACTCGTCGCCGCAATTGGGACACTTCTCTCCTATCTGTTTTTTCCGGTGCCAGTTCTTCAAGGGAACACAAACGCCTTCCACATTGAGTCCTGGCAGCAGATCGAGCGGCTATCGCTGGCCTTGATGTTTCCCGTTGCATTTCTATCGGGGATTCTTTTTCCGTTAATCCTGACCTGTGTTCAGCGCGAAGTGGCAAGCCGCATGAACAGCGCGGGTCTTACCATTTTGTTTAACACGACTGGCGCAGCCCTCGGTCCATTGCTCGCCTGTTTTGTCCTGCTGCCGTGGCTCGGATTCCAATCAAGCTTTATCTTATGCGCAGCGTGTTATGCTGGGCTGGCTATTCTCGCGAGCGAAAAACCGACGTGGTCTATTCGACGGCCGCTCGGAATCGCACTGCTTGCGCTTGCCGCGATGCTGATCCTGATCATCGCAACCTTCCCCTATCATCGCGACGAAACGCATTTCGCCAATGCCCGTCGCCCGTACGAAGCGGATGGTTCACACTTAATCAAAAGAATCGAGGGCGCCGCTGATACACTCCAGCTGCTGCGCCGCGATCTTTTCGGCGAACCTTACTACTACCGGCTGATCACGAACGCCTATTCAATGTCAGGCACGCTGCCGCGCAGCCAACGCTACATGCGATTGTTCGCGTACTTGCCGCTGGCTCTCCGTCCCGAAGCCGAAAATGCGTTGCTGATCTGCTACGGCATGGGCGTCACCGCCGATGCATTCACTCGCGATCCGCATCTCAAGCATCTGGACGTCGTGGATATCTCAAAAGAAGTCTTCGATCTCGCCAGTTCCTATTCCGGCCCTGGTTACTCCAATCCATTACGCGATCCTCGGGTGACAACCTTTGTGCAAGATGGCCGCTTCTTCCTGCAAGCCAGTCCCGAGAGCTACGACATTATCACCGGTGAACCACCGCCGTTGAAAGTAGCGGGAACGGTTAATCTGTATACTCAACAATTTTTCTCGCTCTTGAACGACCGCTTAAAGGACGGCGGGATCGCGACCTTTTGGCTTCCGATTTACCAACTAACAACGGACGAGACGAAAGCAATCCTCCGTGGCTTCCACAACGTCTTCCCGAACGCCTCCGTCTGGGCGACCTGCGATTTGGAATGGATCATGACCGGAATGAAAGGACCGCTGCATAAGCCTAACGAAGAAGCGGCGCGCGCACTCTGGAGCGATGCGGGGACTCGCTTAGACTTGGGCCGGATCGGCATCGAGGTTCCCGCGCAGATGTCCGCCTTATTTCTCATGGATGGCGAGGAAATCGATCGGATCACGCAGGGCGTCGAACCGCTGAGCGATCTTTATCCGAAACGCCTGACCGACGTGCATCCCGATCTGAACGCCGTACACCAATTTGGTTATACGTATCTCGAAAGGTCTGCCGCGTTTCACCGTTTTCTTTCGTCCTCGCTGATCAAAGAGATTTGGCCTAACGAATGGAAGAAATCACTCGAGCTTCTCTTTCTCGTCCGCGAAACGCGATACCTTTCGGAAATCTCCGGGAGCAATTGGTTGGCCGAGCTTGACCTCTACCTGCGCCACACGCAGCTGCGAACGCCTGTCCTCGCGGTCCAGAACAGTGATGAATTCCGCCTCGCTCTTGCGCAAAAGCTGGCGGTTAATTCGCCCAGCTTACCTGTCGCAGCCCTGCCGGATTTGGTCGCGGGAGCGCTCGCCCGGCGGGACTTGCCTGGCGCTATTCAACTGTTGGAAGGCGAGAGAGATCGCGCCTTCGCCAATATCAATAACTTGTTCCTGCTCACTTACCTTTATTGCTTAAACGGCAAAGTGGAGAAAGCGGAAGCGCTGGCCGCCGCCGAAAATGGATCGATCCAGAAGGACTGGTTTGTGGATTGGCTCTGGGGAGAATTGCAGGCTGAATTCGGCTTCCGTCCTCCACGCTGAATCTGGTTGAACGATTCAACTCGTTAGGCGCGCGTGCTCTGCCATCAGAAATCGAGGACTAGATGAAGTCCTGGGCTTCTTGCTTCTTCCGATTTTTTCTCTTTCACCGGACCGATCTTGAGCGTCTTGGCCTCAAGTGAACCATCAGCGTTCTTCCATGTCTGAACCGCTGACTTCTTCGTTCTCGGCGATGTCCTTGATCGTCGCAGCGTTTCCGCCCTTCGTTTCTCGTATCCCGAGACACCAGGCGCGAGAACTCAGCTCAAGCCGCCGGAGTGACGAATGGCGCGGCTGTTCAAAAATATTTTCAAAAAAGTGAAAAATAGTCTTGCAAGCTTCTGAAACTTTTCTTAATCCCGTGTCGTAAGGCTAACCTAACCAAAGGAGAAACTATGATCAGAACCGGACTTTATACGTTCGGATCCCTGCGCATGACTCTCGCAGCCTGCGTCGGAATCCCTCTCATTATCGCGTCGAGCGCATTTGCGCAGAATCCCCCGCCACCGCCACCTCCACAGGGTGCTGCCCCGCCGGCGGCCACTGCGGAAGCCGAGCGCGTCATCGTAACGGGTTCGAACATTCCGACGGCAGAAGAAGTCGGACCGAACCCGGTGGACACCTATAATCGCGATTCGATCAACAAATCAGGTGAGCTCACCACAGAGACATTTCTCCTGAGCCTGCCGGTCGTGAACGCGAACGTCGTTCCGATCTCGAATAACGAGAACGGCTCCAACACCGCTGTGGGCGCGGCGACAGTTGCGCTCCACGGTTTCGATGCCAGGGCCACTCTCATCCTTCTCGATGGACGCCGAGTCGCTCCGTATCCGACGGGCAACAATCCCGGCCTGGTTAACGTGATGTTTGTCGATTTGAATTCAATCCCTCAAGCCGCTATTGAGAGCATCGAAATTCTGAAAGACGGCGCCTCCACCACTTACGGTGCGGACGCGGTGGCTGGTGTCGTGAACCTCAAGATGCGGCACCGCTACGATGGCGCGGAATCGAGGGTCGAATACGGCAACACGCTCGATAAAGACTCGGGTTTATTCGACGCATCGGCTGTCTTCGGTGTTGGCAAGGGAGATACCAACATTACCGGCGTCTTGAATTACTATCATCGCAACTCCATCGCCAATCGCGATCGCGGTTTCTCGGCTAATCCGCCGTTCCTAAGCTCGAACAATAGTCCTTATAATCTTCAGCTCAGCAGCGATGTGGCGGGGGCCGCTGGTGGCCAGAATTTAAATCCTGGTGGGACTGAATTCGCATCTGCACCAGATCTTACTAACGGATTGGCCCCGGCAAACACCTATCTCTACTTGGCCGATAGGCGTGTCAGGGCGGCCGGCGGTCTGCGCCCTGGATTCAACTTCAATCAGTTCTCGCTCTCCTTCCCGGAGTCGGAGCGCTACGGCGTTTGGCTCAGTGCCGACCACAAGGTCTTTGGCGATCAGCTGGTCGTTTATGCTGACGGGTTTTATCAGAACGTGAAAACGCACAACGAACTGGCGGCTCCAGCCACCGGTTCATTCCAGACCTTAGGTCAGACCACATTGGCCATTCCGCCGCAGTCGCCAATTGCGCCCGGCGCGGAGCCACCCAACACCCCCACCCACGCGGAGACCGGTCTTCCGGCGGATGCATTCAATCCTTTTAACCCTTTCCAGCAGATTATCTCGGGCGGCACTCGTGCGCGTCTGGCTGAATTTGGAAACCGTTTGTTCGATAACGAAACCGACGCGTGGCTCAGCACGATCGGCTTTAAGGGGGACAAGCTTTTTGACGGAACCTGGGGGTACGACGCTGCGTTCCGCTACAGTCAGCTCAAGAACACGGTTACCGGGACGCAAGTATCCGCCTCGCGATTCAACCGAATCTTGAACCAGGCCGATCCGATCTTTCAACCGGGTGGAGCGCTCGCTGGCCAGCCTGCCTTTAATCCTTTCGGTGATTTTCGCGCTCCGATCCCGTCTAATGAGGCCACGGTCGAGTTTGCCAGGGTACATCCCAAAGACGAAGACACCTCGAAGTTGGCCACCTTGGATGCCACCATGTACACAACGGCGCTCTTCAACTTACCGGCCGGGGGCGTTGGCTTGGCCTTCGGTGGTCAGTTCCGCCGCGAATCGCTTAAGGAGAATCCGGATATGCTGAACGTCGAGGGTGATATTGTCGGTAATTCGCCAGTTCCGACCGCTCAGGGTGGAAGAAAGGCCTATGCGTTCTACGCAGAAACTAGCATTCCGATCTTCAGCCCGGCCAATGCAATTCCCGGCTTCCATTCCCTGGAGTTTGTGGCTGGCGGCCGGTTTGAAGAATTCTTGAACAACGACACCAATGTCCTGGTGCCGAAGGTAGGCATGCGCTGGCAACCATTCGACGAGCAGCTGACTCTGCGTGCGACTTGGGGCGAAGGGTTTCGCGAGCCCAGCCTTGAGGAATTATTTGGGTCTCCGCTCTCAACTCTGGAGCCTTCTCACGATCCGAAGAAGGGCGGAGTCTTTGAACCTGAGACGAACACCCTTATAAGCAGCAATCCCGGGCTCCAGCCAGAGGATTCCCGTTCGTTCAGCGGCGGATTTGTTTACACGCCCAAGTATGTGCCTGGTTTGAACCTCTCGGTTGATTTTTGGGACATCGAGCGCACCGGCGTCGTTACTGCGCCGTTGGACGACCAAGTACTGCAACGTGAACTAACAGGCACATTGTTGCCCGGCGAAGCGGTGGAGCGCGACATTGGTGGAAACATCACACGTATCTTGAGTCGAAATCAGAACATAGGCAATCAAGAGGCTCGCGGGTTTGACTTCGGCCTCCAGTACCAAAGACCAACGCCTTGGGGAACATTCACCTCCCTCACGCAAGTCACCTACCTGGATGAATTCATCTTCCAGGGGTTCATCTTCCGAGAGTTCGGGCCGGACAATGGCAACCTGGCCGGCAGAACCACCGACCCGGGCACTTCGAATGAAGGTTGGTATAAATGGAAAGGTACTTCCAGCCTCGACTGGACGTGGAAGGGCTTCGATCTCTATGCCATCGCGCGCTACATCGACGGCTTCCACGAATTTACGCCAAACCTTCACCAGCACTGGGTTCACCAGACCGTTTTCGTCGACGTCCAGGCTTCCTACGATTTCACCGCTCTTCTTCCGGTTGAGGAGCGGCCGGTACCCGGCTATTCCAAGGGAGAAAAAGAGGTCGTTCGCGGCAAAGACGGCAACCCTTTGGAAACTGCCTCGGCTCAGACCAGCAACTACGCTCGTAGCGTCTTGGATCATTTGTTGAGAGGCACGATCCTCACTATTGGGTGCAATGACGTTTTCGGTCAGGATCCGCCTAAGGCATTCGGGGAAGGCGGAAACGCGGTCGGTTATCCCGGCTTTACCTACGATGCTACCGGCCGGTTCGTTTACGGGCGCATCACGAAGAAGTTCTAACGCTTGATTTCAGTCTAGTCGGTGAAGACGCAGTGGCAAGAGCCTCTGGGTCCCTTGCTTTTTGCAGAAACGGTCCATTTTCATCGTTTCGATAATTTGCACACAACGGCCTCGCTGGTGTAGCTTCATTCGTGAAGACCCTGACATTTTCGAGCGCTATAACTCTCATCGTGGCCAGCATGCTTGCCGTAACAGTGCTCGCCGATCCCACGGTCAACCAAACCTCCGAGCGGAAGCAAAAAGTTGAAGAGCGGACGATTTTCGTCACTGGTTCGCTTATCCCACAACGTGTTAAACTGGAGCCGATCGGCACCAAGACGGTCTCGCCGGTTCGAATTATTGATCGTCGTGAAATCGACCAGACAGGGCGCCGTACGACCCCGGGCGTTTTGATCAATGAGCCTTCACTGCGCGTAATCGGTCACTGAACCCCGATCGCCGAGCTAGCGGAGCAGGCGGAAGTCGGGGGGCAGGTTGTTAACACCCGGCCCGCCCGAACTAAGCGCCTCTCCATCGACAGCAACTTTGGTTGTGGGCGGCGGGATCGGCTGCTGGCCTTTGGCTTTGAGCGATTCGTTTAACGACGGCAGGTCCTGTGCGAGCAATTGTTCGAATTCTTTTGTCACATCAGCCAGTTCGCGCTTCAGCGAATCGATATAGGCCGTCTGGTAACCGCCTGGTTTTCCTTCATAGCTCAGAATCGCTCCATAAAGCTGGTCGGTATGCTCTCGCAACCGCTCTTCGCCGGTAATCGCTCCTCCTTCAGTAGTAGCAGCGATTTTTTTGCGCACCGCGTCAACTTTCCCGTCGAAGTCCGAGACGTTCTTGCGAAGCGAATCGCCTTCTGGCAACGCCGCACCGCTCTGGGCCAACGCCTTGCGCAAGGAGATAATTCGATCCATCAGCGAACTTTCTTCGCCAAACAAGGCATGGACCTTCATCGCAGCACCGAACTGTGCCTTGCGATCCGCCGCGCTGAATTTCGCCCGGCGATCCAAACCGACCGTCAACTTCGTTTCTGAGACTTTGCCAGCCTTTGTCAACCGCACGGTGTACACACCTGGCACAAGCCGCGGGCCGCGCGTTCCTGCGAAAGCAATCTGCGCAGCGGGTGGCACGCGCGGCGGCTTCTCGCGCATAGTCCACGTCACACGATTCAGACCGGGTCGTTTGCTGGCTGGCAATTCGTCGATAACGCGACCGGAGGAATCCAAAACTTCCAGTTTTAGCTTTCCAAACAGGTGACGCCCGCGCTGGTAATAGTTGATCACGGCAGCGTCAGGTGGATTATCGCCAACAAAAACCGCGTCGCCATTAGCCCATCCTCCGCTTCCTTCGATCCGTTGCTGCACAGGTCGCGCTGAAACGAAAGCGACTTCCTGCGCCAAAAGGTCCGGCGTGAGAGCGCGCAGGGGCGTGATATCGTCGATGATCCAGATGCCGCGACCATGCGTTGCGAGGGCGAGATCGTTTTCGCGCGGTTGGACGGCCAGATCTCGAACGGCAACAGCCGGAAAATGGTTGCCTTTGAATTGCGCCCAGTCTTTTCCCCCATCGATCGAGACCCAAAGTCCAAACTCGGTGCCGAGAAAAAGGAGGTCTGGTTTGACCACATCTTCCTTGATCACGTGAGCGTATCCACGAACGCCTTTGATGTCCTGTGCGCTCACGAGCGGCGTCCACGTTTTTCCATAATCGGTCGTTTTGAAAACATACGGCGTCATATCGCCAAAGGTGTGGCGGTCGAACGCCGCGTAGGCGCTACCGGCGTTGAAGTTGCTGGCCTGCACCCAATTCACCCATGAATTTTTCGGCAAACCGGGAACGTTGCCGATGACATTGCTCCACGTCTTGCCGCCGTCGCGGGTGAGCTGGAGGTTGCCATCGTCCGTGCCGACCCAGATCAGCGATTTGTCTTTAGGCGATTCGCTGATCGAATAAATCGTGGTGTGCATTTCCGCAGACGAATTGTCCACCGTGACGCCGCCCGATTGCTCTTGCTTCTGCTTTTGCGGATCGTTGGTGGTCAGATCGGGCGAGATGCGTTCCCAAGTCTGGCCGTGATCGCGTGAGCGGAAGAGAAATTGCGCGCCGATATAAATCGTCCCCTTTTCGTTCGGCGAGAGCGCGATCGGGGTATTCCAGTTAAACCGGAGCTTTTCCTGGTAGTTCGGCCTGGGCTTGATGTTGCGAGCTTCGTGCGTGCGCCGGTTCACGCGCGCGACCTCGCCGCCTTGATATTCGGCGTAAATGTAATCGGGATCAGCGGGATCAGGAAACATCCAGAAACCATCGCCGCCGTACATGTTTTCCCACTGCGCGTTGGTAACGCCACCGGGGTACTGCGATTCGCCCACCCACGAACTATTGTCCTGCAAACCGCCGTAAACACGGTACGGATCGTTATCGTCGAGGCTAACATGATAAAACTGCGACACCGGCAGGTTCTCACCTTTCCACCATTTGCTGCCGCTGTTATAGGAGTACCACATCCCGCCGTCGTCTCCCACGAACACGACTTGCGTGTTGGTTGGATCGATCCACACATCATGCGCGTCGCCGTGCGTTCCTTGAAAGCCCCCCACCGTCGCAAAGCTTTTACCCGCGTCCTCGCTCACAATCAGTGCGCCATCGGTCTTGAACACTCGGTCTGGATTTTTTGGATCGACGATCAAATTCGCGAAATAGAACGGACGCCATACCATCCATTGGCTTTTGTCACGCTTCTCCCACGTCATGCCGCCGTCATCGGAAACGAACAGCGCGCTCTGAGGCGATTCGACAAAAGCGTAAACGCGTTTCGCGTTCGAAGGCGCGATCGCCA
>VBQC01000352.1:1546-3444 GCA_005887825.1 Verrucomicrobiota bacterium | reverse complement strand
TGCGGTAGTCCGCCAATCGATCGCGTTCATGCAAGAATCTGTCCAACGTTTTCGACCAGTATTGGATCGCTTCGCGGCAAACTACGAGTGGATCCACCGCATCGCTAAACACGCGGCGAAGGATCGTTATGAGACTCGATACCGAAGCCATCGCATCGAGCGGTGCCCGATGGGTCTGGACGAAGAGCGCATCGGGGTAAACGGAAAGCAGGGTTGGCAAGGCGAACATGTGCGTAGGCGCTTTCAGTATCCAACGGCGCGCGCTCTGCCGGAATTGCAGATGCTGAATGAAACGGCGGTGATATTCGTATGCCGGCAGCAAATCCTGCCGAAAGAACCAGGCTCGATACGACGGGACATAATACATCGTATCAAACTGATCACTCATAAACGTGGGCGTCATCAGGCCGACACATTCTTGCGGCAGCTCCGCACCAACGGCGTGCACGTGGCGGAAGGTGGGCGCCAGCCAATTAAGGCAGTTACAACTTTGCGTTGCGCGCTGAATTCGTCGTTTCTCATTGTCGCGAGTAGGCGGGGATGGCGTCATGACTTCCCAAGTGAGCGGAGCTCGATGTTCCGGGTCCGCCGCGAGCAACGTATGCAAGAGCGTGGTACCGCTACGGGGCAGGCCGACAATAAAGAGCGGTTCGCGAATTTCCTGCCGCGCAACATCTGGATAAAGCTGCCGATCTCGGTGCATGAACAAACGTGAACACAAGATGCGTATGAGATCGGTCCGAAGAGCAATCTTCCCGATCAGGTTAAGTCGAGACTCACGGTGGCAAGAGTCGAGTAATCGCGAGAGACCCTCGAAAAAGTCTCCTCCACCAAAATCATCGAGGTTGCAACGGCGCTTCGCCATCTCGATTAAATCAACCGCACGAAGGGGCGAGCGTGGAATTCGGGTTTTCTCCAGCAATGCGCCACAGCCATTGAGAAGCCGTACCGGCAAGACTGGGCGAGTCTGATCGAGGGTAGTGGCGGAAGAATTCATTCGAAGAAAGGGTTTGGCTAACGTTCTGCCAGATTTGGCGGCAGCTGGCTACTAGGACTTTAGGGCAATACGAATGCCATGCGTAGCAGCTGTCAAGTAAATGGAACGGGAACGTGAAGGACGGTTGCACCATGGGCACAATCGTTCCATCATGCCCCAATGAAAACGGAGAAAGCGACATTCGGTGCGGGATGTTTTTGGGGAGTCGAAGCGACGTTCCGGCAAATCAAGGGCGTCACGAACGTAACGGCTGGCTACGCGGGCGGAACGAAAGATAATCCAACCTATGAGGACGTTTGCGCGGACGAGACCGGACACGCTGAGGTGGTCGAAGTTGAATTCGATCCGTCGCAAGTCAGCTACAACCAACTCCTTGACGTTTTTTGGTCGAACCACAATCCGACGACTTTGAATCGGCAGGGCCCCGACGTCGGAACACAATATCGGTCCGTTATTTTTTATCATTCACCGGAGCAAAAGGCCGCGGCCGAAAAATCAAAAACCGAGAAAGCTACGAAATTTTCCCGGTCGATTGTCACGCAAATCGAACCCGCACCCAAATTTTGGCGCGCGGAAGAATATCACCAGCGTTATCTCGAGAAGCGCGGCCAATCCCATTGCGCAATTTGAGGGATGGGCCGCGAAATTATTCGGACCAAAAATTTCGTAGCCGATGCGGCAAATTTCATTGTCGATCTTGCCCACAAAGCGCTGGCTGAGCGAAATGAGTTCCGCATCGCGCTTTCTGGCGGAAACACACCACGTCCCGTTTATTCCGAAATCGCGCGGGTCGCGCATGATCTTCCGTGGGAAAGAATTTTGATCACGTTTGGGGATGAACGCTGCGTTCCGCCGGATGACGCGCAGAGCAATTACCGAATGGCGCGCGAAAATCTTTTCC
>VBQC01000352.1:0-1533 GCA_005887825.1 Verrucomicrobiota bacterium | reverse complement strand
ATCGATCCGCAAATTGCGGCACAGGAATACGAGAATGAACTGGGTCTTCTCGGGACGCAGCGCGGCGAACAAATTTACCGGCATGATTTGATTTTGCTCGGGCTGGGCGACGATGGACACACGGCCTCGCTGTTCCCGGGCACGACCGCCCTGGAAGAAAATATCCGACGGGTCGTGGCAAATTTTGTCCCGAAACTCAACGCCTGGCGATTAACCGTCACATTCCCGCTGATCAATCACGCGCGCCATGTCTGTTTTCTCGCGAACGCCAACAAGCACGCAGAGCTGATCGAGCGCGTCTTAAGCGGCGATACACAGTACCCGGCGGCGCGAGTAAATCCTTCCACAGGCCAGCTGACCTGGATTCTCGGGCAATGATTGGGCGGCACGATTCGCGCTAACGTCGACATCGTGCGCACAATTCTTGTCGCAGGTTCGGCTGGATTGATCGGCTCGCAAACGGTGAAGCACTTCGCAAGCGAGGGTACGCGCGTGGTTGGAATCGACAACGATATGCGCGCGCAATTTTTCGGCGCGGAAGCTTCGACCAAAAAGACGCGGGACGCTTTAGTCAAGAACGTCCGCGGCTATGAACATCACGACATCGATATTCGCGATGTGGAAGCGATCACCGAGTTGTTCAAGCAACACCGGGGCAATATCGAGGCCGTCGTCCATACCGCTTCGCAGCCATCGCACGATTGGGCAGCGCGCGAGCCCCAAATCGATTTTACCGTCAACGCAAATGGCACGCTAAATTTGCTCGAGGCCGCGAGAAATTTTTGCCCGGAAGCGCCATTTGTTTTCACGTCAACAAATAAAGTTTACGGCGACACACCGAACCGTCTGCCGCTGCGCGAGCTGGAGAAACGTTGGGAAATCGAGGCCGGGCATGAATACGAGCCGGGCATTTCCGAAACGATGAGCATCGATTACACGAAGCATTCGCTATTCGGCGCGTCGAAGGCGGCGGCCGACGTTCTTGTCCAGGAATACGGACGCTATTTCGGGATGCCGACTGTTTCGTTCCGCGGCGGTTGCCTAACCGGTCCGGCGCACGCTGGCACCGAGCTGCACGGCTTTCTCTCGTACCTCATGATTTGTGCCGTGAGCGGCCGGTCTTATCGCGTTTTCGGTTACAAAGGCAAACAAGTTCGCGATAATATCCACAGCTTGGACTTGGTTGAGGCATTTGCCGAATTCATTCGTGCGCCGCGGGCCGGCGAAGTTTACAATATCGGTGGCAGCCGCTATTCCAATTGTTCGGTGCTCGAGGCGATTGACCTATGCGAAGAAATCTGCGGACGTAAATTAACCTGGAACTACCAAGAAGCCAGCCGCATCGGCGACCACATCTGGTGGATCAGCGACGTGCGCAAATTCCAATCGCATTATCCGGATTGGAAATTTCGCTACGGTCTTCGCGAAATTCTCGAGGAAATTTATGCCGCCGTGAGATAGGGCGCGATAGCTCAGCGAGCTGTTCTACCATTGTCGGTCTTAATATTGCTCGCCTTCGTCTGGCGTGGGGCT
>VBQC01000018.1 GCA_005887825.1 Verrucomicrobiota bacterium | reverse complement strand
TTGGGCCGTATGCCGGATGCTCGATTAAAACCTCATCGCCCGGTTCGATGATCGCAGCCATCGCCAGATGATTTGCCATGGACGTGCCCGCGGATTCCACGACGCACTCGGGATCAACACCGTGGTGCACGGCGATGGCTTCTTGCAAAGGCGCGTAGCCATAACTGTTGTCCCCGTTAATTTCGAGTTTGTCCAAATCGACTGGTAGTTCGCGAAGAGGAAACCAAGCCACGCCACTTGTAGCGAGATTGAACCGCGCGCGGCTCTGCGTCTTGGACCAATGCATGTAGTCGGAATACTTGTGTTTCATGAGTGGGCTCGTCTGAATCTGCTCCAATAATAGTAAACCGGGAGCGCGGTGAGCATGATACACAGCGCCGTCGCGCTATTGGCGGGTGCCGCAATAATAGCGCTTCCGACTATTCCAGCACAGGACAAGACAAACAGGATCGTGGTGAAGGGGTGCCCGGGCGCGCGGTAAATGCCGCTCTCTGACCCGACCTGACGGCGGCGCAAAATGAAGAGCGATGCTGCCGTCATCCCAAAAAAAATGAAATCAACGGTTATTGCAAAATTCAAAATCTCGCCATATGTCCCGGAACAGGCGATAACGATTGCCGCCAGACCCTGAAGAACGATCGCGACGACCGGCGCTCTCGAGCGTCGCGACAGTTTACCGACGCTTTCAAAAAAAAGCCTGTCGCGGGCCATCGCGTAATAGACGCGCGGACCCGTGAGCATGCTTTGGCTGAGGAATCCGAGCGTCGAGATTGCGATCCCGACGGCAATCCATTGCGCCCCACGCTCACCCAGTGCGATTCGCATCACATCAGAAGCCGGAGTCATTGTTGCGTCGAGGCCTGTCGGACCGAGCACACGCAGACATGCGAGGTTGACTGCAAGGTACAGCCCGACAACAGCGGCCACGCCCAGCAGCAGCCCGCGTGATAAATCGCGCTGCGCATTGCGCATTTCACCCGCAACAAAAGTGGCGGTTTGCCATCCGCCATAGGTAAAGGCGATGGGAACCATGGCTGCGCCGACGCTCTTGAGAAGGCCAAATGAAACCGGCTGTGCCAGCAACGGCCCCGATTTGAGAGATCCGCCGCCGAGCGCGAATCCAAGCATGACGAGTACCGCAATCGCCCCAATCTTTAACAACATGAGAGCGCTTTGCACGTTGCTGCCAGCGCGTGCTCCCAGACAGTTAATCCCAGTCAGTATGAGTAGCACCGCAGCTGCAATCACGCTGTCGTTCCAAGCCACTCCCGTGAGCGCGCGAAAGTAAGACGAAAAAATAACCGCCACTGCGGCCATGCCGCCGGTCTGCGTGACCAGCAGGAGTCCCCAGCCGTACATAAACGCAACCGAAGGATGGTAAGCCTCGCGCAAGTAAAGATATTGGCCGCCCGTTGCCGGCAGACGAGTGGCGAGCTCGGCCCAGATAAACGCGCCGCACATCGCGATGAACCCGCCTAGCACCCATACTCCGAGGATCAAAAACGGCGTGTGAACACGGTGCGCCACCTCGGAAGGATTCGCGAAGATTCCCGCGCCCACGATGCCGCCCATTACGATCATGATGGCATCGAACAATCCAAGCTGACGGCGAGGCTTCGGAACTTCTTTCATTCTGCCGGGCCAGTTAATTTGTAGATTCTGAACCGGGGAGTGGCGTTCGGCAGCGTTGCGACTTCAGCTAAATGGCGTGTGAACTCGGGATAAGACTCCAGCCACCAAAATGTATTGGCCGTGAACACCAAATGCGTTGCCCCGCGATGGCGCAGCCGCTCAAGATCGGCAATCGCCTGGTGGCTATCGCCCGGATTGCCGTTGTAAATCCCATCTTCCTCGAGAAAGTGCCAGCCCTTGCGCTCCGCATAGTAAAATATTGTCGGATCGCCGGTATCGGCCGCGATAATCAACGAATCTGGTGCTGTTGTTTTTCGCAGTTCCAGACCGGCATCGCGAAGTTGAGCAGCTGACGACTCGTAAAGCGGTCGCAGATAAAGGTAGGCAATAATTGCGAACGAGCTCGCAAGCAGGATCGACAATGTCATCACGACAATACGCGAAGAGATTTTCGATGTAAAAAAAGCGCAAGCGGCACCCGCGAAAGCAGCAGCAATCGGCACGAGAGGAAGCTGATACCAAGGATGGCGGTTGCCATAGCCGACTGCGATGATGAACAGAACCATCGCCGCCAGCCACCAATGAAAGAGCCATGCATATTTCCCGCGTGGCGCGACGAGCAAACCGATGATCGCCATTATCGCGAGAACTGGGGTGAGGCTCAATGTCGCGGTTCGCCACGCGATATTCCAGTACCATGAAAAACTTTCGATCCGGATTCCGCCCTCGCCGAAGAAATGATGCGGATAAAATCTCTCGGCAATCTGATGCGCGTGCCAGTACCACGCGAGCGAAGGCAAGAGCGTAATTGCGGCGAAAAACCAAAGGCCGGGTCGTTTCAGAAAATTCCAGCCCCATTTTTGCCACACCAGGAACAAGAGCGGCGCACCGATGACGGCGGTCGGCAATTTGATAAGCAGCGCCAATGAAATGGCAATGGCTGCCCCTCCAAGAAAGATCGGCCTTTCATTGTCGAGCCAACGCAGGAAAAAATATAAACCAATCAGCGCGAGACTCAGCGAGGGCACGTCCGGCATGAACGAACGGCCGGCAAAGACATTCAGCGGCGCAAAACTGTAGAAAAGCGTGGCCCAAATCGCTGCTGTGCTGCCGAAGATTTTGCGGACGAGCAAAAAGAAAAAAGGCAGCGAAACAACGAAGAAAATTACAGCTTGGCTGCGCCCGATCCACTCGTGAATGCCGGCAAATTTGTAGCAGATGGCCGCGAGAAACGGCAAAATGGGAAATTCAGTGCCCACGTACCCGGGCGCGTCGCCCGCCCAATCAATCTGCGGATAGGCAAAAGGAAAACCGTTCTCGCTAAAGTTGCGGGCAATTGTCGCGACATCGCTTTGTCGCCAACTCCAGTGGTCGATATATTGCTGATTAACCAGAACGAGCCGTGCGGCTACAGCAAAGATCGACATCGTCGCCACAAGCTTGATCGTCCGCGTCATGCAACCGCGTCTTGACAAACGGCCCAGGTAAAGTCAATCGATTACGGGGGCCGAATGAAAACGTTACGTCTTGGCGGCGCACAGACATCTTGTCTGTGGGGCACGCGGCCATCCTGGCTGCGTGTTTCCACGAGCAGGCGAGACACCCGCTCGCCTCACGGGCTCGCCGCAGCGAGTGGGTCCTGTGGCGGACTGGAAGGTTGTGCCACAATCATGTTTGCGCTGCTGTTTGTTCTATTCATCGGTGGCGTGTACGCCCAGAACGAGCCGATTCTCGTCCCTGACGCTGTCGATTATCAGAAATTGCTTCCCGTTTTACCGGACGCGCCGCAAGGATGGCTCGCGGATAAACCGGAGGGCTCGACGGAAGACGTCGGTGGATTCAGAATCACAAATGTGCATCGCGATTACCGCAAGGGCGAAGGCGAAAAGGTTCCCACCGCGGCGGTCAGCATTCTCGATTCGGTGGCGAATCCCGATTATGTCACCGCCACGACCGCCGCGTGGAATAACAACAGCGAAACCAGCGAAGGTTACAGCAAGTCCGTCGCCATCGATGGTAATCCTGGTTTCGAAGCATTCGAAAAGGAGGGGAAACACGCCACGCTTTGGGTGATGATCGCCAAGCGCTACTTTCTTCAGATCGAGTTGCAGAATCAGGATCCCAAGGAATTGCAGGAATGGGTCAAGCGCATCGATCTGAAAAAACTCGCCGCGATTAAGTGACGCTGCACTGAATTGACCGTGAGAGGCGAGAGGTGAGATGTAAGACGTGAGAAGTGTACAAGTTGACCGTCGCGCTACTTCTCACTAATCACTTATCACTATTCACTTTCCCTTTTGCGCCTCCCCCGCCATCGGCACGAAACGCACCGGTAACACGGCACTTTCTTTCAGCTGACCGTTTTTCTTTTCGAGAAGGTACAGCTCCTGAGCGAATCGATCACCGACGGGAATGATCATGCGTCCGCCGTCTTTGAGCTGATCGGTGAGCGGTCGAGGAACGCGGTCGGGCGCGCAGGTCACGATGATGGCGTCGAACGGCGCGTTTTCCGGCCAGCCCTTGTAACCATCGCCTACTTTCACATGAAGGTTTTTGTAACCAAGACGCGCGAGAGTCGCCTCCGCGTTTCTCGCCAGCGGCTCAGCGATTTCAATCGTGTAAACTTCAGCCACTAGCTCTGCTAAAATCGCCGCCTGATAACCGGAGCCGGTACCAATTTCCAAAACGCGATCGCTCGGTTTCGGGTGCAACTGTTCCGTCATAAAAGCAACAATATACGGTTGCGAGATCGTCTGATCATAACCAATCGGCAATGGATGGTCCGTGTAAGCAGCAGCGCGCTCATCCGCCGGCACAAACTCCTCGCGCGGCACCTTCGCCATCGCTGCAAGCACGCGTTCCTCGTGAATGCCGCGCGTCATCAGCTGCTGCTGGACCATCCGTTGCCGCTCCGCTGCAAACTCCGTAGGCGGCGCCGCATTTTGGCTGCAACCGGTTGCTGCAACCGCTGCAAGGATCAGCCATTGCCAAACTCGTCGCATCCGACAAAATAGTGCACATTGCTTGTCATTCCGAGCGAAACCGCGCTGTCCGGCTCGGACCGAGGAATCTCTCAATACAATGTCTGACGAACGCAAAACTTTAGAAGAACGCGCAACGATGGCCGACATCGAACGTCGACGTCATTCCGCCTCGCATGTCCTAGCCTTTTGTCATGTCGAGCGGAGTCGAGACATCTCTTACCATTTTCCATGAACGACGAACGCAAAACTCTAGAGCAACGCGCGACGATGACGGACTTGGAGCGTCTTCGTCATTCGGCTTCTCATGTAATTGCAACGGCGATCTTGCGCCTGTGAGCGCGTGTCATTTGAAGCAAAGCAAAAAGCCGCCACGCGGTGAAGCGTGACGGCTGATTGGGAAATATAGGCAGGGGCGGCTCACCGAACCGCCCGGGCGATTGAGGTCAATCGCATCTACCAGCTTTACGGATTGTTGATGACCATTTGCGGTGCGGGTTTACTCACTTCAAGCTGAGCGCTCACTTTTTGAATTTGCGATGCCTGCTTTTTCAGGCTCGCGGTGAGAGCTTGAATTTCCTTCTGCTGTTGCGCGACGGTCGCTTCCAATTCCTGCACGGTGCGGTGTTCTTTGAGGAACTCGTTTAGCAACATCGCGTTCACCGCTTCATAGCGCACGGTGTAGATCTCACCTTTGCCATCGCGATCGACCAAAGCGGGGTTCACTTTTGCCACTTGCTCGGCCACGAGACCGAACTGCGGGATGCCATTGGGATCAACTTCGTGCTTGTAGCGGAAGGTGACCGGTTTCAGCGCGAGGATCGCTTCGCTTGCCTTGTCCATTGGCTTGATCTCCGCCTTGAAACGTTCCGAGGAGGGTGCCACGCCGAGTTGACCATCGGCGTTCACTTTAACCGCTGCACCTGCAACTGCTGTTCCACTAATGCCAGCGATAAAGGTTCTTGTCTGGTCTCCGCTCGTGCCGATGCGGATAGTGTTGGCCTCGGCAGCAACACCTATGTTGCCGATGTCGATATTGAAGTCGCCCGTGGTGAGATCGGCGCCGGCGAAATCGCCCAAGGCAATGTTGCTGCCGCCGCTTGTGTTGCTCTCGAGCGCGTCAAAGCCGTCGGCCGTGTTGAATCCGCCGCTTGTGTTGCTATAGAGGGCCAGGTTGCCGTTGGCAACGTTCCTCTCGCCGGTGGTATTGCTCCAGAGCGCAAAAGCACCGTTGGCCACGTTGGCGTCGCCGGTGTTGTTAAAGAGCGCTTGCCAACCGGTGGCGGTGTTGTTATTGCCGGTTGTGCCGTTACCCATCGCTGCACGACCGGTGGCGGTGTTGGCTTCGCCGTCCGTGTTGATTGCGAGCGCTGCACGACCGGTGGCGGTGTTGTGGTCGCCGAGTATATGGAATCGGAGCGCGTTACAACCGGTGGCGGTGTTGTTGGAGCCGGTGGTGTTGGCGTGGAGCGCGTTAGAACCAAGGGCCGTGTTGCCTTCGCCGGTTGTAAGGCTGAAGAGCGCACCATCACCCTCGGCGGTGGTTTCGTTAGGATAGCCTCCGTCCGGTGGCGGCCTAAGCGATCGAGCCGTCGGCGAAAACGCGAGCCCTGCGAGCGCGAGGACGCACGGGATAAGAAACAAACCGCGCCGTAAATTTTTGCGGCGGGGCGTTGTCGCTTTGAACTGAATGTTTGAATTTTTCATAACTAATTTCCTTTTGTCGTTTTGGCCTTCTTTGACTCCTCGTCATGAGAAATCCTTCCTGGCCGTTCACTCATGTACTAGAGAAAATCCGGCGCGAGGTTACGCGGAAAATGCAGGAAGATCGAAGAGTAGCTTTACAAGGCGTGTTGGGGCATGGCAGATCACGCGCAAATGCTGCGCGAGCAAGGCTTGTCCGTGCCAACGCCCAATCGCAATCCGACAATCACGATTCAGAACGAGCCGAAATTGCAGCCCGCACGATCTGCCATCTTGTCTGATCGTTGCACCGACTGCCGCCCGGCTTTCAGCATCCGGGACGGCAGTGGCGGACCTTTGCAAGCTCTTTGAGGAACTCGTTTAACAATTCGCGTTCACCGCGGCAGAAGGTAGTTCGTTACCGCCTGGTCCGCGATGGATTCACCGACCACGCGTCCGACTTCGCAAGCCGTGCGGAAATGAATGCCGCCCCAGATGCGGGAAAGCCCCACTTCGACAGCGGCGTCGGAGAAGCTTTGATACGTCACCGTCACGCCGGGCAAGGCGGGAGAACTCAGCGTGAAGGGCGTCTGGTTACCCAAAAGCAGCGCCAGCACGCGCATGGTCGCGCCAGTGACGGTGGAATGGGTCGAGATGTATTCAGGATGATTCGGCGCGGGGATCAGCGAAGTCCACGAAGGGTCAGGTTCGGTTGCCGGATTGCCATCGGTATCGGCCAGCCGAATCGCGTGGAACGGACGCCAGAAACCGTAATGGTACTTGGCGTCGAAACCGGCAATCATTCCGTCGCATGCCGCGAAGTTGATCAATGCGAAGAACCTGGCGGTGTCGGCCAACGCGTAGGCGCGCGGCACGACCGAGCGGGCCACGGCGTTCTCTTCGAGCGGACTGGTGGCAGCCCAGAGGAGTGAGAGTTGAGTTTGGGTTTCAGTGCGGATCGCACTATCGACGCGGCCGATTGCTTCCACCTCATTCACGTCGGCTGCGTACTGCGGACTGTCCAATCCAGGCGGCGGGCCTGGCCGGAATTGGGATGAATTGCTCATCGTGAAAGGCACGAGCATCGCATACTGTGGCAACGCGCCCGGGACCGTGCCATCGGGGATCGAACGCCACTGACCGGGAGCAAAGCCACCAAAGTAAGGCGGCACGACTGTCGACAAGCCGTCCGTTGCGCGCCAGGCGAGCACGGTTCGAGCGACATGCTCGCCCCAGGCTCGTCCGCGTGCGATAGAGTGGCTCCTGCCTCTGTCGCCTGGAATGCTGGCGAGCGATTCAGCCAGCTTTTCTTCCAGCAGGCCAGCCTGCCCCGGGAAAAGACCCAAGAGTGCCGTGAACGCGGCCTGCGCGGCGGCGGCCTCGTTTCGGGCGCCTCGCGGCGCGGCGTCAGTGACGAAGTACGGTTGATAGGTGCGGGCAATGCCGTTGACCGCGTCGTAGATGGCGGTGTTCACAATCGCCAATGCGCGTATCTGAATCGGCGGTGACGGTGTGCTGGCACGAATGACTGCCTCGGCGGTTTCGTTCCAATCCGTGACCATATCGGCACGGCTGCCAGAACTGGGGAGAAGCGCCGCACAGGCAATGCCGACGGCGACGATGATGTGTTTGGTTTTCATAAACTAATTTCCTTTTGTCGTTTTGGCCTTCTTTGACTCCTCGTCATGAGAAGTTCTTTCCGGCCGTTCACTCATGTACTAGAGAAAATCCGGCGTGAGGTTACGCGGGAAATGCAGGAATTTATCAATTCGCCCTCTGATAGGGGCGATTGACCCAATCGCCTTCAGGGCTGCCGGTGCAGGGCAATGGCTATTTCTTTTGACGCGAGTTTGATCAGCGTGTAGCGGCCGAACAGCTTTTGATGGCTGATAAACTCATGCAACGTCGCATCCGCGACACCGCCAGAGCTCTCGTTAGTCACGCTCTTAGCGTAATCACAATCGAAATCAGAAGAAAAGCTTAAACGACTCGGTTCGATTGGCCCTTTAGAATCTCTTCTTCAACTGAACGTACCAAAACCGGCCTTTGATGGTGGCAAGAGATTCGTCATAATTGTTCTCAAAAGCTCCCGCCACAAAGGGCGGATCTTGATCGAACACATTCTGCATCCCAATTGTGATCGTCGTGCCATTCAACCAGGCGCGCCATCCGTCTTCACATTCTTGCCGCCGTCCTTGGTAAAACCAGGCACCTCAGCCGGTCCTGGCGGCGGCAAGTTGAACGCGTAAGATGCAATCAGGTCGAGCGTAATCCACTCCCGAACTAACCGACCTTGCCTGTGCACCAAACCGAGGTCGACCGTATCATGATACTGGCCTGTGTAGTGCACCGTTGCCCCAGCATCGAAGCCACCGAGCCAGGTATCAGCCGGGCCATGCCAGAACAGACTGAAATAGGCTCGATCCCGTGGCAGCGAGCCGATTATCGTGAACGAGGTCGACACATACTGGCCCGCCAAATTAATCGCCGGGCTGCCGGGATTAACCACCAGGTCAAACCTGTTTAGGTAGGTCCCGTTAATTGTGAAGGTCAGCCGGCCCCAATCGGGACCGCCAAAGATCGTGGAGTCGAAAATATAGATGGCTTCGTAATCAATTCCATCCAGGCTCACGCCAGCAACATTGAATCTGGGATCGATGACGAGCGTGATTGGGCCAAGTTCGCCAGGAATTGAGGTAGGAGCACGCTGCACCAATCCGGGGAGCACGTTCCCATTATCGACAATAAATTGCGCACCGAGAATCGCCGGAATCGATCGAAGGGAGATATTCCAATAATCGACGCTCAGAGTAAGCCCTTTAAGCCATTTCGGACTGTAAACTACGCCGGCGGACCATTCATAAGCGGTCTCGGGGCGCAGCAAGGGATTTCCGGTTACGATCTCCGTGATTTGGTCCGGGGTCTGAGATGAAAATGGATCGTGAACCGGCGTTGTATTCGGAAAACGCACGCCCGCCGGCGTCAGCTCGGGCAGCGTCGGCGCATGAAACGCTTCAGTGTAGGTTGCACGCAAAATCACCGTGCCCATATACTTGGGGTCAAGCGGTTGCCAGCGGACGGAGACCTTCGGTTTCTGCGAGTTATATTGGGAGTGAGCAGCAGGGAAAGCTAGAGTCGTAGATGTATTCTGGCTGAACCATTCCTCGCGCTCGGCAAAGTCCACCTCGAAGCTGTAGAAGGCGGGGAAGTTCCACGTCGGGCTGGTGAAGGGAACCCGCACTTCCTGGTAGGTCCCCCAAACATCACGGTTCACCTGTGTGGCTTGCAAATCCTCGGTGCCAATCGCGCTAAACGTCGTGTTAAGCGGGTCGGGATCGTTTCTCCATCGCTCCCCATAATATATGCCGCCGACCGCAAACGAGACCGACCCGGCGGGAAGATTAAACAGATCGCCGTTAATAGTGAGATAGCCCAAAGGCAACTCAAATTGGCCGGAATGATGCAGAGTAACATAAACCCTGCTAATCGCGGCCTGGCTGTTACGACCCAAGATCCCCAGAAAAGGATTAAACGCTGTGGCCGGGTTCGTATCCAGGAGAGCCTCCCGCAACCCCGGCTGGCTAACAATGTTTCGCGATTTAACTTCTTCCTCGTCTCGGGAATATCTGAAACCTGCTTCCCAGTTCCATGTCTTAAAGTAGTCGCCAAATTCGGACAGCTCACCGCGAAGTCCGACATCGAAGAGAACATCATTAAAGGTGACTGGTTGGAATCTGTTACCCACTTCCAAGACGCGATAGCGAACCCCGGTATATACAGGGGTTCCGGGAGAGGTTGTGCTATCCGCCGGAATAGTCGCGTTCGCTACCGTGAACGGATTAAACGCATTTTGGATTGGCACACTGATGCCAGCTGGACTGAAGCTTGTACCTGCCGCGTTATGGAATGGATCGGAGGTAAACGGAGTAGGCGCCGAAACTGCACGGAAATAGGAGCGGGTATATTTAAAGTCCGCAAACAACTCTAGGTACTTGTCGCAAATATCGCGCGTAAACGAGCCATACAAGCTTTGACGATCAGCCCCCGCAATCGACGGCGTCGAAGCCGCGAAGTTATAAAGGACGTAGTCGCCATCCAAGCCTTCCAAGGTCCCATTAAAAAAACCCTTTCCGTGATTGAAAGCGGGATTGTCGGGCCTGATATAGAAGGGAGAAGTCTCGACATTCGAAGCTGAGTGCGGGGGCGGAGTGTTGGCGCTGAAAAATAATTTCGGGATCAATCGGAAACCTATATAACCTCCAATGTGCCCGGGGTGATTCGAACTGCGGTTATCAAATCCGCCCCAGGCAAC
>VBQC01000017.1 GCA_005887825.1 Verrucomicrobiota bacterium | reverse complement strand
ATGTGCTGATGATAATGCCTGCTGGATTCATCGCCTAGTTTTGTTACTGTGCTAAGTGTAAAATTGACTTATGGGCGACACCGTAACTCCCAGTAATACGCAGGTTCAAAAACCAGACGTGCCAACCGGTGCCCCTGAGCGCGCCGATCTGCGCCCTGAAAACATCAATGATGCCGTAATTCGTCTCGCTGGAAATTCGCAGGATGGAATTCAAACCGCCGGCGCTTTTCTCGCGCGCCTGGCTGGGCGCAGCGATCACGATGTCATGACTTACATGACGATCCCCTCCACGATCTCCGGTGGACCGTCGATCTTTCAGGTCCGAATGGGCACGGGCGAAGTGTTATCGGCGGGCGACGAAGCCGATTTCCTCGTCGCGTTCTATCAACACAGTTACCAGGACCACATCGATTTTCTAAAAGAGGGCGGCGTGTTGCTTTACGATTCCGACAACGTCGAGCCGAACCTCGATGATAAACGTTTCGTTTACGTCGGTGTGCCCATCACCGGATTGACGGTCGAGGCGCTCGGCGGTACGGCAAAAGATAAGGGCAAAAACATTTTCGTGCTCGGCTTGGTTTCGAAGATTTTCAACCTCGACGCCGAGAAGCTGAAAAAGCTGATCAGGGAAAAATTCGCCGGTAAAGACGAGAGCATCGTCAACACCGCACTCATGGCTTTTCAGGCCGGTTACGCGTATCCCGTCGGGAACGTCCTGACAAAGCATTATCAATTCGAGAAGATCGAGAAACCCAGCGGACGCGCGCAGATCACGATGGATGGGAATCAGGCGCTCGCCTACGGATTGATCGCCGCGGGCGTGCGATACGGCGCCGGTTATCCGATCACGCCATGGTCGTCGATCATGGAAACTTTGCGACGCGAGTTCCCGAAATACGGTGGAATATTTGTGCAGGCCGAAGACGAGCTTGGGGCAGTTTCACTCGCGCTCGGCTTTTCTTATTCGGGATATTTGGCCGTCACGGGTAGCGCTGGACCAGGTATTTCGCTCAAAGCCGAAGCGATCGGATGGGCGTCAATGGCTGAGATCCCGCTTATCATTTGCAATATTCAACGTGGCGGGCCGAGCACCGGGTTGCCGACAAACGTTGAGCAGAGCGATTTGCATCAGGCCATCTTCGGAAGTCACGGCGACAGTCCACGCGTCGTGCTCGCGGCAGCGAGCGTGGAAGATTGTTTCTACATCGCGATTGAAGCGGCACGGATCGCGCGCAAATACAGCACTCCGGTTTTCATTTTGAGCGACACCTCGCTCGCTACGCGCATTGAGGCATTCGACGAACCCGATCTTTCGAACTTGATGGTCGATCCGAAGCCCGATCTCAGCCCGCGCGAGGGCGGTTTCAAGCCGTACGATCTCGAGCGCATCACGCAGCACATCCCGCCCGGCACGCGCATCCTTGACGGGAAATATCCGCTTATAGGCGGACTCGAGCACGACGAGATGGGCCACCCCACCGGCAGCCCGAAACTGCACATGGCCATGACGGCGAAGCGCCGCAATAAATTGAGGAAGCTCGCCGAAGAAATTCCGGTGCCGGAAGTTTACGGCGACCAGGAAGGCGACACGCTGCTCGTAGGTTGGGGATCGACGTACGGGCCGATCCACGACGCGGTAAAAATGGGGCGCGAGCACGGCGAAAAAATCGGGGCCATACATTTGCGCCACGTTCATCCATTGCCGAACGGCTTGGAGAAAATCTTCGCCAACTTCAAACGCGTCGTCACCGTCGAGATGAACGATCAAGGTCTTTACGGCTTTGGGCAGCTGGCCACCATTTTGCGTGCCCGTTATTGCGAGCCGAAAATTCAGAGCGTCACCAAAACCGACGGCTTGACGTTCCGCGTGAAAGAAATTCTTCAAGGCGTTTTTCCAGGTGAATTTGTCTCGGCCAGGGGCTATTCACCGAACCGTCCGGTTTCCGGGAACGGCGAACAAGATGTCGACGTTGCCCGCGCCGAGTCTATCGCCCAAGGAGTCGGATGATGACCTCTGAGGAAATCAAGAAAGCTGGAAAAGCAATGCAGAGGTTTGGTGTTCCTGAATTTTTGGGTTTTTTTAGATTCGAATCTGTTCGTGCGTTCCTGCTTTCCTGAGAGATTCTTTTATGAGCGAAACAACCACAACTGCACCGCCAACGACAACCGCCCCTCCGGCCTTGGAGCCACGGGAAAAATTAACTAAAAAGGCAATCACCGCCGATCACCCCACGTGGTGTCCCGGTTGCGGCGATTTCGCCGTGCTCGCTTCCTTCTACAAAGTGCTTGAGAAACGCCAGCTCGATCACGAAAAGATCGTCACCCTCGCCGGCATCGGTTGTTCATCGCGCTTTCCCTATTTCGTCAACGGCCACGGCGCGCATTACATTCACGGCCGCGCCGTCCCGCTCGCGTCCGGCATCAGCCTGGCCCGACCCGACCTGCACGTTTTCCTCTTCGGCGGCGACGGCGATGGTTTCTCGATAGGCGGCAACCATGTCGATCATGGCGCGCGCAAGAACATCAACATGACCTATTTTATCATGGACAATTTCGTCTATGGCCTGACCAAAAAGCAGACCTCGCCCACGTCGCCCATCGGATTCAAGAGCAAGACCGACCCGACCGGTGCCATCGATCAGCCGGTCAATCCGATGAAAAAACTCATCGCCGGCGGGGCCACGTTCATCGCGCGCACCCACGCCACGCAAGTCAAACACATGATGGAAATGATCGAGCGCGCTTTTGATCACCAGGGCTTCTCCGTCATTGAATGTTTGAGCGAGTGCGTGGAATTTTTCCCGGACGTGTTCGATCCGGCCGATCCGAAAAAAGGCGGCAGCTTCGAAGTGATCCAGGAAAAGAAATGGGACAACACCCCTGAGGACGAGCTGCGGCACGACGTTACTGATGAGCTCGCCGCCTACAAACTCGCCCAACTACCCTTCCCAGGCGTCTTCGGCGTCTTTTACCAGAACGACAGACCGACAAAGAATTCTCTCGAAAAGAAATGGATCGAGAGTAGTCGGGAGAAAACTGGAAACGCGTCCGACTTACAGCTCTTGCAAAAAACATTCGACCGAATGAAATGACGTCGAATGCCTGCGAATCTCCCGCTTTAACGATTCAACGCTTCAACGAATCACGTGGCGAAGCCTAAAACGTTCGACCGAATGAAATGACGTTCTGATGAGCCAGACAGAAATCCTCGCCGAAATTCCCAAGTTGTCGTTCGCGGAACGACAAGAACTGGTCCGCCGTGCGATCGAAATCGAAGACCAAGGACTGACGCCTGAAGAAAAAGCAATTCTCGATGAGCGCCTCGAAGATTTTCATGCCAATCCGGATTCGGGGATTCCCACGGAGCAGCTAAAAACCACCGTTCTGCAGCGGCTCAGGCCGCGATGATTCGGCGAGCCATCGTCCGCCCATCGGCGGTCGAAGATGTTGTTGATGCCGCGCGTGGTATGAGGCGCAATCGCCGGGACTCGGAGAAGAACTAATCGACGAAGTATTGCGAGCCGTACATCGAGCCGGAGCTCAACCAGAATTGTTCCGCGTAATTCATCGCAACGGAGCTGTTCGCCGAATCCTCACCGAGCGCTTTCCATATCGGATCTTCTTCTCTGTCGCTGGCGAAACGCTGTACGTTCATGCTGTCCTCCACGGCGCACGACACGACCGTCGATGGATGGAGCGGCTTTGATTTTTGTCGATCGATGATCAGCTTTTCAACGATCAACCATCGTCCTGTCTCTTTTACGCTGTAACGATTCAACGCTTCAACGAGTCACCCGGCTGTTGCCCGACCCAATGAAATGATAACGCGTCTCGCGTTGTCCGGGTAGCGCCTGCGTCTCGCGTGCTGGTCTCGGTGTCCCGCCGAGACGAACTTTGTTTTCAGAACTTTGCGGCCGTTGACGAATTGCAAGGCCGCTTCTTGCGAGTCGTGACCCTTTCCGATAAGGTCACGATACACAACGCATTCCTGGATCGCAGGTTCCGACCATGAAATTGAATTATTTTCCAGATACCGATTCCCTCTATATCGACCTCTCCCGTAAGCCGAGCGTAGAGAGCCAGGAGGTTTCGGAAGGCGTCGTTTTAGATTACGACGGCGAAGGCAACCTAGTCGGAATCGACATTGATCACGCGAGCCGAAAACTGGATTTACGCGAACTCGTCACGACCCACATTCCTCTGGAAGCCAAAGCGAAAGCTTGAACCGATTTAGCGATGCAACGTTGTCACGCTTTACCTGTCCCGCCGGAGCCGTACGGCAAAGGCGGAACGAATCACGCGGCTGTTGCCCGAATTGCTCCAAGAGACTTTCGACCGAATGAAATGACGCGAACGTCTCAATTTCGTACCGCTTCCTGCCGCGCCGTAGCCTTGGCGAAGGAGGATCGATTCTTGGTCGTCCTTCTCGCTCTCTTCGTTCCTGCTTTTTTCGCGCCGACCGCCACTGCCGGCGAACGCAGCGTCACCGCTGCCGAAGCGAACGGCACGTATCGCGATGTTGAAGGCAAAAGTGAAATAAAAATCCTCGCGCTCGGACACGGCAAACTGAAAGTCCAGTTGGCGCTCGTTTACGAGTACAAATCGGGAGCAGGCCCGGCGGCGAATGTCGGCGACGCATCAGGCGAAGCGACGATCGAGAACGATACCGCTGTGTTCGTGCCGGAAGAAGCAGGGGACTGCAAAATCACGATGACGTTTCTCCCAAACGGCAAATTGAAGGTCGAGCAACAGGGCGAGGAGTGCGGCTTTGGACACAACGTCCGCGCCGACGGCACCTTCCGGAAAATCAGCAACCGCAAACCAAAGTTCGACGACGCCTGATGCGCATGCTGGAATACAATGAAATGATGTCGATCTTGCCTGTCACGCCGAAGCCAGGCAAAGGCGGATTTTTCTCTCAACCACCTGCTTGCCACGCCGAAACTCGAGGAGACGAGGATCAGCGAAGGCGGGTCACGCCGACTTGTCGCGTCGAAGCTTTCCTGACTCGCCGTAGCTTTAGCGAAGGAGGTAGCGAAGATGGAAGCCAGGCAAAGGCGGATCAACTCTTCGCTATCAACCGTCTGTGGAGTTGCTCCAGAAGACTTTCGACCGAATGAAGTGACAACGCGCCTCGCGTTGTGATCCATTTCTGTAGTGGCGGCTGTGTCAGCCGCAGTTCTATAACAAAGGTCTCGCTTCTGTTTGGGGAGCCGTCGTCATCGCGAACTTACGTGGTTTGTCTGCGCCGTTCTTGCCACGCTCGCGGTGCCTTCGCCCGTGAAAGATCGCCAGTATCCAAACCTCGTCTTCTCGGACGATGTAATAGATGCCGTAGAATCTGAACCGGTGTATTGGCGACCGGCGAACGTCTGCAAATCGGATTCGATGAAGCGGTGCTGAGTCGCTTAGCGCCCGAACGGCGCGATCAACCTCATTCAGAAATTCCGCACCCAGTCCCGGCTGACGCTCCTCATACCAGATTGCGGCGTCAAGCGCGTCCTGCTCAGCGAGCGGAAGTTTTCTGACGATGAAACTCATGAAGTCGCTCGCGCACGCGCTCGATGGTGCCATCCCATGGCTCCAGCAATTCAGGATGTGCCACGGCCAGATCGCGCCGGCGAATGACTTCGGCTTCTTGCTCCTTGGTCAATCCGTCTGACTCATCGCCGAGCAATTCGTGCCGGTTCTCCTCAAACCACACCGCCAGACGTTGCCGTTCCTCTGGAGTCAGACCGAGAATCGCGCTTTCGAGTTGTTCCAAGCTCACGTAATTGAGTTTATCAAATCTGAGCACGCTGGCGAATCAGAAATTTCCCGTCGATTTGGGCTGAGCCTGCCTTGCGCTTGTCGAATAGGCCGGCCGCAAATAAGTGATAATCTGGACTGAGACGATCTCGTCCAAATAATATCAAAAGTCACACTTTCTCATATTGACTTACTCATCGCCTTGCGCTTTACTTTTAGCCATGGTGGATACAAGCTATCCCGAGACAGTTTCATTCACCGTGAAAGGACAAGTCGTCATCCCACGGCGGATTCGCCAGGAGTTTGAAATCGAGAACGGCACGAAGGCAGTCGTGCAGACAACACCGGAGGGAATTTTGCTGAAACCAATCACGGGCGCGGCCATCAAACGCGCGCGCGGCGTTCTAAAACGAAAGCCCGGCGAAAAGCCATTGCGCCAATGGTGGTCGGCATACAAAAAGGAAGAAAAAAAGCTCGAGGAAGCGAGGTATGCCCGGCTGCGTCCTCGATAGTTTTGCGCTTATCGCCTACTTCCGAGATGAAGCCGGCGCGGACAAAATCGAGACCTTGCTGCATAAGGCTGCGACCCGTCACGAACCGCTGCATATGACTGAGGTCAATTATGCGGAAGTCCAATACATTATCATTCGAAGAAACGGGCTGGCCGGTTGGGAAACGGTTGCGGCTGGTCTTGTCGCACTTCCGATCGCCTTTCACCCCGTGACCCGCGAACTGGCCGACATCGCGGCGCGACTCAAAGCTTCTCATCGAATCAGTTTGGCCGATGCTTTTGCTGCTGCGCTGGCAAAACACCGAAATTGCGAGCTCGTCACCGGCGATCCTGAATTCAAAACAATCGAAAGCGAGCTGAAGATCGCCTGGCTAAAATAAAGACCAACGTGAACCCCGACCCTCACGACTATGTGGCCGAGCCCTCTCCTGCAACGGCCCCGAAAGCGTTCGGGGTCGAAGTTCTTGCAGTTCGGCATCGCTCCGCCTTTGATGGCGCTTGTGAAACCAATCCGACTTTCCGATCACGCGTTGCGTTACATGAGCAAGCGTGGTTTCACAATCGCAGAAGTCGAAGAGGCGATTCGCACCGCATCTTGGCAACTGGCGGAACTTGGACGACTCGATTGCCGGAAAAATTTCTCTTACGGCGCAGAATGGAACGGTAAAGTCTATGCGACCAAACAAGTCCGGCCGGTCTTCGTGGAGGAAGCTGCGGAAATTGTTGTCGTAACGGTGTACACCTATTATTTTTGACGGACCATGAAGATTAGCTACGACCCGAAGGTGGACGCGTTGAGCATCACGTTCCGCGAAACCACAGTCACGACCAAACATTTGGCCGAAGGCATAGCCGCTGATTACGACAGCGAAGGCCGACTTGCTGGGCTGGAAATTCTGGATGCACAAAAACGTTTCGGCGGAAGTGAAACCATGCGCCACGTCGAGCTGGAAGGCGTCGGCACATGACGTCACTCAACAATCAATCCCTCAACTACCAACTATTGTCGCGTGATCACTCGCCAGATCGTCGCTGATAAAATTGCCGACTACTTGCACGGTAAAGTCAGCCAGGCAGAACTGGTGGATTGGGCCGAGCGCGCAATGATGGACGCGGAATTTGAGGAAGCCGACACCGAAGTTTTGTCAGACATTATTGGCCGACTAGGCTTGGCGGACGTTGCGGAGTTCGGATTGCGCTGGCAGGACTGCGAAGAATTTCTCCGCCGATTAGGCTACCGCGCGCAAGTAATTGTATCCAGCGAATGAAACGACTCCGGCCCGATGTCGATCAACAATCAACTCTCAACCCTTAACCGGCTGTCCTACTTCAGCCTTCCTAACTCCTACTTTTTTGAGATTCGACCGGATGAAATGATGTCGATCCCGTCACGTTACTTCTTCATGAGCGTTAAAGAACCGGTTCTCCACGCCGTCAACCGGATGTGAAGACGCGCTCTGCACGGGACGAGTTGCTCGACTTTCTCAAGGAGAAATCGGTCTGCCGCGGCGCCTTCACTCTGGCTTCGGGCGCGCAAAGTGATTTGTACATTGATGCCAGGGTAACGACTTGCGACCCTAAAGGAGCAATCCTCGTCGGCCGCGTTGGCTGGGAAGTGGTGAAGCGAGTAGCTCAAGAGTTGAACCTGCGCGTTGACAGTATTGGCGGCCTCACGATGGGCGCCGATCCGATCGCTCTCAGTATCGGTATTTCCGCGCACTTGGAAAATCCATCGAGTGAGCTCCAGACTTTCGTCGTCCGCAAATCGCCGAAAGCTCACGGACGGCAGAAGCTCATTGAAGGTAATTTTTCATCCGGGGATTCGGTCGTCATCGTGGAGGATGTCATCACCACGGGCGGCTCGACGCTGCAAGCCGTTGACGCCGTCGAAGGAAACGGAGGCCGGATCGCGTTTGTGTTGGCTTTGATCGACCGGCAAGAGGGCGGCCGGGAAAACATTGAGAAACATGGTTACCGCGTTGTACCGATCTTCACTCGCGAGGATCTCATCGGCGCACATGCCCCCCGACCATCGGATATCGCGATTGCTTAACGCATTATCCGGCGAACTCAGCCAGGAAAAGCTGGAATCGCTTGGCAGAGAATTTAATTCGTTAGGGCAGGATCGGGCAGAACCCCTCGTCTTCTTCGTCCTGCAGAATGTTTGTCAGCGTTTGGCCTCCGCTCTAGAGGGCGAAGCCGTTTCTGTTGAACGTTTCGAGGAGCTCACTGCGGGAATCGCAGACCAAATCTCAGATATTCTTCGCGATCTCCAGCGAGGAAACGCTGGTGTCGCAAAGCTCGAGCCTCTGGTCAGTACCCTTTTTCGAAATTTAGGTTTATTCCGTCGCTGAGATCTTCCCCGTTTTTTACCAGACCGATCGCCCAACCAAGAATGCTTCGAGAAGAAATGGATCGAAAGTACTCGAGAGAAAACTGGCCAGGCCACTGATCTCCAATTGCTCCGGAAAACTTTCGACAGAATGAAATGAGGACGCATATGTCGTTTTCTAATTCATCCTTCCACATTCCTACTTTCTTCGCGAAGCGGCTGCGTCAATTCCGGCGGCAGCAACGGGGTCGCGCCATAGTGCGACGCGACATATGCGCCGAGTCGACAGGCGATTTCCAGAACACGCTGGTGATCGATTCCGCGCGTGAGTCCGACCATAAGTCCGGCCATGAACGCATCGCCGGCGCCGACCGTGTCCTTCACTTCTACATGCGGCGCCGCCGCAGTCGTTAGGCTGCCGCGGTCCCAAAGCGCGGCGCCCTCTTCAGCGCGCGTGACGCAAATGCAGTAGACGCCCGTTCCTTCCGCCAGCGTCTGACAATCGCGGGCGATCGACGCATCATCGCGCGGCGTGTCCGGGATCGATTCGCCGGTGCGAACCCAATGGGCGAGCCGCCCAACTTCGCCGTCATTCAGCTTTAAAACATCGGCGCGCTTGGCTAAATCCATCACCATCGGCGGATCGACGAACGGCGGACGCAGGTTCACATCAAAAAACTTCATCGGCCCTGTGACATCAAGCAGACGATCGATCTGTTCCAGATTGTAAGGTGAGCGACCCGCCAACGAGCCGTAGATGAACGCGCGCGCTTTCGAAACTGCGTCGAGAGCTTCGGCCGGGACGCGGATCTCGTCCCACGCCGCGGGTCGAACGAGCTTATAGGTGGCGTTGCCATGTTCATCCAGCGTGACCAGCACCGTGCCTGTCGGCAGACCGATGCGAGCACGGGTAACGAACTCGACGTTCACCCGTTTGT
>VBQC01000016.1 GCA_005887825.1 Verrucomicrobiota bacterium | reverse complement strand
CTGTCACCGATGGCCGTGTTTCGTTCACCTGTGGTGTTGAAGTACAACGTGAACGCTCCATTGGCCGTATTGAAGTCACCTTCAGTGTTGCTGTACATCGCAAATGCTCCGGTGGCCGTGTTCTCCTCGGCGGCATTATTAAAGACAAGCGCGCCTACTCCGTTTGCCGTGTTGTTGGTGCCGGTAGTGTTGAGCAAAAGCGCCGCCACACCAACGGCCGTATTGTTGTCTGCGGTGTTGAGGTCAAGTGCCCCAGCACCAACAGCAGTATTGAAACTGCCGGTCGTGTCGCCAAAGAGCGAATACCAACCAAGTGCTGTATTTGCAACACCAGTGGTAAGGCTCTGAAGCGCCTTGCACCCTTCCGCTGTAGTTGAATTGGGATAGCATCCGTCCGGAGGCGGGGTGACTGCCTGCATTTGCTCTAGAAATATGAAGCAACCAAGCGCCACGAGTATGGATGTGAATCTAATCTTTTGTTTTTTCATTTGAGTTCTCTTTTCATGGTGGCCACGACATTGGCGATTTTCCGCCGCCTCGGTCGATTCCCAACGGTGTGCAAATGTGTTCCAAGATTTTATGGCGCGTCGGTGTCAGACGTGGTTCATCTGCCTGGCCTCTGACACAGACGGCCACAAAATTGTGCGAACCTGGAATTCTGACGGGCTCGTTACTCTTTGTTCGCCACCACTCGTTGGGCAGGCTTTTGGAATTCCATTTGGGCGCTCACCTTCTCAATTTGCGCGGCCTGCTCTTTTACTGTTGCTGCGAGACGCGCAACGGCATTTTCCAATTCAGCAATCCTCTTTTGCTGCTTTTGAAATTCATTGACTTTCACTTGGGGTTGGGCGCCCTTGGGAGTGCGCATTCTCAGCTTCATCGCACTGCCATTGACAAGAGTCGTGCCCAGGTGGCCATCGGTATCAACGTACACGGGGAGGGCGGTGCCAGTATTAACCGCCGACCCGTAAATGCCTCCGATAAACGTGAGTGCGTACGGCGTTCCGCTGGCGGCAATCCCGCCGATGGAAATCACATTCTCATCGCCGGGAAAGCCGGGATCGCCGACGTATATATTGTTGCTCACGATGCCCGGATCCGTACCCGCGTTAAAGCCCAAGGCGGTGTTTGAATTGCCATCAGTATTGTTGGAGAGCGCTTCATCGCCGACCGCGGTGTTGTCCGAGCCGGTGGTATTGCGAAAGAGCGCACCAAAACCAATGGCCGTGTTATTACCGGCGGTGTTGCGATAGAGCGCTCCATAACCGTTGGCCGTGTTTTGGCTGCCGGTTGTGTTGTTGGCGAGCGCATAAGCGCCAGTGGCACTATTGAAAAACCCGCTGGTGTTGCTAAAGAGCGAATAAACGCCAGTAGCGGTGTTGTAGCCGCCATTGATATCGCTATTCAAGGCTCGAAGACCCGTCGCCGTATTTTGGTTGCCGGCAGTGAGGTGGTTAAGCGCCTCAAAACCAGTGCCGGTGTTCCAGACCCCAGTGGTGCGGCTGACGAGGACCCCAATGCCTTCGCCATTGTTGGAACCCGGTATGTTACCGTCCGTGTCGGGACCCACCGCTTGCGCCATCGGTGCAAGCCCAAAACAGACAAGCACGAGCGGGATGAGACGGAAACCCCGTCGTAAAGATGGCCGGTGAATGGAACTTTTTGTAGAGAGAACGATTGCTTTCATTTTAACAAACCTTTCTTTTTCCAGGCGATTGACTGCGTGGTTTGGATCTGAAGAAGCGCAGAAGAAACTGCCTGGAAAAGCGTCCTCTGTCTGGTTCAGATCGACTCTTGGCGCCGAGTGTTGTGAAAATCACGCCAACTAGTCAAGATAAAACGATAAAGGGCGGCGCCTGAAACTCGCAGCGACACGGCTGCTCGAGGCAATAATGCCTCTGACAATTAAACCACGGATTACACGGATAAAACGGATTGATTTAATCCATTGCTAAGTTTTATGCGGCTATCCGCGTAATCCGTGATTCTCTCTGCGCTGCGGGGTATGGCGCGCTAGCTGTCTGGGTTTAGCGGGAAATGTTTGTTCTTAAGACGCTCCGGGACGCGCTTTGTCTGTTCCATCTCGATCTTTTCAGTCGCGGCATTCAAGGCGTCATAAGCTTCGCGGCTTTTCTTTGCGCGACACATGTAAGCAGTGGCATGCGCCAGCGGAATTCGTGCTTCAGGTAATCCAACAAATTCCACTGCTTGTTGGGTCGCGATCGCGAGCGGCAGCGCTTCCGGATCGGCAAGGCCGATGTCTTCGCTGGCGAAGATGACGATGCGCCGCGCGATGAAGCGGAAATCTTCGCCGGCATGCAACATTTTCGCGAGCCAGTACATCGCGCCTTCTTCATCGGATGCGCGCATACTTTTGATGAACGCGCTGATCGTGTCGTAGTGCGCGTCGCCCGCGCGATCGTACACGACCGCTTTTTGTTGAATGCTTTCCTCGGCAACGGAGAGCGTGAAATGAATCACGCCTGCGCTGTAGCCGGGGTCGCCGACCCCCGTAATCGGAGGGCGAGCCAGTTTTACAGGCTTAGAGCGGCCGGGGTCGCCGACCCCGGCTACAGGTGGCGTCGTGAGGACGCCGATCTCGAGCGCGTTTAGACATTTCCGCGCGTCGCCATCGCTGAGTTTCGCCAGATGCTGGCGGGCGTTCTCGTCGATCTTGACGTTGTAATTTCCGAGCCCGCGTTCTTTGTCGGTCAACGCGCGATCGATCAAGTGTTCGAGTTGCTCGACGCGGAGCGGTTCGAGTTGAAAAACCTGCGAACGCGAGACAAGCGCGCTATTCACATAAAAGAACGGATTGTACGTGGTCGCGCCAATGAGGCGGAGAGTTCCGGTTTCGACGTCGGGCAAAAGAATGTCCTGTTGCGCTTTGTTGAAATGATGGATCTCATCGATAAACAAAATCGTTTTTTGTCCTGAAGTGCGGAGGCGATTCGTCGCTGCCGCGATGACGCGACGCATTTCGGCGACGTTGCTTTCCACGCCGCTGATTCGAATGAATTTTGCATGGGTTATTTCAGCAATGATCCGGGCAAGCGTGGTCTTTCCGCTGCCGGGAGGGCCGGAGAAAATTACCGAAGGCAAACGATCGGCCTCGATTGCCCGGCGTAAAAGTTTTCCCGGTCCGAGAATATGTTCCTGGCCGACGAATTCGTCGAGCGAGCGCGGCCGCATGCGCGTTGCGAGTGGCATGCCCGCCTCCAGGCTTGTCCCAAGCCCAGTTGAAGAATCGACATCGTTGTCTTCCTCGAACAGATCCTGCACGGGGGAAATTACGGTGTGAACGCAGACTCTGCACTAGATTTCCAGAGACGACCGCGAATTACGCGGATATCGCGGATGGCGGAAAATCTTGATTTGTGCTGATTTTCAAGAGACAGGCTTTTTCCTCTTCAGAGTTCCGCACAGCGTCTTGAGATTAAGCGCCGCGACAGCTAAGGTTCGAAGGCGCAAACATGAAACGCATTCTTGTTCCAATCGATTTTTCGGATGCAACACCGAGAGTGATCGATCTGGCGCGGCAACTCGCCAAAGGCCTCGACGCGGAGATTCATCTTGTCCACGTGAAGGAACTCACTGCTGCCGCAGCGCCGGGCGCCCTTGGTTACGGCCTGGCGGGAATGCCTGAGCTTGCGCCGATGCCGGGTATGACGGGTCCGGTGTTTGATCCGATGCCGCAGCCGATTCCGGAGAATGAAGATCAGAAATCGAAGCTGGCTCAATGGCAAAGAGAAATCGCTCAAGACGGCCTCAAGGTCAGTTTACACGAGCCGACCGGAGCGGTGGCTGAAGAAATTTTGAATCAGGCGGATATTCTTCAAGCCGATTTAGTCGTGATGGGCACGCACGGCCATGGCGCGATGTATAACTTGCTCGTGGGAAGCGCGACCAAAGGCGTGCTCAAGCACAGCAGGCGTCCGGTTTTACTTGTGCCAGCTCATCGAGCTTAGCCCGCCGCGAAATGAACGAAAAGCGGGGCGATGAAGTTATTGAATGCGCCGCGTCAGCCATTCATCGGCTTGGCGACGGGCGCCGCAACAGGAATCACCCTGGCGGAGTTCTTTCGGCTCTCTCCTTACGTGCTGCTCCCAACCGCGATCCTTATCGCGTTCTGCGCTGTCATTGTGCTGCGTTGGCCAAGATTGGCCGCGACATACGCAATCGCCGGAGCTGGCTTTTTCCTGCTGCACGTTTTGCGAACCAGCAATACCGAAGGACAGCAGCTTGCTGCTGAGCTTGGCAACCGGCCACGAGTCGTCACAGCAACCGGTTGCGCCATCAGTGAGCCAAAAATCGCGCCCAGCGGATTCGCGACGTTCCTGCTAAAGCTCGAGTCAGTTGAACTCGAAGGCAGGAAACAATCCGCGCACGCGGTCTGGCAGGTGCGCTGGAAAGGCACGCCGGAATTTGGCGATGAATTGAGGCTTTTCGGAAATGCGGAAGTAATCGCGTCTCCGCGAAATCCCGGCGAATTCGATATGCGCTCTTATCTCGCGCGTCGCGACGTTCGCCGCATTTTGTTCGTTCGCTATCCGGAGGATGGTGCGCTCATTCGACACGGCGGTGGGAACCCGATTTTGCATGCGGCTCAGAAATCGCGTGCATGGATGCAGAACGCACTTTGCCGGGGACTCGAGAACGCGCCCACGGTGCAAGGTTTTATCAGCGGGATCGTGCTCGGCGTCAGGCACCAAACTCCCGAAGACATCGAGGAACCGTTTCAACAAACCGGCACGCTTCACCTTTTTGCTGTCGCTGGTCTGCACGTGGGAATTGTCGCCACACTTCTATGGATGCTGGCCATGGTCGCGCGATTGTCTCGCAAATGGGCAACAGCGCTCATTATTCCGTCACTCTTTTTTTACGCGGCAGTAACCGGACTGCACGTTTCGAGTGTGCGTGCTGCCGTGATGGCTTCGATTCTGCTCGGTGGCTTCTTTTTCGATCGCAAGGTTTTCGTGCTTAACAGTCTCGCAGCGGCAGCCTTCTTTCTTCTCTGCTGGGATACAAACGAACTCTTTTCGACCGGCTTCCAACTCTCGTTCGCGGTCGTGGGCGCGATCATATTGTTTGCTGACCCTCTTTTTGGATTTTTGCAGCGCTGGGGCGCGCCCGATCCTTTTTTACCACGGAGCTTATTGCGTGGGCCAAAGCGTCTGATGCATGCTCGTCTCGAATGGCTCTTCCGCGGCGCCTCTGTTTCCCTGGCAGCCTGGATCGGTTCGTTGCCATTCATCCTCTGGTACTTTTATATCGTTACGCCGATTTCATTGTTTGCGAACTTAGTTGTCGTTCCGATTGCCTTCTTTATTCTGGCGATCGCGCTGCTATCGCTTCTCTCGACCCCATTGCTGCCGTGGCTCGCCGTAGTTTTCAATAATGCGAACTGGTTTTTGGCACACCTTGTTCTCGGGATCGTGCAACTGTTCGCGCAAGTTCCCGGCGGACATTTTTACGTTGAACACCCGCAGTGGCCCGAAAAGCTCACGGCGGGGATCACAGTTCTGGACCTGGGCCCGGGCGCAGCTATTCATCTGCGAACGGAAGGGATGGATTGGTTGTTCGATTGCGGGAGCGAGCGGAGTTATCAGCGTGTGGTTCGCGAATATTTGCACTGGGCTGGAGTGAATCGGCTCTCCGGTTTGCTGCTTACTCACGGCGACTCGCTCCACATCGGCGGGGCGACGGAATTGCTGCACGATTTTCCGAGCGTTCGCATGATGGATAATCTGGCGCCGGATCGCTCAACTGTTCACCAGCGATTGCAGCGTCTATTTCGAGAACGCGGAATCAAGCCGGCCGATTTAGCCGCGGGAGAGAGTTTCCGTTTGTCGCGCGAAGTCACTGCGCATGTCCTTTTTCCGCCACGGAGCTTCAACGCACCAATCGCTGACGACCAGGCATGCGTATTGCAGCTTGTTCTCTCATCCGGAACACGCGTCTTGTTAACGTCGGACAGCGGAATCAAAACGGAAGATCAGTTGCTTCGTCGGAATGCAGATTTGCGCAGCGACATCTTGATCAAGGGACAGCATCATTCCGGAGAGTCCGGTTCCGAAGCGTTCCTCGATGCTGTACGGCCACGCTTGATCATCGCTACTTCGCGCGATTTTCCAGAGCACGAACGGCTCAGCGATAACTGGACCGAGAATGTGCGATCGCGCGGCATTGAGCTGTTTCGCCAAGACGAGACCGGCGCGGTCACGCTGCGCTTTCGCCACGACGGTTGGGAAGCGCAAAGTTATCTGACCGGCGAAACTTTTCGCAGCTCGAGCCAGTGAATCGATGCGCCTTGCGCTCGAAATGTTCTCTCAAATTTTGTTAGCGGAAGATCGGCAACACTAGGGTCGATAATCGCAAAGTTGGAATTTGCCCGCGCCATTTCCTTCATCTTTTCAAAGTACTCACGTTGATCGGTGGCGATGCGGAAGGTTCCATTCTCAACCAGCGCCTGGCTGATCGCGCTTAAGAAATCTTCGGTGACGAGCCGGCGCCGCCAATGGCGCCGTTTTGGCCATGGATCCGGGAACAAGAGATAAAATGTTTCCACGGATCGGGTGGGTAATAAATACCGGACCACATAGGAACTTTCCATCCGCAGCAGGCGCACGTTGCCGATCTTGGCGGCTTTGCGCGTGGCACTGCGGATTCGACCGAGCAAACGTTCGATTCCGAGAAAATTCTTCTCCGGTATGCGCTGTGCAAGTGCGCAAAGAAACGAGCCGTTGCCGCAGCCAAGATCGACGTGCAACGCCGCTCGACGTGCGAAGATTTTCTCCAGATCGAGGCGATCGATCAACGAATCGACTTCGATTAACGGAGAGCCCCGAAAGCTTTCGGGGCGGTGAGCTGATTGAACCTCGCGCGCAGGCATGCTGAGGAGAAAACTAAGCAGTGACCGTCTCAACAAGTCCAAAAAGAGCGGAACGAACGGCGAGCGGCATTGTCTAAGATCGGCAAGTATGAAAAGAATCCCAGCTGTTGCTCTACTCTTAAGCGCCGCCCTCGTTGCGCTTCTTGCCGGTCCTAGTCGCGCCCAAAGTTCGCCCCCTCCAGCAACCAAGGCGGCGATCGTTGCCGGCGGCTGTTTCTGGTGCATCCAGCCAGCATTCGACAAGGCAAAAGGCGTGATCAAAACCGTCGTCGGTTATTCGGGCGGGACGGAACCAAACCCCACTTATGAGTTGGTCACCTCAGAAAAAACTCGCTACCGCGAAGCGATCGAAATCACGTACGATCCAGCTAAGATTTCTTACGATCAATTGCTCGACATTTATTGGCGGCAAATCGATCCCACGCAGGCGGATGGGCAGTTCAGCGATATCGGCCCAAGTTATCGCGCCGCCATTTTCTACGGAAATGATGACGAGAAAAAAGTTGCCCAAGCGTCAAAGGATAAGCTCGCGCGCTCGGGCAAATTCGATAAACCAATCGTCACCGAAATTCTGCCGGCGATGAAATTTTATCCGGCCGAGGCGTATCACCAGAAATACTACCAGCAGAACCCGGAACACTTTGAAGCATTCGAAAAAGGATCGGGGCGGGTTTCGTTTCAAAAGCAAATATGGCGCGATGGGCAGTAATGCGACCCCGAACGCTTTCGGAGCCGCCTACTGATCCACAATCTGAATCCCTTCGGTTGCGGTACGTTGCGAGTAGAGATCGCTCAGTCGCTTTGTCATTGGGCCGGCTCTTCCATCACCGATCTGGCGATTGTCGATCTTCGTGACGGCGGCCAGCTCGCCCATCGTACCTGTGCAAAACATTTCGCTGGCGCCGTAAACATCGACCAGTGACAAATCGGTCTCGACACAACGAATTTTTTCGGCTGCACAAATCTCGATAACCGTCGCGCGCGTAATTCCTTCGGGACACGCCACGACGCGACTCGTCGCAAGTCCGCCATTGCGTGCGATGAAAACATGGGTCGCGTTTGTTTCCGCGACGAAACCGCGCGTGTCGAGCATGAGAGCATCGTCCGCGCCGGCGTTATTCGCTTCGATTTTCGCCAGAATCGAGTTCAGCAGATTCGCGTGATGAATTCGTGCGTCGAGAATCTCGGGCGGCGGCCGGCGAATTTTACTCACAATTAGAGTCAGGCCCGTTTTCGCGTAAACTGGCGCCTTATGTTCGGCGAGCACAATCAACGTCGGCCCGTTTTGGTTGAGCCGGGGATCCATTCCAGATGTGATTTTCATTCCGCGGGTGAGCGTGAGGCGAATATGCACGCCATCGCGCATCCTGTTTGTCGCGAGCGTGCGTTTGATTTCCTCGATGATTTTTTCGCGCGGCGGAATTTCCGCGAATGACAAGGCGCGCGCCGAACGCTCCAGCCGGTCGAGATGTTCCTGGAGCTTGAAAATCCGGCCGTCGTATAAACGCAAGCCTTCCCAGACCGCGTCGCCACCCTGGACAGCCGAATCGAACGGGCTGATCGCGGCTTTGTCGCGATGGATCAGTTGCCCGTTGATATTGACGATTAAGTCGCGGTTTTTCGGGTTAAATTGCTGAAGCATGAAAAGAAGGAAGGATTAATCACGAAAACAGGAAAGCAGGAAAAGAAATAAAATGAAATTGCCTGCCATTTCCTGAGTTCTTGCTTTCCTAATTCAATTTTCTGTCTCAGCGCAGGCGATGCTCATAAAGCCGGTCATAACACTCGCGGCAGCGCTCATAAATTTCGCGCGAACGCTGCGGCACCGCCTCGCGCTTCGGACGATACGGCAGGAACGATGTCGATCTTGCCACTTCGCTGTACCAATGCTTCGCCCAGACGCCATCAGTATCTCGCAAGCCCGATGGCCAGGAAAGCATCGACTCGCTAAACTCGATGCCCACCGCATCGCATAATAGTTCCAAGATTCTCTTTGGATTTTCCAGCACATCGCGCGCATCAATGACTGGCGGCGCCGTACCCGTGCGACCGCGCACCCATTGGAAAATTTCTGTCTGCTGCACAAAACCGAGGTCATCCAGCATCGGGTCCTCCTGTTTTTTGATGTACGACGCAATCACTTCGCGCGGATCACGAATTAGGAAACAATTCGTTACGCCGATGAGCCATTCTCGATCCACTTCCGGTAACAGATGATGCGCCATTTGTTTCTGAAAAAAAATGCTCTTCCCAGAGGGAAGCGGGCCGGTCAATCGTGCCACCACTTTTCGCCAATCGGTTTCGCCGGTGGCGATTACTTCATCCGCGCCGGGGTGTTTTTTGCCGGTTGCCTTCAGGTAATACGCGTAAAACGGCTCATCGATCACCACGGAATCCGAACGATTGCCCCATGTGCGCATCATCGCGGTCGAGATATTTCGCGGGCCCGACCACATGGCGATGCGAACAATTTTGGTTTGCGGCATGAGCACAGAATTCTAGCGCAGGCGGGACAAGCGCGAGATCGAATTTGCATTTCTAGCTTCATTTGGTCGTAATGTCGCGTCTTATGCCAACCGAAGGTAACCTCAAGCGAGTTGCCACTGAGCCCCAAAAGCTTTCGGCGCTGATTTTCGGCTTCAGCGCGTTGGCGCTGCTGGTTCATCTGCTCACAAACAGTCGCTATGGTTATTTTCGCGACGAACTCTATTACATGGCTTGCGGGCGACATCTCGCCTTTGGCTATGTCGATCAGCCGCCGCTGTCGATCGCGCTTCTTCGGTTGAGCCAACTTCTCTTCGGCGACTCGCTGTTTGCGATTCGTTTATTCCCCGCGCTGGCGGGCGCTGGCACAGTCGCGCTCGCAGGCATGATCGCGCGCGCGCTAGGTGGTCGCGCCTGGGCGGTCGCGCTCAGTTGTGCGGCTGCGCTTTGCGCGCCCTTTTATTTGAGCGCCGGAAATTTCTTTTCCATGAATGCATTCGAACCGCTCTTCTGGATGGGCTGCATCTATCTACTGGTTCGCATCATCAATGATCCCGGAGTTGCGGGAAAGCTCTGGCTCTGGTTCGGAGCAATTCTCGGTCTCGGTCTTGAGAACAAACACTCCACGGCATTTTTCGCCGTCGGCATTTTAGCGGGGCTGCTGTTGACACCTGAGCGCCGCCACTTTGCCCGGAAATGGATTTGGCTCGGCGGCCTTGCCGCATTCGCCATAGCGTCGCCGAATGTGCTCTGGCAAGAGCGGCACCACTGGCCCACCTATGAACTGCTTAGCAACATCGCGCACAGCAACAAGAATGTCTCGCTCAGCCCGGTGCAATTTACCCTGCAGCAAATCTTGATTGTGAATCCAGCCACACTTCCGCTGTGGCTTGGCGGATTGATTTGGTTGCTCGGCTCGCGCGAGGGCCGGCGTTACCGCGCACTTGCGATCGCATATCTGATCACGATGGGCGAGTTCATCGCGTTGCATGGCAAGAGTTACTATCTCGCGCCTGCTTATCCGATGCTATTTGCCGCGGGAAGCATAGCCGTCGAGCGCGTGTTTGCTGCGCGTTTGGAATGGCTCAAGCCCGCGCTGCTTGCTCTGATTATTGTGCTGGGCGCTCTGCTTTCGCCACTGACGCTACCAATTCTTCCCCCGGAGAAACTGGTCGCGTACATGCGAGCGATTCATATCGAGCCGCCGCGCACCGAGACGTCGCATACCGCTGCGCTGCCGCAAGTTTTTGCCGATCAGTTTGGTTGGAAAGAAATGGTGGCCTCGGTCGCGCACGTCTATCATCATTTGCGTCCTGAAGACCGGGAACGTGCTGCCATTTTCTGCCAGAACTACGGCGAGGCCGGCGCGATTGATTTCTTCGGCCGAGCGTTCGATTTGCCCCAGGCGATTTCCGGCCATCAAAATTATTTTTTGTGGGGTCCACGCGATTATACCGGCGAAGTTGTGCTGGTGCTCGATGAGCGAGCTGACCGTGAACGCGAGCAATTCGCTTTCGTAGAAGATCTGGGCCAGGTCGTAAGCAGCCCATGGGCGATGCCGTACGAGCGGCAGCTGCATATCTATCTCTGCCGCGGTCTAAAAGTTAGTCTGCCGGAGTTTTGGCCGCGCTTAAAGAAATGGCTCTAAACAATCGAATTTATCAGCCTGGCGTTGTGCTGACCAGACTACCCCTGACTGTGACAGGTCCGTGGCCAATCGCAGCGCGCGGACGCGCTCAAGAGTACGCCGAACTACGGAAATTAACTCTTTGCGAAAATCCCGATAAGCGGCCGGCGCGACGGCGTTTTTGAACGGAAGTCACTTGCAAAGCCGCCTGGAGTACGAATCTCGACGTGCCCTGCAGCCTTTCTAGCGCCATAAACCAGCACAGCACCGACCGGTGCTTCGTACGGATTAGAGACCGGGAGCTTCTTGAAACCGTAGTTGCTAACGAGTTCCTGGCCGGCTTGTTTCGCTAACGGCGTTTTCGGTCTCGAACTCACTACGCCCGCGGCAACGAGCGCTTCCTTGACATAATGCCAGCACTTGGAAAGGGAGTGTGCGCGGGCGCGTTCCTCCGCGATCGTCGCAGCGCGGCGCAATTTCGGATCAATCTTTGAATCGTTCCCGGCAAACGGGTGCACGATCTTTTTTGGCTGATATTTGTCCACGATCTCAACCGACTGCTTTTTGCCAGCAGCATCCTTGTAAACAAACTTGGGTTTCGGTGCTGACATCACCAATGCTGCAGCCGGACGCGGGTAAAATGCTACGCAACAGAGACTGATAACGAGAAG
>VBQC01000015.1 GCA_005887825.1 Verrucomicrobiota bacterium | reverse complement strand
AGGCTGAGGGCGCGTCGTCGCAGTCTCCATGTCAGTTTGAGCGACTGTCATGGACCGCCTCCGCCGCAGCAGAACGATCTGCTTTTCTGGAGGACGAACCCGCCTTCGCAGGGGTACGGCGCGGCAGGCTATCTGCTGGCAGCCTTGGCTGCGGCGACGATCTTGTCGAAGCGGGTATCACCGCGCAAATCATCCCAGCACGGATTCAAGCGGAGATCGCCGTATGTCGGACCCCACCCGGGAAGTGTCGCCACAATTTCGAGTTGCTCGAGCGCGCGGTCACGCTCGCCCGTCCACACGTAAACCAGCGCCAGATTGGCAACCCAGATTGGACCCTCGACCGCATCCTTGGCAATCGGCATTATCTCGACCGCGCGGCGTGCCTCGCTGATCGCTTCTTCTTTTCGGCCAAGCCCAGCATCAAGTTTCGCAACGCCCCCGAAGTACAGTGCATCCTTGGGTTTGTCGCTCTGTTGGGCTTGCATTTTCTCGCGCGCGGCTGCAAACGCCGCTAGAGCCTTCTCCTTATCGCCGCGCGCACGCGCAACCAGTCCCTCAGCCCAACCCGAAGGTCCTCCATCGAGGGCGAAATCCGCCCACTTCGCAGGCGTAGCGGCAATTATCCGATTTGCCGCGTCGTAATCGCGCAGGTATAGGGTTGCTATGAATCGAGTGCCCCAGATCTGCCCCATTGGGCTGAAGTCCAGCGGCATTTGCTCTAAAAGAGATTGAGCCGCGGCTGGATCACCCTGGGCCAGCTTGATCTCAGCTCGCAACATCTTCACCAAAGGGTCTAGTGGGCTGAGTGGGCCGCCGCTCGCAGCCTGTTTCGCCAAGAATTGTTCCAACTCGGAGTAGCGGCGCATCTCAAAAAGCGTCTGCCCCAGATGCCATGCGACCTCACCGTTGCGTGGGTCGAGGTCATTTGCCTTTTGAAAATAGGCGGGCGCAGGGCCCCAGTGGTTTTGGGTCTTCTCAATCTTGGCCAGGATTGCCACGGCTTCGGCGTTATTCGGCAGCTCGCGGCGAGCGATGTCCAATTCGTTACGCGCCCGGGCGTAATTAGGCGCCGTGTCGAAACCGAACACGGCAGCAAGAAAGTAATAGCGAGCCAACTCTACATGAGCCTCGGCCAGGTCCGGTCGTAGTCGCAACGCGGACTCCGCAGCGTTTCTTGCCAACTCGAGGGGCTTCGGGTCATTGGTCTTGGAAGATAGGTCCCACTGCGCCTTGGCGAGCGCGCAATAGGCAAGAGCAAAGTTGGGGTCGCGCTGAATCGCCTTTTCAAGCAGTTCCACTTTTTGCTTCGCGCTCTTCTCGATGCCCTCCCAATTGTCGTAGATGTTAATCTCCCTGGCTTTTGTGTAGTAGGCGTAGGCCACTAGATCGGCGGTCGGTGGTTCCGCGATCGCGGCTTTTTCGGCGGGAGAGAGATTCGCCTTAAGTTGGTCGGCGATTTGCTGCGCGATCTCACTCTGAATGGCGAATATGTCTGCCACATCGCGTTCGTAATGCTCAGCCCAGAGATGCGTGTCGTTGCGTGCGTCGATCAGCTGCGCACTCACCCGGACTCGCTCGCCCGCGCGTTGGACACTGCCTTCCACCACATGCGAGACACCCAAAGTTTTTGCGATCTCGCGGAGATTGCGTTCCAAGTCGCTTTTGTATTGCATCACGCTCGTTCGGCTGGTGACTTTCAAATCGGCAACCTTGGCGAGATCAGTCAGGATTTCGTCTTGCACGCCGCTAGCAAAAAATGCGTTTTCTTCATCTTTGCTTAGATTTTCAAACGGCAACACGGCAATCGATTTTTCTGGCAACGGCGCGTTTTCCTCGCAAAGTCTTTGAAAAGCGGGATCGGCGTGCAAAGGGTCCCAGATCGGATCGAGCCTTAGCAGCGTCGGCGTGATGGGCGCTTGGCCGTAAATCACGCTACCATATGGCGTTTGTAGCAGCCGCGTGAGAGTTGAGATCGCACCGCTATTCTCGCCGACCATCGTCTGAATCAGCGCCAGGTTCTCTTCGAACATCGGTCCGACCTTCGAATCTTTAGCCCGGGGCAGAAGCATGATTGGATGTGCCGCTGTCTTTAGGGCTAAGTCCTTCTCCCCCATCGCAGCATAAGCTTGGGACAGGCTTAGCGCGAGGGCGCCGTTGTCTGGTTGATCTCTGTAGAGCTGCTCGAGTGTGTTGCGCGCTTCTTCAGCGCTAGCTTTTGCCCCAGCGGTATCGCCGGCAAGGCGCTGAGCGAGAGCCAGCCCCACCTGGTTACTGGTTTTGTCAAACTCGGAATCAAAATGGAATTGAGCCTGTCGGTCTTGCAGCAATCGAACGGCCTCACCGAGATTTCGTTCAAGTGTCAATTGAATGATCTTGGTTGCGAAGGCATTCCCAGATAGAGTCTGTGCGTTTACCTCCACCAACAATTTAGCGGCTTCTTGCAGGTGGCCCTGGGCCTGATAAATGCCGGCTTTTGAGGCCATCAAATCCGGATCGTTAGGCGTAATGTCCAGCCCTCGATCATAGAGCTTTAGCGCCGCGGGGAATTGTCGAAGCATGGTGTAAGTCGATGCCGCAGCAATGAGTAACTCCACATTCCGTGGGTCCAGGGTGAGGGCTTGCTCGAAGTAGGCAACGCTTTCATCCCAGTGTCCCTCGCGTCGGGCAATTAGGCCCAGGGCCCTTGGCACCTCGCTGCTCCCTGGTAACAATTTGCTGACATGACCGAACGTGGTTTTGGCAGACCCATAATCACGCAGCCCCCAGTATTGATAATAACCCAGAGCGAGCAGGGTTTCGGGCGAGTTCGGCTCCAGTTTCTGCGCATTGTCCAAAGCACGTTTCGCCGCCTCGCGGTGGGCGGAAGGACTCTCGCCCTGGCCGGAAAAGCAGAGATGCGCATTCACACGAGAAAGCCGCGCCCAAGCAAGCGCGAAATTCGGGTCAAGCCGCACCGCCCGCTCGTAAAAACCGGCGGCTTTCCGTGTGAGATCGGGAGAGTACGTTCCGTAGGAGGAGAAGCTGCGTCCTTCAAAAGCCAGGCCGCGTAGGTACGCATCGTAAGCCTCTGGATTGTTTGTCGGTTTAACTGCTAACGCCTCCTCCTCACGGCCGGTCAACTTCGCTTGCAACGACTCGGCGATTCCTTTAGCAATCTCGCTCTCGACGCCAAAGATGTCGGTCAACTTCCGGTCGTAGGAGTCGGCCCAGAGATGGGAATCGGTTTCCGCGTTAACCAACTGCACATTGACCCGCACCTGATCGGCAGTTTTCTGCACGCTACCCTCAAGAATGTTTGCTACGCCAAGCTGCTTGGCGATCTGAGCGAGATTGCGAGGTTTGCTTTGATAGCGCTGCGTGGAAGTACGCGAAATGACTTTCAAATCCGCGACCTTAGCCAGATGTGTCAGGATCTCCCCCTGGATGCCCTCAGCGAAATAGGCGTTATCTGGATCGCGGGTTAAGTTTTCAAACGGGAGCACGGCGATGCTCTTCTCGGGCGGTGAGCTCGTCGTCGGGTTTCCATGCCGGTAGAATGGAAGCGCCAGGGCCAACACAACTACTAGCAAGAGAAGCAGTAGAGCGGCGAGCGCCGGTTTTCTGTGCAGCCACGAACGGGCCGCACTCGAGCGTTGCAGCTCAGCCTCGACTTCCAATTTGTGACGAAAACCTTTGAGCGCCTGAAGCAGCTCGTGTGCGCTGTGATACCGTTGCCCGCGATCTTTGCGCAGTGTCTTGCTGATAATCTGCTGAAGCTCACCGGGAGCGTGCGCGACGTAATTCGTGAGCGGCGGTGGCTCTTTCTCTAGAATCGCAAACATCACGTCGCTTGGTGTGTCGCCGGTGAATGGCGGCTGCCCGGTTACCATTTCGTAAAGGACCACGCCGAGACTCCAGATATCGGTACTTTTATCAACATGTGCGCCGCGTGCTTGTTCCGGAGACATGTAACGGACTGTCCCAAGTACCGATCCGAGGTTGGTTTCAACCAGTAACAACGCTTCGTTTCTCGGAATCGTCACCGGCACTTCTTGTTCGGCAAGCTTTGCAATCCCAAAGTCGAGCACTTTCACGTACCCATCGGGGCGGAGCATGATGTTCTCCGGCTTGATATCGCGATGGACAATTCCCGCGTTGTGAGCGGCGGCGAGCGCACTCGCCACTTGGATAGCCACGTCAACAGCTTCACTCAACTGCATCGGTCCACGAGTCAGGCGATCACGCAACGTCTCGCCTTCGATCAGTTCGCTGGCTATGTAGCGAAGGGAGCTATCCGCGCCGACCTCGTAAATCGTCAGGATGTTTGGATGGTTGAGCCCAGCTACAGCGCGCGCTTCTTGCTGAAACCGCTTCATACGCTCCGCATCGCCGGTAAACTGCGTGGGCAGGAGTTTGAGCGCGGCCTTTCGGCCGGCGCTAATGTCAGAAGCGAGATACACTTCACCCATCCCGCCGCTGCCGATCCGTTTCGAGATTTTATAGTGGCCGATCGTTTGGCCCATCAGCACGTCAGCGCGCCCGTTCTTGACAATGCTCGCAGCAAGAGAGGCGACCGGGGTTTCGATAAAATTCCCCGCTTGTCGATGTGAAGCTAACAGCGCTTCAACGTTAGCGCGCAAAACTTCATCGCCAGCGCATGTCTCATCCAGAAATGCGTTGAGTTGGTCCGGCTCGCAATCCAGCGCCGCGTGAAAGATCTCTTTGATGGTTTGTAGCCCTGCCGGCGTCATATGCGGGAAAATGACGAAATTCGAATGTCGAATGTCGAAAGAATAATGAAGCCCGAATGACGAAGGCATTCGGCTTCGCGGGCTTTGGGTGTTCGCATCGCGGTTAGTCTTCTTACCTGTTTCTCCAAATTTTGGAGAAGATCAGATGCAGTTCCTTTGCTTCAAGCCAGAGCGTTCGAGCTTGCGGTTTCAATTCCGGCACCGCCCGAACAATCATCCGAAGAAAATGTTTGGTTTCGCGCGTTTCCTTCCGGCAAGTTCCGATGCTTTTCAGCCCCGAAAGCTTTCGGGGTTTGGAAACTGCGTCGTCGGCTTCGACGTAATTAGCGCCAACACTAGTGCCGGCTCCAATGAATTGAGTGATAAGTCGATTGGTTACCGGATTTAGTGGAATCGTCCTCGCAAAATCGATAATTGCTTCGCCAAATCGGGCCGTTCGTTGTTCCAAATCGTAAACGCGTTTTGTCTCTGGGTCTTCGCGGACAAGTCCCACGCCATCATCCCGAAACGAGTTCTCGGCGCGCGCATTTCGATCTTCCGATTTCGTCATTCCTTCGTCATTCGTCATTCGAGCTTCGTCATTTCTATCAGGCGGGGTTGTGCAATTCCTTGTATAACCACGCCTTGGCAAAGACCCAATCACGCCGAACTGTCACAGGCGAGATCTTCAGTACCTCAGCCATTTCGTCCTGATTGAGTCCGCCGAAGAACCTAAGCTCGACCACGTGAGCCGTTCTTGAGTCGAGCATCGCCAGCCTCTCCAGAGCGTCATTGAGATCGAGAATCGCTCCTGTCTGCTCGGGCGAGATCAGCGCTGCCTCGTCCAGGTCTATTTTGCTTGCACCCGCGCCGCGCTTTTGGCGCTGCTGCGCTTTTGCGTGATCGACCAGGATCTGGCGCATCGCTTTGGCCGCCACGGCAAAAAAGTGCGACCGGTTCGTAAAGCTTGGTTTCCTCTGGTCCGCAAGACGCAGATAAGCCTCGTTCACCAAGGCCGTCGTTTGCAGCGTGTGATCGGGACGTTGCCCCTTCATACAATGATGAGAGAGACGTCGAAGTTCCTCATAAACGAGCGGGATCAGCTTTTCGAGCGCAGCATGGTCTCCATGGCTCCAGTTCGCTAGTAGCTGGGTTACCTCCCGCGGGCCCGCTGGGTGCGGCTCGTTGGAAACGCGTCCCGCAGCCGCGGGATTAGCCGATTCTAATTCGCCGTTCATTTCGGCGGCCCTGTCCAAAAAAATCTCCTAATCCGATGATCGGTTTCAACGCCGTTCATCGTTATCTGAGTAGAAGACAAATTACAAACGTAAAAAGAAGGGAATAACACCTATGAAAACAACATTTAAATCTGCTCTTGGCCTCACGAAAGGAAAGAAAGGAACAACAATGAACCCACTGACTCAGTTTAAAAAAATACCACTTCTGCCACTTATCATCGCACTGGCGCTCGTCATCGGGCGCGCGCCGGCAGTGCATGCAGCCGACCTGTCGGCTACACCAGTGATTGACTGGAGTAACGAGGCCCGGCGCGCGATCGTCCCGCCCGGCCCGGGCGGCATCTTCGGTTCAGAGAACTACGGCAACAAGTTCCCCGGCGAGGCGGCCGTATACATGGGAATCGTCCACGCCGCAATTTACGACGCGGCAGTCGCGATCGAGGGCGGCTATGAGCCGTACGCGATCACGCTCATCGCGCCGCCCAACACATCATCCGCAGCCGCCATCGCGACAGCGGCCCACCACACGCTGATCGGCTTGCAGCCTCCTCTCGGCTTGACGCCCGCACAACAGGCGATTCTCGACGGAGACTACGCGAACTACCTCGCTGCTATCCCTGACGGCGCGGCGAAGACGAACGGCATCGCAGTCGGCGAGCAGGTAGCCGCGGCCGTGGTCGCGCTACGCGTGAACGACGGCCGGGAACAGAACCCAACGCTCGCTGACCTCAACCCGCCGCCCCCCGGCCCCGGCATCTGGGAGCGAAATCCCGGGAATCCGCTGCCTCCGGTCCTGGGGCTTCGCCTACCGGGCATCACGCCGCTCGCGCTCAATAGTGCGTCGGAGTTCCGGCCCGACGGGCCGAACGCTTTGACGAGCGAGGAGTACACTGAGGACTTCGATCAAGTGAAGGACCTCGGCCGCATCGACAGCACTACGAGGACGCCGGCGCAAACAATCCAAGCCTTGTTTTGGACCGATCATGACCTACGGGTGTGGAACGACGGCATGCTCGCCCTCGCTGTCGCGCACGGGCTCGACCTAGTGCAGACAGCACGGATGCTGGCAATGGTCCATGTGTCCGGGGGCGACGCCATGATCGCGGGCTTCGAGGCCAAGTACCACTATTGGTTCTGGCGTCCGTTTACGGCGATCCCAGAGGCCGATACCGACGGGAACCCGGACACTGAGGCTGACCCCACCTGGCAACCGCTGCGCACGACGCCGAACCACCCCGAGTACCCGGCGGCGCACTGCTTTCATAGCTCAGCGGTGGCGACTGTGCTGGCGGCGTTCTTCGGCACCGATAGGGTCCGCTTCTCCCTCGACAGCCGGGTGACCCAGACTACGCGCGAGTACACGGGCTTTCGCGACGCTGTCAGGGACGTCGAACTGGCGCGCACCCTGGCCGGCTTTCACTTCCGGAACTCATGTTTGCAGGGCTCGAACCTCGGGCGCACGGTCGGCCGATACGTCGTCCAGCACTACTTCCAGCCGGTCCAATGACACCGACGACGGCGGGCCGCCTCGGCGGCCCCAAACGCCGCCCGAACTAGATTAGTCGCCACGTTTCACGAGACGTGGCGACTTTTTGTTTTGCCAAAGAAGGTCGTCTAGGAAAATTCGCAAGCGGAAATCCGCGTAATCCGCATGGTTCGCGGTTGAAAAATAACAGATTCCGCGACTCCGCTCGAAATGACCTGGCTTTACTATTGAGAAGAATGCGGCGCTGAGAGTTGGACGTTTGGTTCTCGGTTCGGTTAGATTGACGAACCATGCGTGATAACGTTTTTCAGTTAGTTCCTCGGGTAACTCGCCGCTCCCCGACGGGCCAATCCGCCGGCACATTTACGTAGGACGGATCCAGTTCCGCGACTGACGCGCAGCCAAGCAGTTTGAGAGTCCGAATGAGATCCGCGCGCAAAATCTCAATTGCGCGTGCAACACCCGCGCCACCAGCTGCGCCGAGCCCGTAGGCGTACGCGCGCCCGACCATCACGGCACGAGCCCCTAAACAGAGCGCTTTGATAATATCGCTGCCACGACGAATACCACCATCCAGCAGGACCTCGATGCGGTCGCCGACGGCTGCCACAACTTCAGGTAGAATTTGCAAAGTCGGCGCGACGCCGTCGAGCTGGCGGCCGCCGTGATTGGAAACGACTAACGCATCCGCTCCCTCGTCCATTGCGCGGCGCGCGTCCTCTCGCGCGTGGATGCCTTTTATCACGATGGGTCCATTCCATGCCTGACGAATCCATGGGAGATCACTCCAAGTCACCACGGACTGCTCGAGAGCAGCGGTGACATCGGCGTACGGCATCGGTCCTTTTCCCGGGATCACGACATTCTCGAATTTCATCAGTCCGCCGTCCGCGAGAAAAGCCGCGAGCCAGCGAGGCTTTGTAAAAAGCTGATTCACAAATGGCAGCATCGCTGGGAGTTTGCCGCTAAGAAGTTCCTTAACGCCATTGCGGAGGTCGCGTTCCCTGAAACCCGCCACCGGCGTATCGATCGTGACAACAAGAGCCGAAAAGCCTGCCTGGCGCGCGCGTTCGATAGCTGCTATGGCACAATCACGCCCGCCGACCAGATACAGTTGATACCAAACCGGCCCTTCGGATGCGGCTGCAACATCCTCAAGGCGGCAACCCGAGAGCGTCGACAGCGTGCAGGTGATACCGGCACTGCCGGCTGTGCGCGCGGCCGCTTCTTCGCCGCGAGGATACATGAGCCGACAGCTTCCAACAGGCGCGAGGATCAGCGGCATGGGGAGCGAAATGCCAAGCACGGTGGTGCGCAGATCGCACACTGGTGTTGCGACCGCACAACGCGGCCGCAATGTTACCGCCTCGAACGCGCGGCAGTTCGCGCGCAACGTCCATTCGCCCTCTGCGCCGCCGTCGATGTAGTCAAACACGACGCGCGGAAGTCGGCGCTTCGCCGCCCGTCGCAAATCTTCGATGTTCAGAACGCGCGGCCGCTGCAGTGATCTAGCCCTGTCATGTTGAGCGAAGCGAAACATCTCTGACTATTAGTTTGGTGAGGGCGTCGAAAGAAATGATCTGAGATTCTTCGCTCTACTCAGAATGACAAGCTGCGTGGTGGTTGCACCGATCGAGACATAGGTCTCATCAGAAATGCGCCCTAGTGCCGAAAGTGGCGGATGCCGGTGAATATCATCGCCATGTTGCGCTCGTTAGCGGCGGCAATCACTTCTTTGTCCCGAACTGAACCGCCCGGTTGAATTGCGCACGTCGCACCGGCGTCCGCCGCGGCGATCAAGCCATCGGGAAATGGAAAAAAAGCATCGCTCGCGATCGCACTGCCTTTGAGTGAAAGCCCGGCTTCTTTTGCTTTCCAAACTGCAATGCGCGACGCGTCGATGCGCGACATCTGCCCGGCGCCAACACCAAGCGTCCGGTCCGCTTTGGCGTAAACAATCGCATTTGATTTCACGTGTTTGACTACGCGCCACCCGAACAACATCGCGTTCAGTTCCGTCTTAGTCGGTCGCCTCTTTGTGACGATCCGGCCACCGCCGGACTTTATTTCTTCGGCAACGTCCGCGTCCTGAACCAGCACGCCGCCGCAGACGGAGCGCACATCCATCTTGGGCCTTGCTTGCGTCGCTGGTGTTAACAATCGAATCAGCCGCAGGTTC
>VBQC01000014.1 GCA_005887825.1 Verrucomicrobiota bacterium | reverse complement strand
CGATATATGTGGCGCGTATTCAAAACCAGAATACGCGCGCTCTAAACAACGCTTCGCGGCGGAATTCGATCATCCGAAGATTCAGCTACCATCGTCGGACCAGATTCGCGCGATCAATTTTAAAGCTTTGCAAAATCTCTGGCCACCATTGACGGGAACCCCGTAGCTGCAGGCTTGATTTTGACGCGCCTTTTTCATTCGATGGTTGTGTGCCTCCTCAGAACGATGTGACTTCACAGAGCGCGATCGGCGGAAATGCTTATCACGGCCCGGCGGCGTTTACTACTACGCACTGGAGCGTCGTGCTGGAGGCACAAGGCGAATCGCCAGCTGCACAAGAGGCACTTGAAAAACTCTGCCGGATTTATTGGCGACCCATTTACAGCTTTGTGGGGCGACAGGGAGCCGGGCCGGAGGAAGCGCAGGATCTTACGCAAGGTTTTTTTGCTCTTCTGTTGGAGCGCCGGGATCTGCGGACTGTGCGCAAAGAGAAGGGGCGATTGCGTTCTTATCTGCTCTCGGCGCTGAAGCACTTTCTGGTCGACGAACGTCGCCGCGCGATGGCGATCAAACGTGGAAAAGGCGAGCGGCTCATTTCCTTGGAAGAAATGCGTGCCGAGGAACAGAGCAGCATGGAGCCAGCCGACCCGCTGACTGCCGAGCGGATTTACGAGCGGCGTTGGGCTTCGACGTTGCTGGATCGCGTGCTGAGCCGATTAGAGGATAAATACCGCACGCGAGGTAATCCCGCGTTGTTCGATTCCTTCAATCAACTGCTGGCAGACGAGCCGGGGACGCCGTCGCAGGCGGATATTGCGGCGCAACTCGGGATGACCGAAAACGCCGTTTCGCAGGCCTTTCATCGATTTCGGCAAAGCTATCAATCGTTATTGCGCGAGGAAATTGCTAATACTGTTGCGACTCCAGCCGATATCGAAAACGAATTGCGTTATCTGATTGCTGTGATTCGCGCGTAGACATGAAGTACACGAAGGCTCGACACGAATTCCACGAATTATCACGAATACTGCTGATCCAATTAGTGTGAATTCGTGAAATTCGTGCCTCAATCCATTTGTGTCTGAGTTGCTTTACAAAGAAGCGATTTTTCAACTCGCAGTCCTTGCATGGAAATTCATCGCGAGTTGGGAAAGGGCCACGACGAAGTCATCTACAAGGGCGCTTACGGTCAGAGCCTTAGTGTAAATTGGTGAAATTCGTGTCTTTAAGGCGAGCGTAATCTTTGACAGAATTTTACGCAGTACAAAATGGGGAAGCACGCCGAGTCTCAGGCAATGATCAGAGTAATTAAAATTTGCCGCAAATGCGGCGCCAAGATCTTTTCTGACGCGCCGAGAGGGCTTTGCACCGCGTGCGTGCTGGAAACGGCGCTCGGGATTTTCCCGGATGCTGTAGCCGGGGGCGGTGACCCCGGTGGCGTGGACGAGGCCTCATGCGATCAAGCGAACGCTGCTGCCGTCCATAGCAAAAAAGCGGCTAGCGCCGCAACCATGTTGGGAGAGTTAGGCGATTATGAGTTGTTGGAAGAAATCGGCCGTGGCGGTCAGGGGGTCGTGTTTCGTGCGCGGCAGAAGAGCCTTAACCGCACGGTTGCCTTAAAAGTCATTAGCCTTGGTCAGTGGGCGAGCAAAGCGCATTTGAAGCGCTTTCGCCGGGAAGCCGAAGCCGCCGCCAGTCTCGATCATCCATGCATTGTCCCCATTTACGAAGTGGATGAGCGGGATGGCTCCTGCTACTTCAGCATGAAATTCGTCGAAGGCGGACAACTCGACGAAGTGGTCAGGCGCGAGCCGATGCCGATTCGGCGTGCGGTAGAATTAATCACGAAAGTCGCACGCACTGTTCATTACGCGCATGAACATGGAATTCTCCATCGAGACATCAAGCCGGGAAACATTTTGCTCGATGCAAAAGGCGAACCGCATCTTACCGACTTCGGACTAGCCCGATTAGTCGAATCTGAAAGCACTGTCACCCAGACCCTGGACGTCCTGGGCACGCCCAGCTACATAGCGCCCGAACAAGCCGTGGGAAACAACGCGGCAGTGAGCAGCGCCACCGATGTGTATGGGCTTGGTGCAGTTCTTTACCAACTGCTGACCGGCCATCCGCCTTTTGCTGGCGGTACCACCTACGAGACTATCAAGTTACTCGAAGACACCGAGCCGCGGCCGCCGCGGTTGCTGAATCCCAAAGTCGATCGCGATCTCTCGACGATTTGCCTTAAATGCCTCGAGAAAGATCCAAAGCGGCGATACGCTTCCGCTTTCGCGCTTGCGGAAGACTTGGAGCACTGGCTGAAGCACGAGCCGATCTTAGCCCGCCATACTGGCATCGTCGCGCGTGGCAAAAAATGGGTGCGACGCAATCCAACGAGTGCGCTGTTGGCAGCGTCCTTGGTCGCTCTGGCAGCGGCCGCTGGCTGGATCGTTTGGAAAAGTGAATTTATTCGACATCCGGTTACAAACGGAATAGCCGTTCTGCCGTTTGAAAATTTAAGCGAGCAAAAGGAAAGCGCGGCATTCGTCGATGGCGTGCAGGATGACATTTTGACCAAGCTGGCGAAGGTCGCCGACCTGAAAGTCATCAGTCGGACGAGTGTCATGGATTACCGTGGCAAACGAAATCTCCGTCAGATCGGAAATGATCTGCGTGTGTCGCATGTTCTGGAAGGCAGCGTCCGCAGAGCCGGCACGCACCTTCGTCTGAACGCGCAGTTGATCGACACGCGCACAGATACCCACGTCTGGGCCGAGCAATACGACCGCGATTTGAATGAGCTGTTTGCGATCCAAAGCGAGATCGCGCAAAAAGTCGCCGCACGACTAAACGCCAAAGTGACATCTGCCGAGCGACTGGCGATTGAGGAAAAGCAAACCACCGATCTCGTCGCTTTCGAACTCTATTCGCGCGCCAACAATATTTGGGGAATTACCTGGGGGAGAGAGGATGCGTTGCACGCAATCGATCTCCTGAACCAGGCGGTGGCGCGCGACCCATCGTTTCTCGCAGCCTATTGCAAGCTCGCGGTGATTCATGACCAACTTTACTTCTTTGGGCTTGACCATACTCCTGCGCGGTTGGCGGCAGCGGAAGCAGCCGTCGAGAAAGCATTTCGCATCCGTCCAAATGGCGGGGAAGCACACCTCGCACGAGCATTTCACCTTTATAACGGATACCTGGATTACGATGGCGCTCTGGCTGAACTGGAAATTGCACGCCGGAGCTTGCCAAATGATCCCCGGATATTCTCGGTGACCGGTTACATCCAAGGGCGCCAGGGACGCTGGGAAGAGGCGATACGAAGCCTCGAACGAGCAATTGAGCTCGACCCGCGCAATGTTAACAGGCTCTTGGAGACCGGAGCTAGTTACGGAATGGCCCGGCGTTATGCTGAACAAAAATCCAAGTTAGATCGCGCGCTGACTATCGCGCCAAACGATGTTGCGGTAAAGGCAGAGCGCGCATTGCTGGAAGTGGATTGGAAAGCTGATATAGGACCGTTGCATCAAGTGATCGACGAAATCCGGGCGACAAATCCTGCTGCCATGCCGAAGATCACCTATCACTGGCTACTTTGCGCACTTGCCGAACGCGACGTCGCTGCCGCCAAAGACGTCTTCATCCCATCGCCGGACGAAACCCCGTTAGATCACAACACTCTTAATTTCACGCGTCCTTTCGTCGAAGGCGTTATCGCCCGCATGACAAACGACGAACACAACGCGCAGTTGGCGTTTACTGCTGCGCGCGCAAAGCAGGAGAAAAAAGTTCAGGCTCAACCAGATTACGGCCCGGCGTGGTGCGTGCTAGGTGTAATCGATGCCGCTCTTGGGCAGATTGACCTTCTTCCTGTGCAAAAGGACCCAGTCAATGGCATGGTCATGATCAAGTATTTGGCGATGATTGCTGCGTGGGTTGGTGAAAAAGATCTCGCCTGCGAACAGCTTGCCACTGCCGTCCGTTGCCCCACTAGCGGTCTCGATCTCAGCTATGGCGAATTAAAACTGATGCCGTTCTGGGACCCGCTGCGCGGCGATCCGCGCTTCGAAAAAATCGTCGCGTCGTTAGCGCCGAAATAATCCAGCTGTAGTGGCAGGCGTGACGCCTGCATTTATTTCAAGCAGCCGACACGGCTGCCCTACAGTCCTAATCCGTGACATCCGTTCAACCTGTCACGCCTTAGCCTTGGCAAAGGCGGGTTGCTCAAAAAATTCCCGAACTTCCCGCGTAAGGCATTCAAAAATTTTACGCAGTACTCCTGTGAACGGCCAGAAATGACAACTCAGTAACGAGGAGCCAAACAAGGCCAAAACAACAAAAGGAAAATCAAATCAACCAAAGGAACAAAAGATGAACCTTAAAAAGCAAATAGCAGTTATCGTTCTTGCCCTCACAGCGACCACTTCGCCAGTCTGGAGCCAGGACAGACAAGCGTTACCATCACCGATCGCCCAATCCCTTCAGGGGACGTGGCGCGCTACCATAACCGCGGTCGACTGTATAACTGGTCAGGATATATTGTCATTTCCGGCTATCATGACCTTCAACCAGGGCGGCACTTGCACGGGGTATTTCGTCGTACCTGGTACCGATCCCGGTCAGGGAACTGAATACGGTGTTTGGCAGCGCGAGCCAGGCAGTCAGAATTACTCGAATAGGACTGTGGGTTACGCCTATACCGCGGAAGGCGTTTTTGAGGGCAGAGTTGAAATTACCCGCAGGTTACATCTCACCAGCGCCAACAGCTTCGAGAGTAGCTCCATAGTCCAGATCTTCGATGCCGACGGCAATCTGGTCTTTACCGCGTGCGAAAGGGGCACTGCAACGCGGTTTGAATAATCCTGGCAAAACAAGATTTGACCTCTGACCAATTAACGGGTTTGGCGCGTTCCATCCGCGTCAAACCCATTCGCTAATCAAGGATTTGCTTAAAATTCTTTACGGGGCGGAACTCTAGCTGAGTGAAACGAGCACGATCCCAGCGCTGATCAGCACTGCGCCAACGACAAGTCGCAGGCTTAACTTTTCCTTCAACAATACTGCGGCTGTCAGCGTGATGAAAATCACGCTCAAACCTTGAAATGGATAGAGGTAGCTAAGGTCAAATCGCTGGAGCAAGCCAAGAGTAAGAAAAAAGGAAACTGTCATGAGAGCGGTGCCGATGGCAATGAGCGAAAAAAACCGAGAATTGCGCAGACCGATCGTTGCCGAGACTTCCATCGCTCTTTTCAAAACGAGCTCGGCTGCTACAAAGCTTAGCAAAGAAACAACGATGAAGAAGAAGGCGAGAATGCTCACAGGCGCTCTTCGATTTGTGCGATTGGTTTCGCCACTAGCGCTAATCCGATAATCACCAGCGCGATACCGCACCAGCGAAGGGGCGAGATCGATTCGCCCAGAAAAATCCAACAACCGAGCGGAACCAGAATGTCCACGACGCGCGAAAGAGGAAACGCGATCGTGAGCGGGATGTATCTCAGGACGTAGAGCCAGCTAATAAAGCTGGCGATGATGAGAAGAATCGCCCACCACACCAGCGGCGAAGCCAAACCATTGATTCCTGTCCAGGAAAATGCGCTGTCGGGTTCCGCAACGTCCGTGGCGCCACGTTTCAAAAGAAGCTCCGACACGAACACACACAACACGCTCAACGCCAGTTGCAGCCATGGATTGCCAAAACCGGATGGTCGACCCCGCAATGGTTTATTTCTTATGTCGTTTGTCATGTCGAGCGGAGTCGAGACATCTCTTATCGTTCGCAGTCCAACCGGCGAAGCAAAGCGCAACAGTAAGAGATTCCTCCACCGGTCGGAATGACAATGACGCGTCCTGCGACCTGACGGCGGACGACTTCATAGTTCGTCGGCGTTTGGAAACCGCGGCAAAACAGGATCATGCCGGGTTGGCCCCAGATATTTGATGACGCGACGAAATATCGGATTGAGCAGATTGCTGGTATGCATCACGTACAGGTCGAGCGGCACGAGCTCGCAATCGAGATGCAGCTTCGGCTCATAGTTTAGTGGATTGCTGTAGTAGTATTTCAATCCTTGTTGCAGCGCCCATGAAATGATGTCGCGCAGTGTGTAAAAGTAGAGATGCAGATCTAGCGCAACGCTATAATCGAGCCCAATGCATTCGTCATAAATCTTGTCATCGCAGATGAGGCAAAAACTGAATGCGACAATTTTGCCGCTCTGCCGCCAGATGAAGAAACGCGCTCGCTCTGGCATCCGCTGGCTGACGGCGCGAAAATAATCTTTAGTCAGCGTTTCGAACTTCAACGGGGAACGCTCATGCACGGCCAGATAGAGCGGATGGATCTCGTCAACCCAAGACGTGATGTCGTTGACGACCTCCATGTCGATCTTCGGCGCGCGTTCGGCTTTCCGGAATTTTCTGCGCAAATCTTTCCGGGTCGCTTTGCTTAGCGTACGAAAATATTCATCCCAGTTCTCATAATGAAGCGCCAGTCGCGTCATCGGCATACTCGGAATCCGCGCATAACCATTTGAGGGAAACGTTTCGAGTGCCGAGCGATAGTTCGCCGGAAAATCCTTCAAAACGACCAGGGAAGCGCTACTTTGTCTGGCATAAGTCCGGAGGCTCGCCTGCAACGCTTGCGCCACCCACGATTCGTCCTTCTCACCGCACGCGCCGAGGTCGCCCGTACCGGCTGCGCAGCCAACCATCAAAACCCGGACGGTTAGAAAGCGCGGTAAAATTTTGCGAATCACATCGACGACGGAACGAATTTTACCCGGCACGCCTTCGACAAGATTCTGCCGGACAAGAAATACAGGCTGGATTGCCCGAATTGTGGCGGCCTGATCCTCGAGCAGCAGATAATGATGTTCGAAATCGCCTTCCAACGTTTCTTCGACGATCTCGTAGTAACGATGATTTTTGCACCTGTTCTGAAACGCCCGTTTCCATGCGCCGCAACTCTGCAGCTCAGCGCGCGTAACAACTTTCACCATGTCCTGTGGTAAAGGGATAGTGTTGCCATGCGCCATAGGAAAAGAGGTAAAGGATGGCCGATTAAACCCGCCGACAAGCGAGAATACGAATTTACGGACGCTGAGCTTTTCTCAAGCTTGCGCGGCTGAAGGTCATGTCGTCCCTTGTCGAACATGTCGATCTTTGCCCCGTTAGTCACGCAGGAAACAAACCGACCGTGAACGAAATTCCGAGCCGTCTTGTCAAAGTTTTGCAGTACCGAGTTCCAGTGAATCCAAGGGGAGAGTTTTGTGTGCGATCGAAGGTGGTTGCGACTGCCGCTGCTGTGACGCTGGCAACCGTTCTCGGCCTCGTGGATTATCTTACGGGTCGCGAGTGGGCAATATCGGCTTTTTACTTGCTGCCCACGTGCCTCGCGGGATGGATGGCCGGGCGCTCGGCGGGATTCGCAGTGGGAGCGCTCTGTGCTGGCGCATGGTTCCTCAGCGACCTGTTCAGCGGGCCAGCGTATCGGCATCCGTTGATTCCCGTTTGGAACGCCATCATGCTTTTTGTGTTCTTTTTCGTCGTTGTCTGGTTGCTGACGGCGTTTCGCAGCTCTCACTACCATCTGGAGCAAACAGTGGAGTGCCGAACCGCTGCGCTGCGGGCGGAGATGGAAGAACGCAAGCGGCTGGAACAAGCTAAGCTCCAAGCAGAGCGTCTTGCAGTGGTCGGCTCCATGGCTGCCCAGGTTGCCCATGAAATTCGTAACCCGCTCGGTTCAATTTCCCTCAACCTCGACCTGATCGAGCAGGAACTTAGCGTTTTCGCAAATTCCAACGGCCGTTCGGCTGCCGAATGTCAAGTGCTCCTGCGCGAGATGAGTTCGCAGGTATTGCGAATCGGTCAAGTGCTGCAGGAGTATCTCCGATTCGCACGAATGCCGAAGTCCGAGCGGGCTGTGTTTTCGCTCAAGGGTTTTCTTGAGGAAAACCTTAATTTCGTGCAGCCGTTGCTCGATCAAAAGCACGTGTACTTGAGGAGCACGCTTGATCCGAACTTGCCACCGGTTTACGTCGATGCCGAGCAGCTCTGGGAAGCCTTTCTAAACTTGATCCGTAATGCATTGGATGCGATGCCTGATGGAGGAAACCTGACGGTCAGCGCCCAAAGGAATGGTGCGGGGGCCTTGGTATCTATCAGCGATAACGGTCGTGGCATGACCGAGGAAGAAGCTCGAAATCTTTTCGTCCCATTCTTCACCACGAAGAGCGATGGCACCGGCCTCGGTCTCGCATATGCCCAGCGGGTCGTCAATGAACATGGCGGGAAGATTGATTGCGCTACGGCGCGGGGGAAAGGCAGCACTTTTAACATTCAACTTCCCTTGGCTGTCGGCGCATGACATGACGATTTTCTTCTTCCAACTTAGGCGACTTGCGGTATGGCGTGACGCTGCTCTTTGAAAAGATTATGGACGAATTGCAGGACAAATCTGTTTTGGTTGTAGATGACGATCGGGGAATGCTGCGGGCGATGACTAAAGTGCTTGCCAGTGAAGGCATGCAAGTCACCGGCGTGTCTGATCCACTTGTGGTTGCGAAGGAACTTGCGGACTCTGAAAAGCGATTCGACTTGGTTATCACCGACCTGCGGATGCCAATGTTCAGTGGGCGCGGCGTTTTGGCGCTGGCCAGTGCCCTCCCGGAATTGCCGGTTATCATCATCACGGCATTTGGGGGGCCTGATGTCGAAGCTCAGGCGATGAGCCTGGGGGCATTCGCCGTTCTCGAGAAACCCATTGCTGCTGCTCAATTGATAGAAGTGGTGAAGCGTGCTTTGGCGCGATCGCCAACCCGAGAAGCATAGGCTACATGATGACGTCGGACATACGGTCAGGTCCTACCGTGGCCTCATCGAGAATCTTCATGGTCCTCGACACACCTTGTTAGGCAGCTTAGCAACCCCGCCTAAGAAGAATTATAGGGCATTTGAAAGGCGGAGTGATTCAATCTAGTCCGCGTTCCGCAGGTCGGAAGAAACGACCGCTGATTCGGGGCGTTTTGTTGTTTCTCGCTCTGTGACATTTTCCACCTTGAGCGTGCCACTGCGAATGTGGAGATCGCGCTGCGGAAACGGCATCTCGATCTTGGCCTCAAGAAATTTCTCAACGATGGCAAAATTGAGATCGCTGCGATAACGGCTCGGCCGTGCGCTCATTTCACTGCTCCAGACCACCAGCTCAAAGTCGATCGAGTTGTCACCGAATTTTTTAAGGAAAACGCCCGGCGCCGGTTCTTGTAACGTATTGGGATTTTCACGTCCCACAGCCAGCAGAGTGTCGCGCACTTTTACGATATCGCTGCCATAGGCGACGCCGACAGGGATGCGGAATCGCACCCGGCGATCGGTATAGGTCCAGTTGGTCACGGGTGAATCGATGAATTTCGTGTTTGGCACTATCATCATGATGTTGTCGTTCGTGCGAATCACCGTGCTGCGCGCGCGAATGCGTTCCACTTGACCGGCGATCCCCGCTACCTCGACGCGATCTCCGAGGGTAATCGGTCGCTCGGCCAGAATGACCAGACCGCTGATGAAATTGCTGGCGATGTTTTGCAGACCGAAACCGACACCTACGCCCACCGCGCCCGCAAAAACCGTGAGCGCCCCGAGATGGATACCCGCATTATCCAAGACGATCAAAATCCCGACGATTAGCACGATGTAGCCGACGATTTGCGCAATCGCGTGCTGCAAAGCGCGGTCGAGGCCGCTTCTGGCCAGGAAGCGATTGAACAGGAAACGTTTCGTGCGGGACGAGAGCCAGAAAACCCCGATGAGCAGCGCGATCAGGAGAAAAATTTGTAAAAGGCTCAGCGTCACGCCCGGCAACGGGGCGTTCCAGTAAAGTGGAATCCCGGCTGCGTTGATCGCGCTGACGATGAAGAAGATCAGCGCCGCCAGGCTCAGGAGCGTGGTGAGAATGGCGGTCAGGTTATTGTCGATCTTGAACCGGCTCAGAAAACGGCGGATCGCAGGGCTCTGTAATATCCGCGCCACGATGAACCCGGCTGCCAGGAAAGCTGCGAACGCAATCAGCCCGAGAAACGTGACGTAGTGGCCGCCGATATAAAACAGCGGCCGCTCGAGAAGCGTCAGGTCCACGTTCTCTAGTGTGAACGCGTTATGTGGCTTCGCAACAGCAGAGGTTACTCCGAGCCATAGCCGAACAGGCGGCATGGGTCATGGGCCGCATAGGTCGAGTCTTCTCCAGTTACGGGAGTCGACATCTACGTCTAACTTACTGCGGCTTGGCCCGCTCTTCGATATACTTAATGACGTCGCCGACCGTCTGCAGCTTTTCGGCGTCTTCGTCCGGGACTTCGACGGAAAATTCTTCTTCAAACGCCATCACCAACTCGACAATGTCCAGCGAGTCCGCGCCCAAATCCTCAATGAAAGAGGCCTGCGGCGTGACCTGCTCTGGGTTGACGCCAAGTTGCTCGACGATGATGTCCTTAACCTTTTCTTCGATTGATTTTTCCGCCATAAAATTTGTTCTGTTGGTGTTGATCGCGCGTGGAAAAGCCCGGCAATTGCCGGCGCCATCCGGGCACAGCATGGCAAGTAAATGAATTAGAGAGCTTGTCAATCAATTTCAGGAATTGTAGAGCCCGTGTGTGCTCACGCGCAGATCTGAATCGTTGCGGCTGCGGCCAGCTGCCGCTACACCTTCGGGTTTACTTCTTTTATTGTTCGAGTAGATGGAAGCGATGTCCTCTTCCACTGTCGAGCCTGCGGATTTTCTCGATTTGAAGTTGCTGCCTGCGTGGGTGAAAGAACCCACTGAGCCGAGGAACTACGAGCATTACACAGGGGAAGAAGAGGGAAGGCGACCACGCGGTCGACAGCATCCTGCGCGCGATAAACGCGACGGCGGCGGGAAACGCCGAACAGCCAACATCCGATCCGCCGACGGACGGGATCGCCGTGGGGAGCATCCAATCCGGCGACGGACAGATTCGCCGGGGCGAGCATCCGCGGCCGATAACGAGAAGGATGGCGGATTGCGAAAGAAGACGGCTGGGCGTGAGTATCGTCCGCACGAAGCTAAAGATCGCCTTTCACAAGATCAGGATACTGCGGTCACGGGATCGCCGCTGGAAGTTACGATTCGTTTTCTACCGTACTCGCCGGCGTTCGAGAATGTAGTGGCACAGATTAGGTCGGGGTCAGTTGCCTATTCGCTTTTTGCGCTTGCGCGCCTGTTCCTGGAAAAACCGGAACGCTATGAGGTTCGCTTGACGGCAAAGGCGGAATCGCCGCTTTACCAAATAGGTGAGCATGGGGCCGTATCTCTTGATCAGGAATTTCTTGAGCGGAATGCATTTCGATTCGCCCACGAGGATTTCTACAAGATCGACATCACGCAATCCGATCCGATCAAGGGAAATTTCTCAAACGTCGCACGATGTCGATTGAGCGGGACGCTGCTTGGCCCGACCAATCACCACAATTATCAACCGCAGCTTCGCAGCCTTTATGAACAGCGCTTCAGTCGTCGAATGAGCTTTGCCGATTACCAGCGGCAAATCGAAATCGTGAACGATCCGACATTGATCGAGCGATGGAAGGAAGAAGCACGAACAGTGACAACATATACAACGTCGCGCGAAGAAACGCCCTCGACGTTCTCCTCCGCAACGGAAGCAGAACGACATTTTCGTTCGAATTATTTGCCCGGCCTCTTGCACAACGTAGAGGAAGTGATCATCGGCGGGGTTTTAAGCCGGCGTTTGCCCGATCGCGTGCTCAATCGTGCGATTGAAGATGCTTGGGCGGGCGAGACCCGCTCGCCATCGAACATGATGCAGGAATTGGCCGGTCGATTTCGACAGGCTGGCCTCAATGTCTTCCGGCATCGCCGCGGCATGTTATTCGTCTCGCCAATCCGGGTGCGACCCTTTGTCCACGCGCAAGCTGAAGTATCTTCGTCGGTGAATGCGATCCTTGGAGCCCTGGCGGCAGCGCCGGGGATTAATCGCAAAGAATTTTTTGAAAAATTGATTCCTGATGCTGCGAGCGAAGGGGCGGACTCGCGCAAACTCGCCTTTGCTTCCGACCTTCGCTGGTTGATTAACGAAGGCTACGTGATTGAGTTCAACGATGGCTCGCTGGACGTTCCCCGAGGAAAAGCGAAATCTACTGAAGTAGCGGCTGCCCCGGCCGCAGATGGAAGCCTGGCGCTCGCCTTGGTGAGCCCCTCGATGCTCTACACGCCGCTTACGACCTTGAGCGATGGCGGCGAATCGCCTTCGTCGTAGCGGACGATTTCATTCTTTTCATCCAATACAAGAATCCGCGGCCGGTGAGTTGCAGCTTCCTCCGCCGCGAGGCGCGCCAAGCTCATAATGGTGAGGCGGTCGCCAATTTTTCCTAAGTGGCCGATGGCGCCGTTCAGTTCGATAATTCCGCGCTGCAGCTCCCCGTAAATCGCGTAGGTTTCGAAACGCTCGCCGTTGTTCAGATTTCCGACGAGGA
>VBQC01000013.1 GCA_005887825.1 Verrucomicrobiota bacterium | reverse complement strand
GTCTGCCAGGCGTTGATCATTTCCGCTGCTAGCACAATCGGATCTTTAGTTTTGTGCGGATACGCGCCGTGCCCGCCAACGCCTCGCACGGTCACATTCACTGAATCAACATTCGCATACGTGTAACCTTCCGTGACGCCAACGTGGCCGGTCTGCATGTCGGCCTTATCGTGGAACCCGAGCGCGAACTTCGGTTTGCCGAATCGATCGTACAGCCCGGCTTTGAGCAACGCGCGCGCGCCGTTGCCCGTCTCCTCAGCCGGTTGCGCGACGAACAGGATGGTGCCGTGCCATTGATCTTTCAGTTGTTGCAATGCTCGCGCCGTGCCAATGAACGCGGCAATATGCGCGTCGTGCCCACAGGCATGCATCACGTGGACATCCTTGCCTTCGTCATTCTTGGTTGTGACTTTGCTCGCATACGGTAAACCTGTTTCTTCTTCCACCGGCAACGCGTCCATGTCGGTGCGCACCAGCACGGTCGGTCCGTCGCCATTCTTCATAACGCCGATTACGCCGTAGCCCTTTAGTTTTGGATCATCGTATTTACCGAAGTTCTCAGTGACCTGGCAGCCCGCCGCGCGTAATTCCTTTGCGATTAGCGCTGAGGTGTGTTCCTCGTGACCCGACAATTCCGGATGACTGTGAACGTCTTTATAAATCGCGAGCAGCGATGGCAGCTCCGCTTCGGCAACTGATTGCGGCGTCTGCTGCGCGAAAACCGAAACCGCGGACAAGATCGAGAGCGATAAGATCGACCAGGAGCGAATTTTCATGCTTGTCATGCTGAGCGAAGTCGAAGCATCTCTCAAATTAAATCTCAGTTCGGAGAAACAGTAAGAGATTCCTCGACTTCGCTCGGAATGACAGAAGGTTTGTTAAGTAAAATGCAATTCGAGAAAAACAGGCTGCTCTTCGGCGCCGACCCGATGCCGCGGATTGTTGCCATCGAGCTCGGCGAGACCGGCACGGTGAAAGTTTATCGCCGCGAAGAGGACGGATCGACCGTCGCCGACGTCGAGCCATTCCATCCATTTGTTTGGTGCGACTCGGACGTTGTCGATCTTGGCATCGAGACCGAGAGGCTCGAAGGCGACCTCAAATATGGCTGGCTGATCACGGTCGATAGTTGGAAAGAACTGATCGCGCTGCGCAACGGTCTCAAAAAGGCGAGTCGCGATTTCTTCGCCTTTAACGATCCGGTGCAGCATTACCTCACCGCTACCGGTCGCACATTGTTCAAAGAGCTTCCGGTTGAAGAATTGAGGCGGATGCAGCTCGAAGTTTTGTCGCTCGAAGATGCTATAGCCGGGACCGGTGATCCCGGTGCCGGGATCAGCGACCCCGGCTGCAACGATCACATCATGAGTATCGCGCTCTCAGATAACACCGGCTGGGAGGAGTTGATCATTGTCGATCCTGCAAGTGTCGAGGAGTCGGAGCACGCGGCGCTTAAGCGACTCACCGCGCTGATCAAAGAACGCGACCCGGACGTGATCGAAGGTCATAACCTTTTCCGCTTCGATCTGCCGTATCTGGTTTCGCGCGCGAAGAAGGCGAAAACGAAACTTGATTGGGGACGCAGCAGTGGATTTCTGCGCTCGCGCCCATCCCGACTCCAAATTGCGGAAAAGACAATCGATTATCCAAAGTTCACCATCGATGGCCGTCACTTCGTCGATACTTTCTTGCTTGCGCAGTTTTACGATGTCGGCATGCGTTCCCTTGCCGGTTTCGAGCGGACTGACGTCGCCCGGCATTTCGCTCTTTGCGACAGCGAAGAGATTTCAGCGCTTACAGGGAAGGAATTGCAGCGCGCGTACATGGACAACGACGAACAATTTCGTCGGCGCGCGCTTTGCGGGGTGCGCGAAACGCGCGCGTTATCGGACTTGCTGAGCCCGAGCTATTTTATCCAGGCGCAAATTTTCCCGTACAACTACCAGGACGCGATTGTGCGCGGTAACGCAACCCGCATTAACGCGTTGTTCCTTCGCGAATATTTTCGGCAACGCCATTCCATTCCTGAAATGCCGATGGTGCGCGCATTCGAAGGGGGGTACACCGACGTTTTTTTTACCGGCGTGGCGCACGGCGTCTGGCATTGCGACATCGCCTCGCTGTATCCGTCGATCATGTTGCAGTTTGATTGCTTTCCCGCCACCGACCAACTACAAATCTTTCGCCATCTGCTCACTGATCTCCGCACGTTTCGACTGGAAGCAAAGGCAAACATGCGGGCGGCAAAGGATGCCGCAAAGCAGCATCATCTCCAGGCGCTGCAAAACACATTCAAGATTCTGCTCAACAGTTTCTACGGGTATCTAGGGTTCGCACAGGGCCATTTCGCCGATTTCGATGCTGCCGCGCGCGTGACGCAAATCGGGCGTGATCTCCTGAAGAAAATGATCGATTGGCTGAATGCACAGGGTGCGAAAGTCATCGAAGTCGATACGGACGGAATTTATTTCGTCCCGCCGTCTTGTGTAACGGCAGGCGTATCGCTTGCAAAGACTAAAGGCAACGCAGCCGACGCGGCTGCCACTACAGCAGAGGAAATCGAGGAACTTCAACGCGGTCTCGCGAAAGAATTGCCAGCTGGCATCGAAGTTGAGTTCGACGAACAATTCGACGCCATGTTCAGCTACAAGGCGAAGAATTATGCTCTGCTCACAAAAGATGGCGACGTCATCATCAAGGGCGGCGCGCTCAAATCGCGCGGACTCGAGACATTCCAGCGTGTTTTCCTCGAGGAAATGATCAAGCGCATTATGCAGGGAAAGCCGGAAGCGATTGCCGATCTTCGAAATGAATTCGAGCGGAAAATCCGGAACCGCGAATGGAAGATCGACATGTTGATGAAAACCGACACCCTTCAGGATTCGCTCGACAAGTACCGAGCGAAAATCGCCGGCTCGGCGCGCAACCGTGCCGCTGCTTACGAGCTCGCCCTTGCAAGCGGCCGCAATTACAAACCCGGCGACCAAATCAGCTATTATGTAAAGGCGACGCCGAAAAAAGTTCCTGCATACGAAGCAGCAAAGTTTGCCTCCGAATTCGACCCACAGAATCGGGACGAAAATGTCGATTACTACGTCGCCAAGCTCAATGAACTGGTGAAAAAATTCGCCTCGATAATTCCAGCAGCCGAACAGGAAACCCTCAAGCTGTAGAGGCAACCGTGTCGACCGCCGCCTTTTTCAACCGCGAATCACACAGATAACGCGGATGATCCTACCGGAGAAGTTTGGCGTCGAGATTGATCTGAGTGCCGGCGAGGGCGACCGAGACCGGGCAAGTCTTCTTCGTCAGGTCGGCTTGTTCGCGGAATTTTGCTTCATCGATCCCCGGAACGTCGGCTTCTGTTTTCAAATCGATGGAGGTGATTTTGAATCCGCCGCCAGCGGGTTCGAGTTTCACGGTCGCGGTCGTGCTGATCCGTTTGGCAGGATGGCCTGCTTTTTCGAGGTTGAGCGAAAGTGCCATCGAGAAGCAGCCGGCTTCAGCCGCACCGATGAGTTCTTCCGGGTTCGTGCCTTTTCCTTCCTCAAAGCGCGATGAAAATGAGTAAGGACCTTCGAATGCGCCGCTACCGAGTTTCATGGTACCCTTGCCTTGCTTTAGTGTGCCTTCCCAAACAGCCGATTCAGTTCGTGTTGCCATTGTTTTGCCTCCCTACTTGTTGTTGTTTACGATTCAACTCGCGCGCGAGCGAGCGCAACCTGTTTTCGTCCCAGCCAGAGACTCAGGATGCCGCAAAGCGCCATGATCGGCGCGCCAACGAATGAAAGTCGCGTGAAATCAAGACCCGGCCAGGTGAGCAACGGATACGGGCTCCAGTTTGCGCCGTTGTAAATCCGTTTGATCCGCGAAATTCGGGATCAAAGTTTTGGTTACGGCGGAGCCGCGCCGGGCGATCCGGTTAATTCTTCTAGCTTACCGCGCGTTTCGCCGCGCGTGCGCCGGTCGGCTTCACAAAATCGCCACGCGCGCGTTTCTCGTCGTCCGGGGCCGCGCCGGCGGCGTTGGCGAGCGCTTCTTCTTCCGCAGAGAGAAATGGTTTGAAGCGACCTTTATCGATCGCTTTCATGAAAGCTTCGTGCGGGGAGACAATGCCCTTTTCGAGCAACGCCCAGATGGTGTCGTCCATAAACTGCATACCTTGCGCCCTTCCGGAAACGATTACGTCTTGGAGTTTTTGCGTCGCCCCTTCACGAATGATGGCGGCGACCGCGGCATTCGATATCAGAATTTCATTCACCGCGATTCGGCCCGGCCGGTCCGCTCTTTTCAAAAGCAATTGCGCGACCACGCCGCGAAGTGAGTTCGCCAGCATGGCGCGCGCCTGCGGTTGCCGGTCGGCTGGAAAAACGTCCACCATACGATCGACCGTTTTACGCGCATTGTTTGTATGCAGCGTGCCGAATACGAGGAGACCGGTCTCTGCCGCAGTGAGCGCGAGCGAGATTGTCTCGAGGTCGCGCATCTCTCCCACGAGGACAATGTCGGTGTCCTGGCGCAGTGCGGCCTTGAGCGCAGCGGCAAACGAAGTCGAGTTTCCCGGGACTTCTCGTTGTGTGATTGTGCTGCGCTTGTTGTCGTGCACGAATTCGATCGGTTCCTCGATTGTCACAACGTGCTTGGAAAAGTTTTGGTTGATATAGTCGATCAGCGCGGCTTGCGTCGTCGTTTTGCCAGAACCGGTTGGACCAGTGACGAGGACAAGGCCGCCACGGAAATTGGCAAATTCTCTTACCACCAGTGGAATTCCCAACTGCTCCAGGGTGGCAATCTTGGTGGGAATGAGACGAAAAACTGCTCCGTAACCATTCGACTGCTTGAAATAGTTACTGCGGAAGCGAGAGGCCTCGTCCATCTCGTAAGCGAAATCGAGATCGCCGCGTTGCTCGAAAATTTCCCAATTATGCGGACCGGAAATTTCACTCATCATCCGCGTGGCTTCCTCGTGCGTCACCGGATCCGCGCGGATGGGCATGATATCGCCGTGCATGCGCATTTTCGGCGGCTGCCCTACCCCGATGTGCAGGTCGGACCCGCCGTGCTTGACAATCACGCTGAGAAACTGATCGAGGTAAGCCATTACTAAATGACGAATGACGAATGACGAATGACGAAACAATGACAAAGCTCGAATGCCAAAAAGAGATGTCGTTCCTGCTTTCGAATTTCGGGCTTCGTCATTCCAATCATTCGTGCTTCGTTATTTTCCCACATGCTGCCGCATCAACTGCTTCTGGTCGGCGCGCGCGTAAGCTTCTTCTGCGCTGATCAGGCCACGATCATAAAGATCGATCAATGTATCGTCCATCAAACGCATGCCTTGTTTTTTGCCGGTCTGAATAATGCCGGGCAACATGTACGTCTTTGCTTCGCGAATAACGTTGGCCACAGCCGGGGTATTGGTAAGAATTTCCAGCGCCAGCACCCGCCCGGCGCCATCGGCCCTTGGCACCAGCTGGTGGCTAACTATCCCGCGCAATGATTCGCTTACCATCACGCGAATTTGTTCCTGTTGATCGGCCGGGAAGACGTCGAGCAATCGATCGAGTGTGCGCGACGCGTTTCCAGTGTGCAATGTTGCCAAAACAAGATGCCCCGTCTCGGATGCGGTGATGGCGAGCGAAATCGTTTCCAAGTCGCGCATTTCGCCAACCATAATGATATCCGGATCTTCCCGGAGCGAAGCGCGCAGCGCGGTGGCGAAAGAGTCGGTATGCGTGAATACTTCGCGTTGCGAGACGTGGCAGTTTTTCGACTTGATGACGTACTCAATCGGGTCTTCGAGGGTGATGATATGATCGCGCCGCTCCGTATTGATTTGCTGGACCATCGCCGCCAGTGTTGTGGATTTACCGGTGCCCACGGAACCGGTCGCCAAAATCAGCCCGTTTTGATAGCGGGTGAGTAACTTGAGGTGCTCCGGCAACCCAAGTTCGTCCATCGTGCGTACGCTGCTGTTGATCACGCGGAAAACGATTTCGATCCCCAGCCGCTGCCGGACCACACTGGTGCGATAACGGGCAAACTCGTTTGCATACGCAAAATCGGAATCCCCGCGCGCATTGAGTTCCTCTTTGTACATATCAGGAACAAAGCCCTCGGCGAGCGCCACCGTATCCTCGGCGGTTAGCGGCGGTGCGTCGGGCCAGATCGGCTGCAAGGTTCCATGCAAACGCCATCTCGGCAGCGCGTTAACCGCCAGATGAACATCGGATGCGCCGGCCTTTTGCCCGATCTCGAGATATTCGTCCACATGTGTTAGCGGATGCGATTTCACTGGAATGTCCGGAGCTGTTGCGATCATGGCACGCTTTGGGAATGATTATGCGACCGGGCGGCCGCGTAAATGCGAAAACGAGATCACTAACTTATGTCTGGTAAACCAGAGGCCCGTCACCAGGCCAGCAATGGCCCGGGCTCGAAAGCTTTCTGGGATTTTCGGGAGTGTGCTACTTTCAAAGCGTACTCACACGAGTTCTCTATGAGATGATTCACGATTTTCTTGATGAGCGCGATTGCCCGGCAAAACCGATCAACCGCTTTTTGGCAAACTCGACAATTACGGGCCGAACCAGGCCCGCCGCGATTTTCAGTGCACCCAAAGCGAAACCAGTCTCGAGGAGCTTGCGCTTTGTGTCCCGGCCGCTCTTAGCGTTTATATAAATTTTTTTCTTCCGCATTGGCGCAAACGCAATCAACGCACCCACGGCGGCTGCGGCCGCGAGCCAGGAAACGGTTTGCTCTCGAAATGATCTCCTGACTTTCGCGGGGAAATCCAACTCATAGTGCAGCCCGCGCAAATCGCGTGACACGCGCTCGCGTGAATTGGCGATTAGCGTTTTCAGCTCGTCGATTGGTTTGTCGTGTCCAGATTCTTCAGCCATTCGCGATCTTTCTTTAATTCAGATGTCGTAGCGCGAAAGAGCGGCTTGGTCATTCGATTGCGCGCGATCAGAAGTAAGACCAGTGCAATTATGAAATGCAAGCCGGCAGCCGCCAACGCTATCCATAACCACGAAATCCGAGCGACGTGCGCCAGCCCGCCAACCGCACTGGCAACAAGGAAGCCGTAGCCAAATGCGAAAAGAATCAGCGCCAGAATCAAACAGCCCGCGAGCACCAGCAATTGCACCAGCGCCGCTTTCGATTCCTGGGCGACAAGGGCCAGGCGACTTTCAAAAAACTCTGTTAGCGCACTCGCGAATGCGAGCAGGTTTTCGAGCAAACCGGCGTGCCCCGCAGGATTGCGGGACCGAGTGGTCTCGCTGATCATTCGGCCACGGTACGATTAGCGCCGGAAGATCAGACCCAGCACAAACCCGATTCCGAGCGCCGTGAATACCGCCTTGGTCGGATTTTCGCGCACATATTGCTCAGCATCTTCCTGGAACGTCCGGGCGCGATTTCTCGCATCATCCCAGGCTTGTTCTGCTTTGCCCCGCGCTTCGCCCCAGGCCTCCTCTGCCTTGCCGCGGTATTCTCCCGCGATTGCGCCCGCCGCCGATCTTAAATCCTCGGCTGCTTTGCGCGCGTGTTGTTTGCTGCTTTCCAATTTGTCCTGCGCGCCCGCCGCGGCGGACGCGTTCTGTTCTGCTTTATTATCTTCAGCCATTAGTAATCTCCAGTTAATTTTCTCCCTCAGTATCCGCGCGCTTTGCAGATTCGGCAAACAAATCTCGTGCCAGTGCCGAGGGAGAAGGTTCGGCGCTACTGCTCACGAAAAACAATGCGGGCTTTTGTCAGATCGTAGGGCGAAAGCTCCAACGAAACTTTGTCGCCCGGCACAATTCGGATGAAATGCTTGCGCATTTTGCCAGAGATATGGGCAAGCACATTGCGCTGGCCCGGAAGATCGACGCGAAACATGGTACCAGGCAACACCTGGGTCACCGTTCCTTCGGTTACGATCTGCCCCTCCTTCGACATGACGCGAAATATATTCGTGAACGTGCATCTCTCAAGGGGTGCGCGTGTCCGCCGCCACACTTTGGCTCGCCAAACCAGTGTCGGTCTTAGTGCAGCTGATCCAGCGAGACGGTCGGCAAATATTCGCCAAGCGCCTGGCGTTTCCACCATGCGCCCGATTGGCGATGTTCCTCCAGAGTGGTGAAACGGTAACGGTAAAAACTTGCCCGAATGTAGTGCGGCGGCTGATCTGGAAACGGATTGTGCGCCAATAATCGGCTAACATCCCGCGACCCTTGCAGGAGCCTGATGACCAATCCACTAAACCAGGGATTTTGCTGCGGCGTTCCTAAAGCAGCGAACCACATCTGCCAATCGAGCCGTGGTTGATGTGGCGCGCACCAGCCGGGCGCGCGTTTCACGTCGCCTGGTTTCCACTTGAATTCGTAAGGTAGCCAATCAATGCCATCAGCGCTGCCTTCGATTACAATTTCCCCACGGTCCTTCGTCATCACACGAAAAAGTCCGTACCCGTTCGCGATCCGAAATGCTTCGAGCCGGCCATAAATCGTTGCGAGCGGGCGCGGCCACGGAGCGTCGGGTTTAAACGCAGTGAAAATAAGCCATGCATTGATCGGCAACGTGACAACAATCACCGCGATCGAGCCGTAAGTGGATAACCGCGATGATAGGACGCGACCTGAGCCTGCCCTGAGCGAAGTCGAAGGTTGCGCACCGAACTCGGAGCCGCGGACATCCTTTCCACGGCAAACCGCATCATCAATCAATAACAAACACAACGCGATCGTTAGCAGATTGAAGAAGCAATAGTTGCCGGTGACGCCGATCGCGATTTGCAGAAAAATTATCAATCCGGCTGCAATTAACCGCGGCCGGCGCGGGGCCCAGATGAAAAACGGAACGATGATTTCAACTACGAGACAAAACGCGACCGAAAAATGCTTGAACCATTCAGGGCTTTTGTCAGCCCACCACGCAAAGAGGGTCGGCAGCGGTTGCGACCAGTAATGATAATCGAGCGCGGTTAGCGCGCTCCAATGAAACGAGTGATCCAGCCAGCCCCAGGAATCGTCGCCGCTGGTGAGCTTCACAACGCCAGACATCACCATCAACTTGAAAAGAAGCAGCTTTAGCAAAAAGAGCGCGGCGCGGGAGACTGGCGGTTCCCTTCCGCGTTTTGGCCGAAGCTGCCACGGCGCGAGGAAGATCGACAAAAAGCCGGTTTCCAGCAGCAAAATATCCCATTGAAAGCTGAGGAACGTTTGCCCGGCGATCGTGAGCGACAGATAAAAAACGAACAGCGCGATGAGACAGAGTACCTGGAAAACTTCAAAAATGAGGAGTAACGACAAAACAACGCCGCTGCCGCAAAGGAAATGGAGAAAGACGTTGCTTGCGTTAAACCAGCAAAGTGTCGGCAAAAGCGAATAGGCCTCTCGGCCGAGCTGTTCGTGGGCTGCCGGCAGAAATTGATTTACCGGCGACATTCCGTTGCTGCCAACGAGCCCGTCAACCTGCACCCAGAACGAAACGAATGCGATTAAATAAATCAGGCCAAGCGCGCGAAGAAACCAGCGCCGAGCCCAAAAATATGTCGGTGGACGAACGTCTTTCCCCCAGAGCAGGTGCGTAATCGCAGAGCCGATGCCGCGATGACGAGCGATCGAGTTGTAGGCGAGTTCGGAAATTGTTGCGAACCCGGGAATGTGATCATAACTCCAGGTCATCCATTTTCTCGAAGATCGGCATCGCAATGAGCGATAGACAGCTTCCGCGGCAAAAAACGTTTTCCCATCTGGTTCGATGAACGCAACGGCGCGTTTGAATTGTTCGACCGGGATCTCGGGAAACCGATTCGCTGCTTCCCGGGAGGTGACGTAATCAACTTCGCCCGCGGTGATTTCGCGCCACCGTTCGATCCAGCGCTTGCAAAAATGGCATTCGCCATCCCAAATCATTAGCGGGCGGCGCGGCGGATTGGAAACGCGGAGATGCGGCTCGCTAGGCATTAACGCTCAACGTTCAACGCCCAACGTCCAACGTCCAATTCAGAATCCGAGTTCGATGTTGGGTGTTGGATGTTGAGCGTTGGGCGTTTTTCTATTCCCCAAACTCTGCCCAAACCGGTGCATGATCGGAGGGTTCTTTTCCTTTCCGCGCATCGCGATCGATTCCTGCCGCAGTGCATTTTCTTGCCAGGGCTTCGCTCGCCAGAATCATGTCGATACGCAGCCCGCGATTTTTCGGAAACGAAAGCATCCGATAATCCCACCAGCTAAAAAGGCCGCCTTCCTTGTGATGCAATCGCAGCGTGTCCCGGAACCCGCTCGCGCACAGCTGGCAGAATGCTTTTCGTTCGCCATCAGAACACATGATCGCGCCCCGCCATAGATCGGGATTGTAAACATCGATATCTTCCGGGGCGACATTGAAGTCGCCGCACACAACAAGATCGGCAGATTTTTCCTGCGCCACGCAATCACCCAGTCGCGCGTACCAATTCAGTTTGTACTCGTACGCAGGCGAGCCGACGGCTTGTCCATTCGGTGCGTAAATCGAAAAGACGCGAAGGTTATCGACTGTTGCCGCGATAACCCGCGCTTGTGGATCGACAACTTCATCACACAGCGACAGACGGACATCGCGCGCCTCGGTTTTCGAAAGAATCGCAACCCCATTATACGATTTCTCTCCGTGATAAGCCGAATGATACCCAACTGACTGCAAGGCAAGTACTGGGAATTGCTCGTCGGGGCATTTCGTTTCCTGCAGGCAAACGATGTCCGGCTTCGCCGCGCCGAGCCACGCAAACAGACGGTCCTGCCGTTTGCGCAGCGAGTTAATATTCCAGGATGTAATTTTCACCGTGTCATTCTGAGCAAAGCGAAGAACCTCCCGTTCGGTGATAGATCACGCTCTCTAAGGAGGGTAACACGATAGCTAATGTGAGGTCTCTCATCGTCTGCGCGGTTTCGGGATGACAGTGCTTTTGAGATCACAATTCCAGCTCAATCCCCGGCGCCGGAACGATGACTTCCGCCTGCGGAAGATCGACAATTAATTTCGCGCGCACCCACGCAACAGCTGATGGATCGCCGTGCACGAGCACGATTTTCTTCGGCGAAAGCCTTTTCGCATATTCGATCAACGACTCACGTGAAGCGTGCGCGCTGAATTGAAATTGTTCGATGTGGCAGCGCACGCGCTGCGGCGGCTCATCCGGATCGAGCGCGATTTCGTCACCCGGTTGCGCACTTCGCAAAACACCAGCGGGCGACAGAGGATCCGCATAGCCGACGAAAAGAATCGAATGCTGCGGATTTTCGATAAGACGTCGCGCAAAGGTGTTGGAGAGAGTTTTCGGCGTCATCATCCCGCTTGAGAGCGCATAAATTCGTCCGGCACGGACGGCGGCATCATGAATTGTCTGGCCATTCAAGACGAACGGTGCCGTTTTCTCCATTAATTGCACGCGCGCCAATTGCCGCCGGGTCATAGATGCGCGACGATCGTAGATATCGGTCATCTTCGAGCTGAGACCGCCGATATAAATTGGAAATTCGGGCAGCAGTCGCTCACGGCGGAATTTGTAAAACATCGCCAGCGCCTCCTGCGTTTTACCGAGCGCGAAAACCGGAATGAGCACGCATCCGCCACGTGTGAAGGCGCGATCGACTGCTTCCGCCAGGCGGTGTTCTTCTCCCGCGCGTGTCCAACCCGCCGGCGTCGCGTGATCGCCTCGCGTGCATTCCATGATCAGGATATCGATCTTTTCCTCCGGAAAAATCGCCGCTTCCATGATCGTTTGATCGTCGAAATTGACGTCGCCTGTGTAAAAAACAGTGCGTCCCTCGGCGCGCAGCAGAATTCCGGCCGAGCCGAGGACGTGGCCTGCATCGAAAAACTCGAACGTCAGCGCGTCTGTTTCACGTTCTGGAGCACGTTCGCCGGAGATCGAGATGCGTTGCCGCAGCGGACACCACTGCCAAAGATCCGATGCGCGATCGGTTTCGCGATGCGTGAAGAGCGGATATAACATCGTCCCGATCTCTTCGCGTTGCCGCGTCATTACATTGACCGAGTTATGTAAAAGCGTGTTGCCGATTTCCGCGGTTATTTCGGTCATGAAGATCCGCGCGCCTGGTTGCCGTCGCATGAGCACGGGCAACGTGCCGATGTGGTCCTGATGGGCGTGCGAGATTAGAATCGCTTCAACCTTCCGGTCGGCGATTGATTTGAAATTCGGCAGTGCCTCATCGCCATTGTTCTTGGGATGCATCCCGCAATCGACCACGAGCCGATGGCCCCCAATCTCGAGATAATACGAGTTTGCCCCGATTTCCGTTCGCCGGGTGAGATTAATGAATTTCAAGCGTTCAAGCGTTAAAGCGTTGAAGCGCTGTACGGCAAGAAAAAAGCCGGCGAAGGTGGATCGGCTTCTCCGAAGACGATGCTAACCAAATGCGGCTTCGCTGCGTGATTTAACAGGTGTTGCGGAGAACGCGTTCACCTACAGCACTTCTTCGAAAATCCGCATCCAGTTGCCGCGCAGGATTTTTTCGATCTGCTCGCCGCTGAATCCGCGCTCGATCAATCTGCGAGTGAGATTTCGCGCGTGGGAATGATTGCTCAGCTCGGGAATGAAATGCGGAGTCGTAAATTTTGCTGCGAGCGCTTTTTGCGCTGACTCGGGCCACTGACGATAAATGAACTCGAAAAAATCGAACCCGATCCCGACTCCGTCGATGCCAATCAAGTTCGCGATACGCTCGATGTGATCGATATAACGGTCGAGCGTGCTCTCTTCTTTATTTGGGCTTACGAGCACGGAATTAACGCCAATCACTCCGCGGCGTTCCCCGATCATCTTGATTTGTTCGTCACTGATGTTGCGCTCGATATCGTAATATTTTCGCGCGTTTGTATGTGAAACGATGGGCGGCTTACTCGTTATCGCCAGAATCTCCTCAAATCCGGCCGGGCTGATGTGGGCAAGATCGACAATTACACCGAGAGCTTCGCATTGCTGGACTACATCGCGCCCGAACGGGGTCAGGCCGTCGCGTGAAGAGCCTGTTGATGCGAAAATGCCGCCGTCACCGGCGGCATTGCGCCGGGCATGCGTAAGCCCAATCGCGCGCGCACCGAGCTCGTAAAAAACGCGAAGCAAATTTAAATCGGTGCCGAGCGGCTCAACGCCTTCCATGGTAATGAGCATCGCGATTTTGCGGGTCTTGCGCGCATCGAGAATTTCCTCATAGCTCTTGCAGATGGCGAAGCGCCCGGATTGCTCGGCCTCCGTGTAAAGGCGAGAAATCTGATCAAGTGCTACGCGCAAATTCATTTCCGGCATATAGCGATCCTCGATATAAATCGCGACGCCAACCGCGCCAATGTTGCCGGCGTCGAGTTCCGGTAAAAATTCAGTTTCGAGAACATTCTTGCGCTCGCGTTTTTCGTACAAATCCATCGGCAAATCGAAGTGAAGATCGACAATTCCGCCGGCGTGCAGCTGATCGATTCGTTCTTCGATTGATTTTAGAGTATTCATCGCTGTCGCAAGCTTCCAAACCAATTACCTCAATAGTTCATGCGTAATGCGCTTTCAGCAAAAGCAAAAGCCGCTACCCGGTGAAACGTGGCAGCTGATTGCAGCTGTAGCCTGGGTCGCTGACCCCAGCCACACAAGGTATGATGCAGGAATAGTCTTACGGTTTGTTTACGACCACTTGCGGTGCCGGCTTACTCATTTCAAGCTGGGCGCTCACTTTTTGGATTTGCAAGGCCTGCTCTTTGAGGCTTGCGGTGAGCGCTCGGATTTCCTTCTGCTGCTGCGCGGCAGTCGCTTCCTGGTTCGCCGTAGTAGACTTTAGCTCCGCGATAGTCGCTTCCTGTTCTTGCATCTTGCGATTGTGTTGCTCGACTTTGAGGTGTTCTTTGAGGAACTCATTGAGCAACATCGCATTCACCGCCTCGTAGCGCACCGTGTAGGTCTGCCCTTCGCCGTCGCGCACTACAAGGTCGGGGTTTACATTGGCCACTTCCTCGGCGATCAAACCGAATTGGGGTATGCCGGTGCTGTCGCTCTTATAATGAAACGTTACTGGCTTAAGCGAGAGGATGGCTTCGCTGGTCTTATCCATCGGTTTAATCTCGTCCTTGAACCGCCGCGAGGAAGGCGGCGGTTGGGTGCCGAGCCGCCCAAGGTTATTGATGTAAACTGGAAGGATACCGGAGCCGCCCTCGTTTACCCCCGAGATACCAACGATAAAGGTGGCGGTCTGATCTTGCCCAATGCGGATGGTTCTATCATCGCTGAACTGACCATTGTTACCGATATCGATATTGTCATCGCCCGTGGTGATTTGATCACCGGCGGCAGCGCCCAATGCGATATTATCGGTCCCGGTTGTGTTGTTCAAGAGCGCATTAAGACCGATGGCGGTGTTGAAGTTGCCTGTGTTGGACGAGCCTGTGTTACTCAAGAGCGCTTGATAACCATAAGCCGTGTTACCGGTGCCGTCGGTGCTGTTAAAGAGCGCTTGGTAACCCGTGGCTGTGTTTTGATCGCCGGTAGTATTGAAAAAGAGTGCATCACTGCCGGTGGCCGTATTTTGGATGCCAACGGTGTTGCCCGCGAGCGCGCGAGAACCGGTCGCCGTGTTTCCGCTGCCGCCGGCGTTGTCCTGGAGCGCTTGAGAACCAGTAGCCGTGTTCAAAAAGCCGGTGGTGTTGCTCTGGAGCGCTACTGCACCGTTGGCCGTGTTGAACATGCCGGTAGTGTTATGATAGAGCGCAGCGTAACCGTTAGCCGTATTGTAGTCGGCAGTGTTCCGGTAGAGCGCAGCGTAGCCGTTGCCCGTATTGTAGTTACCGCTAGTGTTGTTGGCGAGCGCGTAGGCGCCAGTGGCACTATTGAAAAACCCGCTGGTGTTGCTAAAGAGCGAAAAAACACCAGTGGCGGTGTTGAAGCTGCCATTAATATCGCTATTCAGGGCTCGGAGACCCGTTGCCGTATTTTGGTTGCCGGCAGTGAGGTGGTTAAGCGCCTCGAAACCGGTGCCAGTGTTCCAGACCCCAGTGGTGCGGTTGACGAGCACCCCGATACCTTCGCCAATGTTGGAACCGGGTATACTACCGTCGGTGTCGGGACCAACCGCTTGCGCCATCGGTGCAAGCCCAAGGCAGGCGAGCAGCAGCGGGATGAGAAATCTCGCGCTGACAAGACTCATTGGTTTTCTAACAGGCGGAATCGTTGTTTTGAACTGAGTTAATAGCTTCATAGGATTATAGTCCTTTTTTTAGCAGAGTTATTGTTTCTGTTAGGCCGAGTTTTGAAAATTCGCGCCCATCAGTCAAGGCAGAAGTTTGCAGAAATGATCCGTCTTCGCGCAGCTATTCGGAAAGTGTTCGCCCACCGCGGCGGGCAGGCTGAGCAGGCAGGCGTGGCAGGCGAATCGCCTAGTGACGAAAGAATTACCAAATAACGAAAAGGAGTGTCTAATTGCAACCGGAACGCAAGCTCGCCCGCCTAAGGCGGGACGAGTCGGTCCGACTGGCGGACGAGACGCATGCGCTACTCTAATGTGGCTTGCATATCAGTGACGGCTGCAGTTGTAGCCGCGCGGGGGCGGGATCGACATGGACGGGGAAGCCCAAAGGGCGAAGGAGCGGGAGCGAGCGAGTCAAACCACTCCTGCCTTTGCGATCGCGTTACGGATTACTTATTCGAGACGGTTTGCGGC
>VBQC01000012.1 GCA_005887825.1 Verrucomicrobiota bacterium | reverse complement strand
GGCAAATTTGCCCGCATCATCCGACGCATCCGCAACTGAATGTGCACGACTGCGTCTTCATCGCAATGCCTGTATGAAAGTCGCCGGAGATGTTTCGTCGTTCGGATTTGGCCGGGCACGCCGTAGCTGCGCGAAGGCGGGGCATTCCTTTGTCATTAAACATTCGTCATTCATTCCGCGTGTGACGCGATTGCGTCACCGTGGAGAAACTGCTGTAACCGGTGTGCGGTGATT
>VBQC01000011.1 GCA_005887825.1 Verrucomicrobiota bacterium | reverse complement strand
GAGCGCCTCCGCCTTTTTCCTTGCTTTGAAGAATGCGTCAATATTCGCCAGCCCAAACACGACGATCACCACGTTGTGGTTTTCTCTTTTTGCGCGCTCGACCAGAGATTGCAGCGGTTCGGTGTAGTTTTGTCGAAACTTCGCAGCTATTTCTGCCAAGCGCCTTTCCGGATGCGCACGTTCGGCTGTAGAAAGTCCTTCCGCCCAGTCGAGATTATTGTGTCCAATCCAAATCAGGATCAAATCCGGAAATCTTTTCTTGCGCAAAATCTGACGCGCTTGTCCAGCAAGATTGCGTGTTCGGACAATTCTTCTACGGATGCCTTCGCCGACCGGTCTGGGCGCGACGAGAGCCCCGGCGCCATTGTATTCTGTAGCGACCAGCGGCGTAAAAGTTTCCAATCGTTCAAACACACTATAAATGCTGGCCGGATCGGGATCGGTATCGAGAAACCAATTCTTGCGTCGCTCGGTTCTGGCTCGCCAAAACAGGCTAATCGGCGAGGATATGTAGAAATTCTGTGTAAGACTATCACCCATCATCGCCACATGCGGCAACCGGTTCAAGAGTTCAGCGCGACTGATCGCGCCTCGCCGGTACTCCAGGTAATCACTGCAGAATGGAGAGGAAGGCTGTGAAATTCGCTCGAGATAATCCGGGGTAGTCGCCGTCGGCGGATCGCTCGCTACCCGATCGAACAGGAAAATCAAATCGACAAGGCTGGCCGCAATTTGTTCACCAGCCCTGACTAGTAACGGCGTTGGGGGATTCGCGAGCTCCTCCGTGCCGATGGCAGAGAACGGGCTCAACAACACAAAGAATCCCGCGAATAAAAGAAATCGCGTCCGTGAGAGCATCTCACATCAGATTCGAAAACTGCGACCAAATCGCGGTTATCGCCCCAATTTGCTTTGGTCGTTTCACTCCGGCAAACTCGGTTAATTCCGCCAAACTATTGGATCAGATGCGCTCACTGTTTCATTCACTCGCCAATCTTGCTGCACGGCTCTCGATGAAATTGCTGTTTGCATGTGTTGCGCGCGTTCGCGTTGTGCGGCGGGAAAACGCAAATCACGATGGCGGATTTCTATTGGTAGCAAATCACATCAGCCATTTCGATCCGTTTATCATTTCGTCAGTGGTGCGGCGCAAAATCGATTGGATGGCCATGGCCGAATTCTTTCCACTTCCGCTGGTCGGATTTCTTTTGCGAGCCGTCGATGCATTCCCGGCGGATCGACATCGCGCCGACCGCAAAACCATCCACAGCGCGATTGAGCGGCTGAAGCACGGGCGTATTGTAGGTCTCTTTCCCGAGGGTGGCATCCGCGATGGCACAGGCTCGCTGCTGGAAGGCGCGCTCCTCCGACCGGGGGCCTCGACGCTCGCGCACATCGCCGGCGCTCCGATCCTGCCATGCGTCATTGTCGGCAGCGATCGGCTGTACTCGAAGAAAAGCTGGCTGCCGCTGGGGCGTACGCCGATCTGGATCGCGTTTGGCGATGCCATCCCGCCTTTTCCTGATCTGGAAAAATCCGCCGCACGCGCATGCATCGAGCGCGAATTAGCTACGGCGTTCCGCCTTCTGTATGCTGAGTTGCACAAAAAATTTTCGCTCACACCTGACGATCTGCCGCATCCACCGAGAGAACGTATGGCCGAATGAAATTATCCGTCGAGAAACCAGCAGCTTTGCATAGGCCGGAAACTCCAAGGGCTCGAGCTAGCAAGCTCGGGCGTTTCGCCGCGAGCGGCGTCGATTTGCTTATGTGCGCGTCGATAAATCTGCTCCAGTCGCGCCATCGTCTGCACGCGCGGAGTCGCGATGAGATGGCACGTTATGTGTCGGCGTGCGAAAAGCTCACAGCTAAGAATTTTTACGCCGTGCCAAACGGCGCTGAAATTGCAAGTGCAATCGGCGATCGACCCGGCCCAACAATTACCTGGCGCAGCCCGATCATTACAAATTTTCCTGCCAACAATGTCGCGCGCGCGGATTTCTTCCCATGCCCACGCGGCTGGAATGCACCGACGGTTCTCATGCTGCACGCGCTCATGTCCGCGAGTCACATTGGGTATCGCCGCTGTGCTGCGCGTCTTAACGAACTCGGCTGGAATGCCTGCTTCGTCCACCTCCCATATCACTATTCGCGTGTCCCGCGAGGCTACTGGAACGGCGAACTCGCAATCACGGCCGATCTTATTCGCAACGCCGAGGGGCTACGCCAAGGCGTGATCGAGGTGCGGCAGTTGATGGGAGCATTGCGTAAGCACGGCTGCCAGGAGTTTGGCGTACTCGGCACGAGTTATGGCGGATGGATCGGCGCGCTTCTGGCGATGGTTGAGCGCGATTTTCGTTTCGTTGCTTTGATGGCGCCGATTGTAAACGTCGAACACGCGATCTGGGAAAGCCCCGCCGCACGGTTCATGCGACGCGAACTTCGCCGCGCGAGCATCGAGCCAGCGCTCGTGGCGCGGCATTATCATCTCAGTTCGCCAATGCACAACCAATCGTTGTGTGACGCTGACCGCGTGCTGTTTGTCGCGGGTGAATTCGATTTGATTTCCCGGCCGACAGATGTTGAGAAAATTCAGCAGAAATGGCACGGATCGGAGTTGCTCCGCGTGCCGCAAGGGCATTTTGGCTACCGCATGCTACGCGAAACGATCGCGTCGTTGAAGGCGCGCGCTCTGTAGACGGCGCGAAGAGATCGATTCCATTAATCGAGCCAATCCATCGCGGTGAGCAGGCGACGTAATTGAGCATCATCGCTCGAAAGAGCCGGAAGCCATTCACCGATTGGTTCGCGTTTCCACCACGCTGATTCGCCCAGTGGCGCGAACTGGTAACGATAGAGTCGCGCGCGAATGTAACGAGGCGGCTCGTTCGGAAAGGGATTATTCGCGAGGAGCGAGAGCGTGCCACGATCATTGTGTAGAAGTTTCCAAACAAAATGCAGCGTCCACGGATATTCGGCAGGTGAGGCCATGGCGGCGAACCAGATTTGCCAATCGATTCGTGGTTGATACGGCGCGACGAACGGCGGGCGCAGATTCGGATCACCCGGCTTGGCTTTGAATTTATATTCCTTCCATTTGGTGTCGCCGGTAATAATTGCGTCAGTCGTTCCTTCGAAAATAATTTCGTCGCGTTCACGGCCGACCGTGCCGAACGCGCCATACGTGTTTACCAGATCGAGCGGATCATAGGAGTAATTCATCAGCTGCCGCCCGGAAACCAGATTGAGCACCGGCGCGATGCTCAGATAGGCAACCAGGACCGCCAATACGATCGCGATTGCGTTGTTGATACGCGACGGTTCCGATTTCTGAGCCGCGCGTTCGGCGCGCCTGACGAGTGTCGCCGGCAGAAAGTGGCGCAGAAATGTATCATCGAAGCAGGCGAGGAACGGAATAATGGTGACGTAGTTCAAAAAGGAGAGGTTGCCGCTAATGATGAGAACGATTTGAAAACTGACGAGCAAGACACCGGCGATGTGCCTCGCGGTGCGTGGACCGAATGAGAACCATGGCACGACCAGTTCGATAAAATGATTCCAAGCGGTACCGAATTTGTGAAACCAGTGGGGGGCGAAATGTAAATAGCGACTGATCGGGTTGGGGATCGGCTGCGTTTCGTAATGATAGTAAAGGCAAGTAAGGGCGCGCCAGCAGGAGTCGCCACGTAGCTTGATCAAGCCAGCGCCGATCATGATCCGAAAACCGAGCCAGCGAAAAAGCCAGAAAACAAGGATCGGCGGACGGCATCTCGGAAAAGGGCGCCCATCGATCAATGGGCAGAGAAAGATCGACAAAAATCCGGTCTCTAGGAGTTGAATTTCCCAGCCGTAACCGTACCAGATTTGCCCGATATGGACGATCGACAAGTACATCGCCCAGAGAATACCGAGAATAATTGCGTTCGCGTAGCCGCCCAGAACGACCAGCGACAAACCGAAACCTATCCAGGCAAAGATCGACAGCGCACTGTCCGAGTTTTCAAACCAAAATAGCGTGGGGACTCGTAGCATTCCTGCCGTTCGCGAGCCAAGCTGGCTCTGGATGGCGGCAAGAAAATGATTCGCCGGTGTTAATCCGTGCTCGCCGATAAGCGGCACGAGTTGCTGTGCAGCTACCAAAAATGCGATCACATAAACAAACCCGAGCAACCGCAGAATGACAAAACGCGTCAGCCAATAGGAATTGCCGCCCGCGAAAAGCTTGTCGAGAATGTTTTCGTCATTCATGACGCGGACGCTGGCGAGCGCGTGCCTCAGACCTTCGACGCTCAAAACCGCCTTCGCAACGCTACGGTGCGGCAGGCGCTCAACCTCCAACATTCAACCATTGCACAACCGGAAATCCGCAACGCAAAATCGACGTGCCAGGGGGGAGAATTGAACTCCCGACCAAGGGCTTATGAGTCCCCTGCTCTACCGCTGAGCTACCCTGGCATTAAATCGGGCCAGAAGATTCAATCGCACGTCGCGACATGTCAACGGAACCTGAACTTACTGTTTCGTCTTCGGAATGTATGGGGTGAGGTCTTTTTCCCGGCCACGCAGCGCGGCCATGAAGCAGACGCCGTTGTGCTGAGTGACTGCGCCAATCCAGTTTTCTTGATGAACATACCGCCACCCCGGGAACTTTAACACAGCGCCGGTCTTGACATCCCTCTCCGCTGGAAAGAGAAAAAACTGCATGCGTTTCTCGGCTACCCAGATTTGGGCGATGCGTCGCGACTCATCGTCGTCGAAAACGCGGCAGCCGATTGTGCGGAAATCGGCGAATTCCGGCGGAACATCGTAATGTTCCAGCCCGTGTTTCATAAAAAACAAATCGCTCAACGTTCCCGCGTCCGCGTTTACTGGATCGAGAAGGACCGATCGTGTCGAGCCGGCAATCGCCAATAATTTCCGCGCGGTTGCCGATCCGGGAAAATCATTTAGTCGTGCAACAAACTGGAAGACGAGCACTCCGGCGATTACGACAAGAGCGATCCCGATCGCGAGGACGGCTGGGTTCCGCACAGTTTTTTTCCACGTCCATTTGGAAGGCGAGATGAGGTCAGTGGAGAACCATTCGGCGGTCTCTGGCGGCATAGGGATTACGCGAACCAGTGCCGCCACTGCTCGATCGAAGTTCTGTTGATTTACAAATTCGTGGGACTTGCCTGCACGGGATATTACGGCGCGCATGGTCCGGTCGCGCACCCTCTCCTCACCAGTCGGCGCACAATTCAGAAGATCCCGTTGCCGACGCGATAACCGCGGCGTCTTCATACGTTCAAGTTCGGCTTTTGAGGAAGCATTGCGTACAGCCAGGCTTGAAATTGTCGCCGCCCCTGCTCCAGTAGCCGCGAAAGCTCGCCTAGCTTGAGTTCCGTCAGGTTAAGAATTTCGCGGTAATCGAATTCATCGAGATAAAAAAGTGCCAGGGCAGTTCTCTGAGGATCGCGTGCACAGGAAATCCAAATTGCGAGCTGCGTGGGATCGAGTTGCTCAATTTTTGAAGGGGCCTCCGGACCTATGTCATGCTCGTCGAGCCCGACGGGCTCGGCTTGCAAATCGGTTTCGCTTGCTTCCAGGCAACGCCAGCGCGCGTCGCGAAAGAGCCAAAATCGCTCGTCTGGCAGTTCCCCCTGGGCCGCGCGCGCCGCCGCCTCACGTAACGTTGCGTGAAAAACGTCCTGCGCCTTACGCGCGTCACCCAGCATCAAGAAACAAAAGCGATAAAGCTGCGGTATATTCTGTTTCGTAGCGGACACGCTGATTTTTCAAAACGGGAACGTTACGCGCGTTGACTCAGTGGACAAGGGAGGATTCGAGCCTGTAGCCGCTTCCCTCTGGGAAGCGCTGCGCTGATGCCTTTAACGAACGCGCGCCGCGCCGCCCAGAGGGCGGCGGCTACAGAATTAATATCAGCACAATCTCTCCAGACGCCGCGCCACTTCCTCAGCGTTATCCCGGCTGTTGAAAGCGGAAATGCGAAAATACCCTTCTCCCTGTGCGCCGAAACCGCTGCCGGGCGTGATCACGACGTTCAAATCTCGCAGCATGCGATCAAACATCTGCCAGCTAGTCAGCCCGTCCGGCGTTTTGACCCAGATGTAGGGCGCGTTTATTCCGCCGAATGCTGTCATACCAGCTTCTGCGGCGGCCGCACGCAAGATTCGCGCGTTACCCATGTAGTGGTCAATGAGCGCGCGAACTTGTTCGCCGCCTGCCGGCGTATAAAGCGCTTCCGCGCCGCGTTGCACGGGATAACTCACACTGTTTGCCTTCGTGCTCCAGCGCCGATGCCAAAGCGGATGCAATGGCATTTTTTTTCCCGACTCTGTTTTGGCAAGCAACGTTTTCGGCATGACCGTAAACCCGCAGCGCACGCCAGTGAAACCGCCGCTCTTGGAAAAACTGCGTAATTCCACCGCACACTCGCGCGCGCCGGGAATCTCGAAAATCGAATGCGGAACGCCTGGCTGCGAGATGTACGCTTCATAAGCGGCATCAAAGAGTAGCAACGCCTCGTGTTCGCGCGCGTACTCGACCCAACTCGAAAGTTGCTCGCGTGACGCAACGGCTCCGGTGGGGTTGTTGGGAAAACAAAGATAAATAAGATCGACGTGTTCCCGTGGGCGTTCGGGAACAAATCCGTTGTCGGCGGTGCACGGCAAATAAAGGATGTTTTCGTAGCTGCCGTCCGATTTTACCCTGCTAGTGTGGCCCGCCATCACATTCGTATCGACATAGACCGGATAGACCGGGTCGGGAATCGCGACTTTGTTTTGGTCCCCGAGAATATCGAGAATATATCCACAATCGCATTTTGATCCGTCCGAGATAAAAATCTCATCATCGGCGATATCGATATTCCGGTCGCGATAATCGTGTTGCGCGATTGTCGATCGTAAAAATTCGTAGCCCTGCTCGGGACCGTAGCCGCGAAAGGTTTCGCGTTTTCCCAGCTCATCTACAGCACGCTTCATCGCGTCGATTGCCGCGCGCGGCAACGGCTCAGTTACGTCACCAATTCCGCAACGGATCACACGCTTGGCCGCTTGGGGATTGGCTTCGCAAAATTCATGCACGCGCCGGGCGATTTCTGGAAAGAGATAGCCGGCCTGAAGCTTGAGATAATTTTCGTTTAGGTACGCCATGTTTTGGGTAGCCGCACGCGTCTCGCGTGTTGGCGAAAGCGTTTCGCTTTCGCGAACTCCTTCCACGTTCGGCAGCGATACGCGTTCGCGGGCACAAGCTAAGTGCGTTTTGGCGGGACGCCAAAACCAACACGCGAGACGCGTGCGCTATCCAGCCGCGGAATCCGCTGGCGCGAATCAGTAATTCTTCCCCACCGCGTCCCAGTTCACCACATTCCACCAAGCCTTAATGTAGTCGGGCCGGCGGTTTTGGTACTTGAGATAATAGGCGTGTTCCCAAACATCCACGCCAAGGATTGGCTTGTTGCCATCCATGAGCGGGCTGTCCTGATTCGGGGTGGAAATGATTTCTAGCTTTCCGCTCTTGTTCTTAATAAGCCACGCCCAGCCGCTGCCGAAACGACCCGTCCCGGCAGCTGCAAATTTCTCTTTGAAATCGTCAAAGCTGCCAAATGTGGATTTGATGTCATCGGCAAGTTTGCCTTTC